>QHSC01000079.1 GCA_003220345.1 Candidatus Rokuibacteriota bacterium | reverse complement strand
GAGGCTTCGTGCAGGCCATGGTCGCGCTCGGACTCACGGCGCCCATGGCCGCTCAGATGCTCGCCCATGCCGGCGTGGTCCAGGCCCAGCCCAAGAATCCCGTCTTCACGCCCACGCGCCGCGGGGGCGGAGGGCCTCTCAAGGTGCTCTGGTGGCAGGCGCCGACGCTTCTCAATCCCCACTTCGCCACGGGCACCAAGGACCAGGACGCCTCGCGCATCTTCTACGAGCCCCTCTGCTCCTTCGATCCCGACGGCAACCTGGTGCCCATCCTCGCCCAGGAGGTGCCGAGCCTCCAGAACGGTGGCCTTTCCAAGGACGGAATGAACGTCACCTGGAAGCTCAAGCAGGGCGCGACCTGGCACGACGGCAAGCCGTTCACCGCCGACGACGTGATCTTCACCTGGGAGTACGCGGCCGACACGGCCACGGCCGCCACCACCGTCGGCTCCTACGAGGGCATCGAGCGCGTGGAGAAGCTCAACAGCCACGCCGTCAAGGTGGTCTTCAAGAAGCCGACCCCCTACTGGTCCGACGCCTTCTGCAGCTTTCGCGGGATGATCCTGCCGAAGCACCTCTTCGAGTCGTACAAGGGCGCGAAGTCACGCGAGGCGCCCGCCAACCTCCGCCCCGTCGGCACGGGGCCGTACCGGTTCGTGGACTTCAAGCCCGGCGACGTCGTCCGCGGAGAAATCAACTCGACCTACCACGTCCCGAACCGGCCCTACTTCGACACGATCGAGATGAAGGGGGGCGGGGACGCCGTCTCCGCCGCCCGGGCGGTGCTCCAGACGGGCGAATACGAATTCGGCTGGAACATGCAGGTGGAGGACGAGATCCTCCAGCGGCTCGAGCAGAACGGCAAGGGGCGCGTGGAGATCTTCACCACGGGAGGCATCGAGCACATCCAGTGCAACCAGACCGATCCGTGGAAGGAGGTGGACGGTGAGCGGTCGAGCCTCAAGACCAGCCATCCGTTTCTCTCCGATCTCACCGTTCGGCGCGCCCTCAACCTCCTGGTGGACCGCGCCGCCGTGCAGGAGCAGATCTATGGGCGGCAGGGCCGGACGACGGCGAACTTTCTCAATGCGCCCCCGCGCGTCTACTCGAAGAACACGCGCTGGGAGTTCAACGTCGACCGGGCCAACGCGCTCCTCGAGACCGCCGGCTGGGCACGCGGCGCCGACGGCATCCGCGAGAAGGGCGGTCGCAAGCTTCGCATGCTCTATCAGACGTCGGTCAACGCTCCGCGACAGAAGACCCAGGCCATCGTCAAGCAGGCCGCGGCCAAGGTCGGCATCGAGATCGAGCTGAAGTCCGTGGTGGCGTCCGTGTTCTTCTCCTCCGATGCCGCCAATCCCGACACCTATCCGCACTTCTACGCGGATCTCCAGATGTACAACATCGGCCTGCAGGGAACCGATGCCCGGACCCTCATGAACCTGTACGTCTCGTGGGAGGCGGCAACGAAAGAGAACAAGTGGCAGGGCCGCAACGTCACCCGCTGGCGCAACGAGGAGTACGACCGCCTCTATCGCGCGGCCGACACCGAGCTCGACCCTGTCAAGCGGGCCGCCCTGTTCATCCGGATGAACGACTTGGTGATCCAGAATGTGATCGTGATCCCCGTCCTCTGGCGCAATGGCGTCTCGGCGGCCGCCCTCAAGCTCCAGGGCATGGAGCTGTCCGGCTGGGACTCCCAGTTGTGGCGCCTCTCACACTGGCACCGCCAGGCCTAGAATCTTGACAGCGACGTGACGGAATACTATAAAGGCGACACCATCCGGTCACTGTTGACCCATCCAAGTGCTGCATCACGCCGCGGGGCCCTCGCCGCGGATTTCACGGAGGCTTTCCCCACGGAGGCAATCAATGGATGAGCGTGAACTGCGGGAGCTGATCACCCACGTCAAGGACGGCCGACTGAGCCGGCGCTCCTTCGTCCAGATGATGGCCGCGGTGGGGCTCACCGCCCCGTTCGCAGCGCAGATGCTGACATCGGGCGGGGTGGCGCAGGCGGCTGAGTCGAAGCTCGTGTACAAGCCGACCAAGCGGGGCGGCGGCGGCGCCCTCAAGACGCTGTGGTGGCAAGGCGCGACCCTGCTCAACCCCTACTTCGCCGTGGGCACCAAGGACCAGGACGGCTCCCGCATCTTCTACGAGCCCCTGGCCTCATGGGATCCGGACGGCAATCTCGCTCCCATCCTCGCTACCGAGGTGCCGAGCCTGCAGAACGGCGGGCTCTCGAAGGACGGCAAGACCGTCACCTGGAAGCTCAAGAAGGGCGTGCAGTGGCACGACGGCAAGCCGTTCACAGCCGACGACGTCGTGTTCAACTGGGAATACGCGGCCGATCCCGCCACCGCCGCCGCCTGGATCGCCACGTACAAGGACATCAAGGCCGAGAAGGTCGACAGCCACACCGTGCGCGTGACCTTTCCCAAGCCGACGCCGTACTGGGCCGACGCCTTCGTGGGCGTTCGCGGCATGATCATCCCCAAGCACGTCTTCGAGCCCTTCAAGGGCGGGAAGTCGCGGGAAGCGCCGGCCAATCTCAAGCCGGTGGGCACGGGCCCCTACCGCTATGTGGACTTCAAGCCGGGGGACATCGTCAAGGGCGAGCTGAACCCCACCTACCATTTGCCCAACCGGCCCTACTTCGACGTCATCGAGATGAAGGGCGGCGGCGACGCCGTCTCCGCGGCGCGCGCCGTGCTGCAGACGGGCGAGTACGACTACGCCTGGAACCTGCAGGTGGAGGACGAGATCCTCAAGCGTCTGGAGCAGGGCGGGCGGGGCAAGGTCGACATCGTGGCCGGCGGCGACATCGAGCACATCCAGTGCAATTTCACCGACCCGTGGAAAGAGGTGGAGGGTGAGCGCTCCAGCCCCAAGAGCAAGCACCCCTTCCTGTCCGACCCCGCGGTGCGCCAGGCCCTGGGATTGCTCGTGGACCGCAGCTCCGTCCAGGAGCAGATCTACGGCCGGACCGGCATCTCGACCGCGAACTTCCTGAACGCGCCCGAGCGCTTTCGCTCCAAGACCACGAAGCGGGAGTTCAACGTCGACAAGGCCAACCAGATCCTCGACGCCGCGGGCTGGAAGCGCGGAAGCGACGGCATCCGGGAGAAGGGCGGCCTCAAGCTCAAGATGGTGTACCAGACGTCCACCAACGCCTCGCGGCAAAAGACACAGGCCATCGTCAAGCAGGCGGCGGCCAAGGCGGGGATCGAGATGGAGATCAAGTCCGTGGTCGCCTCCGTGTACTTCTCCTCCGATGCCGCCAACCTCGACACCTACCCGCACTTCTCCACCGACATCCAGATGTACACCACGACCATGACGCAGCCGGATCCCGAGCAGTTCATGATCCAGTTCACCTCGTGGGAGGCGGCGTCGAAGGAGAACAAGTGGCAGGGGCGCAACATCACCCGCTGGAAGAACGAGGAGTACGACAGACTGTACCGGGCGAGCGAGGGCGAGCTGGACGTGGCCAAGCGGGCCGCCCTCTACGTGAAGATGAACGAGATGGTGATCCAGAACGGGGTGGTCATTCCCGTCGTGTGGCGCCCCCGCGTCCGCGCGATCTCCAGCAAGCTCCGGCTGGAGCAGAGCGGCTGGGACTCCGACTTCTGGAACCTGCCCCACTGGTACCGCGAGGCCTAGTCACGCGCCGGAGACCGGGCCTCTCGGCCCGGTCTCCAACCGCCGCCCGCCCCGCCGATGTCCAAGTACCTCCTCCGCCGGCTCCTCATCTCGGTCCCGACCCTGCTCGGTATCAGCCTGGTTCTCTTCACGATCCTGGCCTTGGCTCCCGGAGATCCGTTCGAGGAGCTCGCCACCAATCCCAACGTTCCGCCCGAGGTCCGCGCGAACCTCCGCACCCAGTTCGGCCTCGACGACCCCATCGCCGTGCGCTACGTCCGCTGGGTGACGTCCATGCTCAAGGGCGACTGGGGCTTCTCCTTCGTGAGCCGGATCAATGTCTCCTCCCTCATCTGGCAGCGCCTGCCCACCACGCTCTTCGTGCTCGGCACCGCCCAGCTCCTGGGGCTCCTGGTCGCCCTGCCCATCGGCATCTACTCGGCCGTGCGCCCCTATTCGTTCTTCGATCAGATCGCCACCACCTTCGCCTTCATCGGCTTCTCCCTGCCCACGTTCTTCACGGGCCTGCTCTTCATCCTCTTCTTCAGCATCTACCTCGACTGGCTGCCCTTCATCTATCGCGCGGACATCAGCGCCACGGGCTGGCGCTGGGCCTGGGAGATGGCGCGGCAGGCGATCATGCCCATCGCCGTCCTCGGTCTCTTCCAGGGCGCGGCCATGACGCGCTTCGTGCGCTCGGCCGTGCTCGAGGTGATCCGGCTCGACTACGTCAACACCGCGCGCTCCAAGGGGCTCTCCGAGCGCGTGACCATCGTCAAGCACGTGGTGCGCAACGCCCTCATCCCCGTGGTCACCCTGGTCGCCCTCCAGATCCCCGGCGTGTTCACCGGCGCCGTCATCACCGAGCAGATTTTCCGCGTGCCCGGCATCGGCTCTCTCCTCATCAGCGCCATCCTCTCCAATGACACCCCGGTGATCATGGCCATCACCTTCGTCTTCTCGGCCCTCGTCGTGCTCTTCAACCTCATCGCGGACCTGGTCTACGGCTGGCTCGATCCGCGGATCTCCTTCCGGTAGCGGCTCCATGGCGAACGGGACAGCCTCGGAAGCAGTGCTCGCGGGCGCGGGGGTGGTCGCGCGGCGGCCCGCCGAATCTCTCACGGCGGAGGCCTGGCGGCGCTTCCGCCGGCACCGCCTGGCGACCTTCGGGGCCGCCATGCTCGGGATCATGGTGCTCGCGGTGCTCTTCGGACCCTTCGTCTATCGGGTGCCCATCAACGAGATCGACTTCAAGGCCAAGCTCAAGACGCCCTCGTGGACGCACCCGATGGGCACGGACGACCTCGGGCAGGACGTGCTGGCGCGAATGCTCTACGGCGGGCGGATCTCGCTCGCCGTGGGCGTGGCGGCCATGCTGATCGCCATCACCGTCGGCACCGCGGTGGGGGCCCTCTCGGGCCAGGCGGGCGGTGCGGTGGACCACACGCTCATGCGCGTCACGGATCTCTTCCTCGCCCTCCCCCAGCTCCCGCTCCTCCTCCTCATCATCTATCTCTTCCGCGACACCCTGAAGAAGGTCCTCGGACCCGAGGCGGGCGTGTTCGTCATGATCGTGGTCGTCATCGGAGGATTGCGCTGGATGCCCGTGGCGCGCCTCGTGCGCGCGCAGTTCCTTTCCCTGCGCGAGAAGGAGTTCGTGGAGGCGGCCCGGAGCCTGGGCGCCCCGCCCCTCCGCCAGGTCATCCGCCACATCCTGCCCAACGCCCTCGGCCCCGTCATCGTGGCGGGCTCGCTCGACGTGGCGGCGGCCATCCTGGCGGAGTCCACCCTGTCGTTCCTGGGCCTGGGCTTTCCCCCCGACATTCCGACCTGGGGGCGTATCCTGTTCGACGCCAAGGACAATCTCGACTTCGCCCCCCACTGGGCGATCTTCCCGGGGACGGCGATCTTCCTCACCGTGCTCAGCATCAACTATCTGGGCGACGGCCTCCGCGACGCCCTCGATCCCCGCAAGGTCCTCTAGCCCTCACCCACGAGGAGTCATCAGTGCCCGACCGCGATCTCTGCTTTACGCCCGCCACCCAGCTTCAGCGCCTCTACCGCGCGGGGAAGGCCTCGCCCCTCGAGGTGGTGCAGGCCGTCCTCGCGCGCGTGGATGCCGTGAATCCCCAGGTCAACGCCATCGTGACGCTCGCGCGGGAGTCCGCCCTCAAGGAGGCCAAGGCCGCCACGGCCGCCCTCAAGAAGAGGGGTCGGGCGCTCGGGCCGCTCCATGGCGTGCCCGTGACCATCAAGGACCTGACGCAGACCAAGGGCGTGCGCACGACCTGGGGCTCCAAGATCTTCGAGCACCACGTGCCCACGCAGGATTCGCTCATCGTCGAGCGCCTCAGGTCGGCGGGGGCGATCATGATCGGCAAGACCAACACGCCGGAGTTCGGCGCGGGCGCCAACACCTTCAACGCGGTCTTCGGCCCCACGCGGAATCCGTGGAACCTCGCGCTCACCTGCGGAGGCTCGAGCGGGGGCGCCGCGGTGGCGCTGGCCACGGGCATGGGACCGATCGCCCAGGGCTCGGACACGGGCGGCTCGCTGCGAACCCCGGCGGCCTTCTGCGGCGTGGTCGGCTTCAGGACGACGCCGGGACTGGTGCCGTACTATCCGAAGCTCCTCGGCTGGGACTCCATCGGGGTGACGGGACCCATGGCGCGGACGGTCGGGGACACCGCGCTCATGCTCTCCGTGGTGGCGGGTCCCGACGACCGCGCGCCTCTCTCCTACGACGTGGACACTTCCGCCTTCACCCGCGCCGTGCGATCGCCTTCGATCAAGGGCTGGCGCGTGGCGTGGACACCGGATCTGAACGGCCTCATCCCCGTGGATGCCGAAGTCGCGCGGGTGGCCGAGACGGCGACGCGCGTGTTCCGCTCTCTCGGCGCCAAGGTCGAATCCGCCTGCTGCGACTTCAGCGAGGTCAACGACATCGTGCTGGGCACGCGCGGGCTGTCCATGGTCGCCAACTACGCCGACAAGCTCTCCCAGTGGAAGGAGCAGATGCAGAAAGGGCTGGTGTGGAACATCGAGCAGGGTCTCAAGCTCTCCCCGGAGGAGATCGGGCGGGCCGAGGCACTGCGCACCGCGCTCTGGCAGCGCGTGCGGGCCTTCATGGAGACGCGGGACCTCCTGATCCTGCCCACCGTCGCCGTGCCTCCCTTTCCCGTCGAAGTCCCCTATCCGACGCAGATCAACGGCAAGCCGCTCGACAACTACACGCAGTGGTTCTTTCTCACCTATGGCATCACGGTGACGGGACTCCCCGCCATCTCCGTGCCCTGCGGCTTCACGGCGAGCGGGCTCCCGGTGGGACTCCAGATCGTGGGCCGCCGGCGTCAGGAAGCGATGGTGCTGCGGGCGGCGGCGGCCTTCGAGGCGGCGGCGCCGTGGGCGGACAGGATTCCTCCCGTCGTGAAGCATGAGCGTGGGATTACTCCTACTGGATCACCTCGTCTGCACGCTGCAGGAGCGATTGCGGGATCGTAAGCCCGAGCGTCTTGGCGGTCTTGAGATTGACGACGAAGTAGAGCTTGTCGACCTGCTCAACCGGCAGATCTCCGGGGCTCGCGCCCAGGAGAATGCGCTGGACGTACCTGGCACAGAGCCCGCCCATGGTCGAGTAGCTCACGCCGTAGCTGGCAAGCCCCCCCTTCACAACACTGTCTAGCTCCGTGAACATCGTCGGCAGCTTCTTCGCCCTCGCGGTATCGATGACGAGCGCCGTCTCGCCAACCACCATCGCGTCCGCCCCGGAGAGAAAGGCATCCGTATCCCCCGCCCGAAGCGCGCGCAGTCCTGCCCGCAGCTCCTCGACTGACCCGACTCGATGCTCGACGAGCTCGACCTTCAGCTGGCGGGCCGCATCCTGCGCGAGCTTCATGTCCCGCTGCGCGACGCGATTGTTCCGATCGTAAAACATCACGACCCGGCGGAGCCTCGGAACCATCTCCTTCAGAAGCTCGAGGCGCTTGGGCGTGAGATCCGGAAGCCGCCCGTAGACGCCCGTGAGTCTCCCGCCAGGCTTCCGGAAGCTCTCGACGAGGCCAAGCGCGACTGGATCAGTCCCGGCGTAGAACACGATGGGAACCGTCTTCGTCGCCTGCTTGGCCGCAAGCGTCACCGAGCTGCTGACTGCGTAGATCAGGTCGACTTTCTCACGTTCGAGATCCCCCGCCGCCTGCTCCACCGCCTTCAGATCGCCCTTGCCTTCGCGGATGTGAAGGATGAATTGCTTCCCCTCCTCGAGGCCCAGCTCCCCGAGACCCTTCCGGAGCCCGTCGACGGCTCCCACATACGGACCGCCCTGCAGGACGACTCCGACGCGATAGACGCGAGTTTGCTGCGCTTCGGCGGCGCGTGGTCTGGCGAGAAGACCGACAGACACAGCGCCGAGGAACGCTCGTCGAGTGATCACCGGATCAGCGTCGGGCCGGCGTCTTCTTCAGCTTCGGGATGACGTGCTTGCCGAACATCTCGATGGAGTCCATCACCGTCTCGTGCGGCACGGACTCCGTCGCCATCAGGAACTGCAGCTCGTCCACGCCGGCTGCCTCGTGGATGGCGATGCTGCGCAGGCAGCTCTCGGGATCGCCGGCCACGAGGACGCCCCGGTCCGTCAGCGTGTCAGCGTCGATCTGATTCCACAGCGCCGCCGCGATCTGGCCCGAGCCGCCCGAGAGATCGACCGGGGGCGCGCCCTCCGCACCTTCACCCTTGATGTAGCGCGCGAAGTTGGCCCGGAGGTGATCGGGGACGCCGCCCCACGACTCCACGAGCTGCTCGTAGAGATGCGTCTGGTCCTTCAGGTACGGCCGGTCAGGTCCGAAGAACGTGCGCAGCGACTTGGCGGCTATCTCGCGCGCGGCCTTGCCGTCCGACCCGCACACGGCCATGGTGGCGCTGAGCCACTGGTCGTTGATGAACTTGCCCACGGGCTTGGCCTGACGGACGCGCTCCTTGTACGCCTTGATGTGCGGCGCCAGGAACGAGGGCGAGGCGACGCTGAGCGCCATCACGCCGATGCCCAGCTCGGCGGCCAGCTGATAGGTCGCGGGCTGCAGCGCGGCGACCCAGATCGCGGGGTGCGGCTTCTGGTAGGGCTTGGGCCGCACCTCACGGGGCGGCACGTTCCAGAACTGGCCTTCCCACGAGAACAGGCCGTCCTCCCAGATCTTCGGGATCATGCGCAGCGACTCTTCCCACATCGCGCGCGTGTTGCGCGGATCGAGGCCCATACCCGTCTGTTCGTACGGCGCCGACCGGCCCGTGCCGAACTCCACGCGCCCGCCGGACATGTGATCAACCATGGCCACGCGCTCGGCCACGCGCACCGGGTGGTGATACGGCAGGATCACGACGCCGAACCCCAGCCGGATGCGCTTGGTCAGACGGCTCAATGCGCCGAAGAGCACCTCCGGGCAAGGCGACATCGAGAAGCTGGTCAGGAAGTGGTGCTCGACGAACCAGAGGGTGTCGAAGCCCACCTGGTCGGCGAGCACGCACTGCTGGATCGTCTCCTCGATCACCGCGTGGTCGTCGACCGTGGGCCGCTGCATCTCGTAGGCGAGGCTCAATCGCATGCGCTCTTCCTCTCTGGGCGTCGGTGACCGGGTCGCGATGATGGCATGGTGAGTCTCCAGGGGCAAGGGCATGAGCCGGCCAGCGTCACCGGCCCCGGGGCATCCCGGCCTCTTGCGCTTCCCTCCGTGAGGCGTCATGGTGTCGTTCGTGGCGCCTCTCCTCATCTGCGTCTCCCTCGCCGGGTGCTTCGTGATCGGCCTCGCGGCGGTCATCCGGATGGCCGGTCCGGTCGCCGGCCTCGAGCACGCGACCGGCGTCATCCGCCTCCCGGGAGAGGTGACGGCGACCATCGTCGCTCTCTTCGCGCTCGCCACCGTCGTCTTCGTCGTGCATATGCTGCGGCTCGCATGGTCCAGACGCCACGCGGAAGACGCCGAGCCCGAGGAGGCCCTCGAGCCACTCCGCGTTCCGGCGTGGGTGCGCGCGGTCAGACAGTTCCTCGCTTTCCTGTACTTCGTGGCGCTCGCCTATGTGCTGTCGCGAAGCGGGATCTCCCTGGACCGCATCATGGCGCTCGCGTCGGGCGCGGGGGCGGCGGGCGGCTCCGTGCCCCCCGGTCCGGCCGCCGAGAGCGCTCCGCCGTTCGTCACCTGGAGCTTCGGCATTCTCGCGCTCGGGGCGGGTCTCGCGGCGCTCGGCCTGGCCCTGTGGGTCGCGCTCGGCGCTCGCCTGGCCCGGCGGCGCGCGGACGGCGAAGGCGAGACCATGCCGTCACCCCTCGGCACCGCTGTGGACGACAGCGCGGAGGATCTGCGCTCCGACCCGGACGCACGCCGCGCCATCGTCCGCTGCTACGCCAGGTTCGAGCGCGCGGCCGCCGGCTCGGGAGTGGAGCGCAAGCCGTGGTCGACGCCGATGGAGTTCATGCGGGAGGCGCTCCGCCGCCTGCCCGTCCCGCGCACGGCGGTGCCAACGCTCACGGGGCTGTTCGAGCTGGCCACGTTCAGCCATCACCCCCTCGGGCCGACCGAGCGGGACCAGGCCCTGGAGGCCCTGGACGAGATCAGGTCGGCGATGAGGGTGACCGACGGCGATGCCGGCGCAAGCTGAGCGGTCGCCGCGCCGCCGCGCCGGCCGCGCGATCCTCGCCGCCGTCGTCGTCCTCGCGGTGACACCTGCCTACCTCGCGCTCTCGCCGCCGTGGCAGCCCGTCGCCGTCCATCTGGCGTGCGCGGCGATCGTGATCGCGGGGTGCGTCCGCTTGCTGCGCCTGGCGCGGAGTGCCATGGAGGCCGCACCCCCCTCTCCTCTCGACGCGCCGCCCCCGCCCGCCGCGGCCCCCGCGCTGGATGCGCGCTTCCTCGCGCTTCGCGACGACGTGACCCACGGCATGCGGAGCCGGCGGTACTTCGACAGGATCCTCTGGCCGCGGCTCTCCGGGCTCGCGGGCACGGATCTCTCGCGGCCCCCCGAGGGGCCCGGCCTCCGCCGGCGCGGACCCTCGATGAGCGCGCTCGCCCGCCTCGTCACCGAGATCGAGAGGGGCGCGTGAAGCTCGACGCCGTGGCCGACCGCTGCCAGGAAGTCCTCGCCGCGCTCGGCCAGGTGATCGTCGGCAAGACGAACGTGCTCCAGCAAGTCCTGGCCGGTATCCTCGCCAACGGCCACATTCTCATCGAGGACTACCCCGGCCTCGCCAAGACGCTCATCGCCCGGCTCGTGGCCCAGACGCTCGATCTCGGCTTCAAGCGCATCCAGTTCACCCCGGACCTCCTGCCCAGCGACATCACGGGCAGCTTCCTCTACGACCAGCGCGAGGCGCGGTTCGAGTTCCGCCGAGGTCCGATCTTCACCAACCTGCTCCTCGCCGACGAGATCAACCGGGCCACGCCCAAGACGCAGAGCGCGCTGCTGGAGGCGATGCAGGAGTCGCAGGTCACCGTCGAAGGCGAGCGCTTCCCCCTCGAGCCGCCATTCCTCGTGATCGCCACCCAGAACCCGATCGAGCTGGAAGGCACGTATGCACTGCCCGAAGCCCAGCTCGACCGCTTCCTGATGCGCCTGGCCGTGGGCTACCCGGATCCCGAGGAGGAGGTGGAGATCCTCGCCCGGCGCCGGCGCCGCCGGGAAGATCCCGTGACCGTCGCCCCCGTGCTCTCGCGCGCGGACCTGCTCGCCATGCAGGAGAGCCTGGAGGATGTCCACGTGGCGGGGGTGACCGAGCGTTACATCGTCGACCTCGTGCAGGCTACCCGCACCGACCATCGCGTGGCGCTCGGCGCCTCGCCGCGGGGGACGCTCGCGCTCCTCAAGCTCGCCCGGGCCCTCGCGGCCCTCCAGCGCCGCGACTTCGTGCTCCCGGACGACGTGAAAGCCATGGCCGTGCCTGCGCTCGCGCACCGGCTCGTGCTCAAGCCCGAGCTGTGGGCCGCGCGAGTCTCGGCGGCGCAGGTGGTGCAGGGCCTGCTGACGCAGGTGCCCGCGCCCGGCCCGGACGTCCGATGACGGGCCGGGTGACACCGCTCGGCTTCTCCGTCCTCGCGGTGGCCGGCTGCGCGCTCTCACTTGCCGTGCTCTCCGCGCGCCCGGAGCTGTTCGTGGCCGCGCTCCCCCTGCTCCTCGCGCTCGTCCCGCTCGCTCTCCGCGCCCCCGCCCTCGATCATCGGATCGCCCACGAGGTCTCGCGCGCGCGCGTCCTGGAGGGCGAAAGCGTCACGGTGACGGTCACGGTCCAGGCGCGCGCGTCCATCGCGCTCCTCGAGCTCCTCGGCCCGCTTCCCGCCGGCAGCGTCGTCGTGTCCGGGCGTCATCGCGCGGCGATGGCCCTCCGCGCCGGCCAGACGGGACGCTGGAGCTACGAGGTCCGCTTCGAGGGCCGCGGCGCGCACGACATGGGAACGATCGCCGTGCGGGTGCGGGATCGCTTCGGCATTCGCGCCTGGGAGCAGCGCCATGTCGATCCAAAGCCCGTGCGCGTGTATCCGCGCATCGCGTTGCTCCGGAGTCTTCCCCGTCCCGCCCACGCGCGGGCATCGGTCGGCGACTACGTCTCGGCCGCCCTCGGCGAAGGCATCGAGCCCGGCGACATCCGCCAGTTCGCTCCCGGCGACCGGATCAAGCAGGTGAACTGGCGCGCCTCGCTGCGGCTGGGGAAGCTCTACGTCACCCAGCATCAGCGTGAGCGGAATGCCGACGTCGTCCTCATGCTCGACACGCTGGCCGAGGGGGGCCGGGCGCCCGACACCACGCTCGACTGGAGCGTTCGGGCCGGGGCCTCGCTGGCGACCGCGTATCTGGCGCGAAAGGATCGCGTCGGCCTCATCAACTACGGCGGGCTGATCCACTGGGTCAAGCCGGGGTCCGGGCGGGCGCAGTACGAGCGACTCGCCGATGCCCTGGCGTGGGCCGACGTCGTCTTCACCTACGTCGCGAAGGATCTCGCCGTCGTGCCGCCGCGGGTGCTGCCACCGCAGGCCGTCGTCATCGCGATCACGCCGCTGCTCGACCCGCGCTTCACCCGGGCCACCCTCGACCTCGCGGCCCGAGGCTTCGATCTCGTCGTGCTCGTCGTCTCCCCCGTCGAGGTGACGCGCAGGGCGCTCGCGCCGTCACCGACCATCGACCTCGCCTGCCGGCTCTGGACGCTCGACCGCCGCGCGCGACTCGCCGAGCTCCACCGGCAAGGTGTTGCCGTCCTCGAGTGGTCTCCACCGGAGCCGCTCGAGCTGGCGCTGGCGGGGGCCCGACGCCCGCGCCCCCGCCTCGTGGCCGCGGGATGATCCGCCTCCTGGCCGCTGCCTTCGCCGTCGTCCTGTCGGCCGCGCCGGTCCTGATCATGCCGGTGCCGGCCGTGGCCGTGATCGCGCTGGTGGGACTGCTCCTGGCAACGGTGGGAGTCGCCGCGTTGTGGCGGTGGCCGGTCACGGCCGCGGCCTGTGTCTTCCTGGCCGACTACGCGGCGTCGCTCTGGGTGGCGGCCGGGCCCATGAACGTGGCCGGCGCCGCGGGATTCGGCCTCGCCCTTCTGTTCATGCTCGAGTCGGTGGACCTTGCCCGCCGCGTCCGGCGGGCGGCTGTCGAGGGCGCGGTCATCGGCTCGCATCTCGGCCGCTGGAGCGGCTTCGGCGCCGCCACGCTCTTGGCGGCTGCCCTCGCGGTGGCGCTGGCGAGCGCTCTCGCGACGCCGATGCCATCCGCTATCGCCCCGCTCCTCGCCGCCGGCGGCGCCCTCGGCGTCATGACGACCATCGCCGTCATCTTCACGCGCGTTGCCTCGAGCCGTCGCTCGGCGGGTCGATGACCTCGGCAAGCCGATGGAGCGCTACGGGCAGGCAGCCCGGACCTCGCGGAGACTCGCGCGAGGCCACCTCGTCCTCTTTTCAGTGCAACCCATCGGCGCTCTACGTCCGCTCATCGGCCTCGAGAAACTCCCGCACCCAGGCGGTCATGGGCTCCGTGTCGTACAGGGTCGTCAGGAGAACCACATTGCGGGAGCGGTCCCCCTGGAAGAAGCGCTCGTACAGCACTTGCCGGGAGGCAAACGCGCTGCAGCAAGTATCCCACGCGAGACGAAAGAGCCGCACGCGCTCGGCAGCTGATGCGGTGTCAGTCGCGAGGTAGTGGGCGATCTCGGGCGCCAGTGACCCCGTGAGGTCCGCCTCCGTGGGCAGGGCCATGAGACTACTGGAGCCCAGGAGGTGCAGGATCTCCACCATCCTGGGGTACATGCGGATGAACAGCTGGCGGGCCACCATCAGAGGCATCTCCGCCGGGCTCATGATGCCCCACCGGTTCGGCGCGGCATCGGCCTCGGCGGCGCGCAGACACGCCTTGGTCACCTCCAGGTTCTCGATGAGCTCCGCCAGCATCTCGCGGGTCTGAGGCAATTCACGCGACCCCAGGGTGTGCACCATGAGGGAGGCCAGCCCCAGGACGAACTCGCACTTGACCACATTCTTGGTCACCACCTGGTGACCCGAGTGCAGATACTGGCCGGTGTTGGTGGCCATGTCATTGCACAGCTTGGCGTCCCCGAGCAGGAAGACGCGCTCCCAGGGCACCAGGACGTGGTCGAAGAACGCGAGGGCGTCCATCTCCTCGAAGCGAGAGCCCAGGGGATGGTCGAAGCGGGAGCGCTCCAGGTCGAAGCTCTCTCGGCACAGGAATTTCAGACCCGGCGTGTGGCAGGGAATGGCGAACGCGAAGGAGGTGCGTTGGGGGGCGCCGCCGGGGAGCCGGTGGGAGCGGGCGGGATAGACGGCGATCTCGTCGGCGAGGGGCAGCGTGGCAAGGGCCCGGACGCCGTTGACCACGATCCCCGCATCGGTCTCCTTCACCACCGACAGGGCGATGTCCGTCGTGTCATCGAGGCCACTGCCCAGCGGGGAGCGGCTGCGTTGCAGGTTGACGAGCGTGTGGGTCAGGACCAAATCGTGCTCGCGGACGTAGTCGTAGTAGCGCTGGATGTTCTCCTTGAAGGCGGGGCGGTTCCGGGCGAAATAGTCTCCTGCCGCGGCCATCGCCATGACGCTGGCATTGAGAAAATCCGGTGTGCGCCCCATCATCCCGCAGGTCGCCCGCGCCCAGTGCCGCATCATGGTGTGGCGCCGCTCCAGGTCGCGGTGACTCCGCGGGGTGATGAACGACAGCCCAACAGGATCGCCGGTGGTCGGCGACACATAGGTCATCTCGTCCCGGAGCGCCGGGTCGTGCTGCATGTCGTAGAGGGTGGCGAGGGTCCGCACGCCGTGGCGGAGACCGGGGTGGCTCGTCACGTCCTTGACCCGCTCGCCCTGCACGTGGACCTCGGGCGGGTGTTCTCGCAGCCCGGCGATGTAGGCGGCTCCCGTCCTGGCTGGCATGCGCGCTCTCCTTCTCGGCTCATCACCTCGGCGCCATTCGGCGCCGAACCGTGCCTATCCCCGCAGGTGCTTGCTGAAGAACTCCCGGGTCCGCTGCCCGACCCCGCCCATCTCGCGCCGATCCTGCCAGAGGGCGTGGGAAAGGTCAAAGCGGAGCCGCGAGTAAACCAGTCGCAGAAATTCTCGTGCGCCCTCAGAGCGCGACGTCGCCCAGAAAGATGCGCCTGACCTCCGCGGACTGGAGGAGCTCCGCCGATGGTCCGCTCAGGATGGTCCGGCCGGATTCCAGGATGTAGCCGCGGTCGGCGAGCCGCAGCGCCAGCTCCACGTTCTGCTCGATGAAGACGATGGTGATGCCCTGCTCGTCCCGGATGCGCCGCATGAGGCCCCCGATCTCCTGCACCACCAGGGGAGCCAGGCCCAGGAAGGGCTCGTCGATCATCAGCAGGCGGGGCCGGGCCATGAGCCCGCGCGCGATGGCGACCATCTGCTGCTCGCCGCCCGACAGCGTATGCGCGAGCTGCCCCTGCCGGTTGGCGATGACGGGGAACAGGCGCTGGACCCGCGTCAGCGTCTCCTTGAGGTGCGGGCGGGCGGCGGGGTTGTGGGCGCCCAGCACCACGTTGTCGAGCACGGTGAGAAAGGGAAACAGGCGCCGGCGCTCCAGCACGTGCGCCAGGCCCTCGCCCGCGGTCCGGTGGGCGGGCAGGCCGTCGATGCGGGTGCCCCCGAAGGTGATGCGGCCGGCGCGGGGAGTGATCAGCCCGGAGATGGTGTTCATCAGCGTGGACTTGCCCGCGCCGTTCGGCCCGAGCACAGTCACGATCTCGCCGTCGCCCACGTGCATGGCCGCCTGCCACAGCACCTGGAAGTCGCCGTAGGCGACGTCGAGGCCTTCCACCGTCAGCAGGGGGGTCGGCCCCTTCACTGGACGTACGCCTGGCCGAGGTAGGCCTCGACCACCCGCCGGTCCCGCGTCACGACGTCCGGGGCGCCGTCGGCGATCTTCTCGCCCAGGTAGAGGGCCACGATGCGCTGGGCCACCGCGGTGATGACCCGCATGTTGTGCTCGACCACGAGGAGCGTGAGGCCTCCGCGGTGCAGATCCCGGACGAGCTGCACGAGCCCGGGAATGCTGCGCTGGTCGACGCCTCCCGTCACCTCGTCGAGGAGGAGCACGCGCGGCTCGGTGGCGAGCGCGCGCGCCAGCTCGAGGCGCTTGCGCTGGCCGGTGGAGAGCGTGCGCGCGTACGCGTCCGCCTTCTCGACGAGCCCGACCCGGTCGAGCAGCTCGCGGGCGCGCGCCCGCGCGTGACGCACGTCGCGCGTCCGGGTGAGCGCGCCCACCATCACGTTGTCGACGACGGTGAGTCCCGCGAACGGCCGCAGCTTCTGGAACGTGCGCGCGATACCCCGGCGGCACACGTGGTCGGGGGAGAGGCCCGTGAGGGCGCTTCCGTCGAGTCGCACCACGCCCGCATCGGGGTGATAGAAGCCGCTGATGACCTCGAAGAGCGTCGACTTGCCGGACCCGTTCGGGCCGATGATGCCGATCAGCTCGCCCGCCTCCACCTCGAAGGAGATGTCGCGGTTCGCGGTGATGCCGCCGAACCGCTTGGTGATGCCCGAGACGGAGAGGAGACTCACGACGTCGATCCTGCCACCGGCCGCCGCCTGAACCGCTCGCCCAACCAGGGCACGAGCCCCTGGGGAGCGAATCGCATCATCACGACGAGCGCGGTGCCGTAGATGATCAGGTAGATCCCGACGAGACTGGCGCCGATCCCCCCGAAGCGCGCGCGCAGGTAGGTCTCCAGGGTCAGGATGAGCGCAGCGCCGATGAAGGGTCCGAGCGCGGTGCCGATGCCGCCCAAGATCGCGGCCAGGGCAAAGCGGACGGACAGGTCGACCGAGAATACGTAGAACGGGTCCACGAAGCCCACGTACTGCGCCCAGAGGGCGCCGGCCACCGCGGTGAGCGCGGCGCTGGCCGCGATGGCCGCCACCTTCAGCCGGAGCGCCGGCACCCCGAGGGACAGGGCCGCGTCCTCGTCCTCGCGCACGGCCGCGAGCTGGTAGCCGCGGCGCGAGCGCTCGAGGTAGAGCTCGACCAGGTACAGGAAGATCGCGAGGGCGAGGACGATGGCAACCCAGACGCGCTTGTCCGTGATGCCGAGCGTCCAGAATCCTGGCCGGAAGGGGACGGGGATGCCCTCGGAGCCGGAGGTGAAGCCGCGCCAGCGGCTGGCCACGATCAGCAGCACCTGCGAGAACGCGATCGTGGCGAGCACGAAGTAGGGGCCGCGCAGCCGGTTGCTGAGGAAGCCGATGAGGATCCCGAAGGCCGTCGCCAGGGCGGCGCCGACGAGCAGCCCGATCCACGGCGACAGCCCCCACCGCGTCCCGAGCAGCGCCGCGGAGTACGCGCCCAGCCCGAAGAACGCCGCGTGGCCGAGCGATACCTGGCCGGCGTAGCCGCCCGCCACGTTCCAGGCCGCGGCCGTCGCGCCCCACAGCAGGATGAGGATCAGGCCGTCGAGGAGGAACGGGTCGCGCACCACGACGGGGCCGAGCGCGGCGATCGAGAAGAAGACGACGGCCGGCCACGTGCCCTTCACGTGCCGATCACCTCGGCGCCGCGCTGGCCGAAGAGCCCCGCGGGGCGGATCACGAGGATCCCGATGAACAGGAGCAGGTACAGCACTTCCTTCCACGCCGTCCCGATCACGTACGAGCCGACGACCTCGACGGCGGCGACGATCAGGCTGGCGATCAGCGCGCCCGCCATGTCGCCGAGCCCGCCCAGGACGACGGCGACGTAGGCGATGAGCACGAACTGGAGCCCGACCGTCGGATAGACGGGGTAGATCGGCGCGAGGAGCACGCCGGCCACTCCCACGCAGGTGACCCCGACCGCCCAGGTGAGGGCGAAGACGCGGCCCGTGTCGATCCCCATGAGCGAGGCGACGGCCCTGTCCTGGGCGGTCGCCCGCATGACCTTGCCCGTGTACGACCAGCGCATGAAGGCGAAGAGCGCGGCCGTGCAGAGCACGGCGACGGCGAACGCGACGAGCTGGGCGAGGTTGAGCACCGCGTTCCCCAGGTGCACGACGACCGTGTAGTAGCCGGTGCGCACGAACTGCGAGTCGGCGCTCCACAGGACCAGGGCCACGTTCTGCAGCGCGATCGACAGCCCGACGGTCGTGAAGATCTGGACGTTGTGCGACGCCTGGATGACCGGCCGCACCACCATGCGGTAGCTCAGCCATCCAAAGCCGAAGATGAGCGGGAGCGACAGCACGAGCGTCACGTAGGGGTCGAGATGGAGCAGCGCGAACGCCCAGAAGGCGAGATACATGCCCAGCATGAGGAACTCGCCGTGGGCGAAGTTGACGACGCGCATCACGCCGAAGATGAGGGTGAGCCCCACGGCGATGAGCGCGTAGATCCCGCCCAGGAGGATGGTGGAGACGAGGAGCTGGGGGACTACGTGCATGGTCGGGCGTCCCGCCACTCACCCGACGCGCGACGCCCCGGGGAGGCCCCGGGGCGTCGACAGGATCGGCGAGGCGGAACGGGCGGCTACTTCCGCTGGTCCCACGCGCCGAGCGGTATCCACTTGGCGCGATTGGTCGTGAACTCCTCCGGCCACACGGTGACGAGCGAGCCATTCTGCCACTGCAGCATGTAGTGCTGCACGCGGGCGTTGGAGTTCTGGCCGGTCTCGTCGAACTTCACGCCCCAGCCGTTGACCGCGGAGCCGACAGGGATATCCATGGCCAGGACGGCGGCGCGGAACTTGTCGAGGTCGTCGGTCTTGGCCGCGTCGAGCGCGAGCTTCAGGACCCAGAGTCCGCCGCCCGCGAGCTGATGCCCACCCGTGATGTCCGCGCCGGTCTTGGCCTTCACGGCCTCGCGGAACGCGCGCTCGATCCGCTGCCCCTCGGGGCGCATCTTCTCGATGATCAGGCCCGGGCCGGGCTCGAGCAGGGCGAAGGGCCCGTTGGCGTCGTTGCCGAAGGCCTTGCCGAAGCCCGGGGCGCCGTAGCCGGTCGCGCCGGCGTGCACGACGGCCTTGACCTGGAAGTTCTGCTCGCGCGCCTGCCGCCAGAAGAGGATGGCGTCCTGGTCGCGCGCGATGTGATGCAGGATGTCGGGATTGGCGTTCTTGAGCTTGAGGATGACCGGCGTCAGGTCGTTGGTGGTGAACGTGTAGTACTCCGCCGCCACCTCCTGCATGCCGAACTCCTGCTTGGCGCGCTGGCGCGCGGTCTCGGTCACGCTCTGGCCGTACGAGGAGTCCTCCGAGAGGTACGCGACGCGCAGCTCGCTCGTCTTCTTGCCGAGGCGGTGGGCCAGGTGCTTGGCGATGAACTCGACGTTGTACCAGCCGAACCCGGTGCCGTCGATCTCGGTCCGGAAGACGTTCTTGAGCCCGCGCCGGGTCAGCCTCGGATCGACGCAGGAGCTCTCCCAGTAGATGACGTTCTGCCGCGACGCGGCCTCGCTGGCCGCCCCGCAGAGGGTGGAGGAGAACGTGCCGCTGATGATCTTCACGCCTTCCCGCGTGGCGAGGCGCGTCGCCTCGGAGGCCGCGACGGTGGGATCGACGGCGTCCCCGGTCACGAAGACCAGCTTCTTGCCCATCACGCCGCCGAAGCGCTCGTTGATGAGGTCGCGCATGATCTCGTAGCCTTCGAGGTGAAGCTTGCCTTGGACGGCGAGGTTGCCGGTCAGCGGCTCGAGCACCCCGATCTTGTACTCTCCACTGAGCGGCTGTCCCTGGACGGCGTCGAGGCCGAACGCCATCGCGACCAGGCCGAGCACTACCACCGCCCACTTCACGTGTCGCATGCCGACTCTCCTTTGGTTGATCGCGAATGCTTCTACGGGAACGGACGCTCTGCGGCAAGCCGCCTGATGGAGGCCGAGAGAGATAATAACCGGAGTGTCCAACCATCCTCCAGCCTCTTGTTTGCCGCCACCGCGGTCAGATTTCGAATCGAGACGATGCGCTAGAATGCCGCCCATGCCGCTCGAGGCCGCGCTCATCCCGATCGTCTGCATTGGCGTGCTTCTCTGGAAGGCCTTTACCAGGCGACCCGCAAGAGCCCGGGCCGTCGCGCGCACCGCCTTCGTGCTCCTCGCGCTCGCGAGCTTTGCGCTCGCGTATGGTGGCGCGCTGCGAGAGGCGGTCACGAAGCCGTACGGGAAAACCGACGCGTGGGGCGTCTTTCACTACTATCTGGGCGCCAAATACTTCTCGGAGCTGGACTACACGAGCTTCTATGCGTGCGTGCTGGCCGCCGATCTCGACGGCGCGCGCGTCTGGGATGCCCGCGCCAAGGTCAGAGACCTCTCGACCTATGCGATCGTCGGGCGCGACGACATCGCGCCCTGCCCACGAGACCGCTTTTCGCCGCCACGTTGGAGCGCCTTCGTCAAGGACGTGACCGCGCTGCAGAGCATGCTGCCCGAGAGCGAACGGGCGGCCGTCCTGACGGACAAGGGATTCAACCCGCCGCCTTCCTGGAGTGTGCTGGCGGGCTGGGTGGCCAATCATGTGCCGCTTGACCACGCGAGGGCGGCCAAGGCCATGTTCAATGTCGATCTCGCGTTCACCCTGATCGCGCTGATCGCTCTTGCCGTGGCCGTCGACATCGAGACCGCCTCGGTGGCCGCGATATTCGTGTTCCTGTACTTCGGCAGCGTGGGGCGACTCACCGGGAATTTCCTCCAGTACGCGTGGTTCCCGGCCCTCACGGGAGCCGTCCTGGCGTGGCGCAGCGACCGATACCGTCAGAGTGCATTCTGGTGGGCGCTGGCGACGCTGGCGCAGACGTTCCCCCTCGCCCTGACCTCCGCCATCGGGTTGCGATACCTGTGGCTGTGGAAGGACAGCAGGCGAGGCGACGCGGTCGGTCACTACGGGAGGTTCATCGCGCACTACGCGACGTGGCTCGTGGCGGGAATAGCCGTGGGATGCCTGTCCGGCCGCGGTCCTCGCGCATGGTGGGAATGGGCCCAGAAGATCACGGTGCACGGGGCGTATCTGGTGGGCGAGGTGTTCGACATCGGGCTCCGGAATCTCATCGCGACCGCAGCCTCGTCGGGGACGAACAGCGCGCATTCCTACCTCGAGGACTATCCGAACGTGATGGGTCGCCTGGCCGCCTTCAAGTCATACGAATGGATATGGTATCTGGTGGCGATCGGAGCGCTGGTGGGCGTGCTCGCGCGCATGAAACACGTGACCCATCGAGGCGTCCTCGGTCTTGGCTTCGTCATGATGTACGTCCTGTTGGATCTGGCGCCCTACTACTATGCCTCGCTGGCCGTGCTGTTCGCCGTCTTCCCGCTGAATGAGGGGAGAAAGGGGCTCGTCATTCACGGCGGTCTGTTGCTCCTCAACGCGTATCACGCGGTGCGAATGTCGACGGGCTATGTCACGTTCGATTGGGGCGAGCATCTGGTCAGCGAAATGATGATCGCGGGATTGATGCTCGCCCTGCTCGTGATGGCGACACGCGGCCGGTCCGTTGAAGGGAGCGGGATGCCGGACGGGGTGGCAAAGGAAGCGCGCACACAGTCGTCGGCCGAGCGTCGCCCGGGCAGGCAACGTACAGGGAGGCGAGCGAGAAGGGGAACTGGTCCGGACCGGCGCCGTACTGGGGCCGGGGGACCTTGACGTCTGCCCATCCCGAGCGCCGTATGATGGGCGAGCACGGCGTCCGGTGACAGGCGGCTGGCGATCAGGAGGTCTCAGGCGGTCGAAGCGGCCGCGGTGCCGGGGGCCTCGACCCGCACCACGCGAACGGCGACGCGCAGGCTCTCGGTTCCGCCGCCCCGGCGGAGCCCCTTGACCGGCGGCACGTCGTCATAGTCGCGCCCGTGTCCGACCTTGACGTACGTCTGCTCGACCAGGGTGCCGTTGGTCGGATCGAAGCCGACCCAGCCGCTGCCCGGCAGGTAGGCCTCGATCCAGGCATGCGAGGCATCCGACCCGAGGGTGAGACCCGCCCCCGTCTCGAGATATCCGCTGACATAGCGCGCGGGAATGCCGATCCTCCGGCACAGGGCGAGCATGACATGCGTGTAGTCCTGGCAGACCCCGGCGCGCGCGCGGACGAACTCGGCCATGGGCGTGTCGATCTCGGTGACATTCGGCCGATAGGTGAAGAAATCGTGGAGGTGGCGCGTGAGCCTCGCGAGGTACTCGACGAGGTCGCCATCGGGGGCGAGGGCGGGCGCGCGCATGGCGGCGCCCCAGTCCTCCTCCAGCGGCACGCGCCGGGTCGGAGCCAGGAACTCGAAGAAGCGGGGCTTCAGCTCGGCCAGGCTGTCCGCCGCCACCTCCACGGGCGCGGGGCGCGGATAGGTGACCACGCTCGAGCGGGCCTCGATGGCGAGCCGGCGATGCGCCTCCGCGATGTGGAACTGGTGCGCGCGGTTGCCGTAGTAGTCGAGGTGGCTCCGCACCGTCGCCTCCGGCGACAGCTCGAGCTCGAAGGAGAGCAGGCTCTGGGCGTGATCGTCCGTGGGAGAGAGCCGGACCTCGTTGAAGGAATCCCAGGCGGGCTCGGGATAGCGATACTCGGTGACGTGGACAACGCCGAGGTGAATGGGTGATCCCGGCGTGGCGGTCACGCGGCCGACTCGCCCCGCGGCTCGGGCGGCTGATCCGCTCCCGTGACGCCGAAGTAGGTCGAGCTGATGGCGTCGGAGATGGCCGACACCTCCTGGAGCAGGGTCTCGAGCCCCGGCTCCTTGGCGTCGAGGATCGGCTCCACCCCGGGCATGTACTCGAGCCGCGCCGCGAGCCAGCCCGCCTGCCGCGTGGCCGTGCCCGGCGCGCCCGGATTGAGCCGCTCGATGTTCATCAGCGTGCCCTGCAGCGCGGCCAGATTGTGGCGCACGCTCCGAGGGAAGTCGGGGTCGAGGAGGAGAAAGGCGGCGATCCGGCGCGCCTCGAGCGCGACGTGGTGCCGCTTGCGGAAGGCCTCGTAGGCCGAGACCGATTTGAGGAGGGCCATGCCGCGATGGTTTTCCAGACCGCGCGCGACGGGCTCGAGTCCGACGCCTTGCTGCTCGCGCACCTGCAGGAGCCGCAGGACGTTGTCCACGCGCTCGAGCTGCTGGCCGGCGAGCAGGAAGTACCAGCCGAGGTCGCGCGGCAGCGTCGCGTAGGCGATGCCGGAGAAGAGGTGGCTCGCCTCGCGCGCGGCCACGCAGTACTCGTGCAGCCCGTCCTGCTCGAGCACGCGGTCGGTGGAGAGGCAGAGCTCCAGGTAGGCCCGGTTGAGGGTCTCCCACATCTCGAGGCTGATGCGATCGCGCAGTCCTCGCGCGTCCTCGCGCGCTCGGGTCAGGCTCGCGCGGATGCTCGAGGAGTTCTGCGGGTGGAAGGCCAGCCACTCCGGCACCGTCCGTCCGTCCGCCCGGTCGTAGTACTTGCGGAACGCGCCCTCGTCGTCCGTGAGGGCGAGCAGGGGCGCCCACTGCTCGGTGACGATGCCCTTGGCCCCCGGCACCACGGGCGCCTCCACGTTGGCGTGGTAGTTGACGTCGAGGAGGCTCGCCGTGTTCTCCGCGCGCTCGATGTAGCGGCCGATCCAGTAGAGGTTCTCCGCGATGCGGCTGAGCATCTAGGCCTGCCCGCTTTCCGAAAGCACCCACGTGTCCTTGGAGCCGCCACCCTGGGAGGAGTTGACCACGAGCGAGCCCCGCCGGAGCGCCACGCGGGTCAGCCCGCCCGGAACCACCGTGATGTCCTCGCCCACGAGGACGTACGGGCGCAGGTCGACGTGGCAGGGCTCGAACACGCCCGACTCCGCGAAGAACGAGGGATGGCGGGAGAGGGGAACCACGGGCTGCGCCACGTAGTTGCCGGGATTGCCGCGCACGGTCTCCAGGAACTTGTCGCGCTGCGCCGCCGTCGACTCGGGCCCGACCAGCATGCCGTAGCCGCCCGACTCGCCCACCGCCTTGATGACGAGCGTCTCCGCGTTGTCGAGCATGTAGGCGAGCCCGTGGGGGTCGGCTCCGAGGTAGGTGGGGACGTTGGGCAGCGCCGGCTCCTCGTTGAGGTAGTAGCGGATCATCTCCGGCACGTAGCTGTACATGGCCTTGTCGTCGGCGACTCCCGTGCCGACGGCATTGGCCAGGGCCACCCGCCCCTGCCGGTAGACCTGGAGCAGCCCCGGCACGCCCAGCATGGAGTCGGCGCGGAAGACGGCGGGGTCCAGGAAGTCGTCGTCGACCCGCCGGTAGATCACGTCGACCTGCTGCCGTCCCTGGGTCGTCCGCATCCACACGCGGCGGTCCTCGACGTAGAGGTCGCGTCCCTCCACGAGCTCGATACCCATCTGCTGGGCGAGGAAGGCGTGCTCGAAGTACGCGCTGTTGTACTGGCCGGGGGTGAGCACGACGATGGTCGGCTCCTTCAGGTCGCGCGGCGAGAGGCTGCGCAGGGTCTCGAGAAGGGCGGTGGTGTAATGCTGGACCGGCCGCACGCCGCGCCCCTCGAAGAGGCCGGGAAAGGTCCGCGTCATGACCATGCGGTTGGCCAGCATGTAGCTGACCCCGCTCGGCGTGCGCAGGTTGTCCTCCAGCACCATGTACCTGCCGTCCTCGCCGCGGATGATGTCGATGCCGCTCACGTGCGTGTACACGTCGTGGGGCAGCTTGATGCCGTGGACCTGGCGGCGGAAGTTGGAATTGCCCAGCACGAGTCCTCGCGGTATGACGCCGTCGTCGAGGATCCGCGCCTCGTGGTAGATGTCGCGCAGGAAGAGATTGAGGGCGCGCACCCGCTGGATCAATCCCGCCTCGAGCCGGGCCCACTCGTCGGCGGGGATCACCCGCGGGCAGAGATCCAAGGGAAAGGTCCGCTCCGTGCCCGATTCGTCGCCGTACACGGTGAAGGTGATGCCCTGGTTGCGAAAGGTCAGGTCGGCGAGGGCGCGGCGGCGGCCGAACTCGACGGGCGAGAGCGACCCGATGCGCTGGACGATGTCGGCATAGTGCAGGCGGGGCGAGCCGTCGGGCTCGAAGACCTCGTCGAAGAAGCTCTTGGCGTCGTAGTCGCGGAACACCGCCCGTCCTCCGCCGGGCTGGCCCCTCTCCGCCGCCATCGATGTCAGCGGGAGCGCGCCAGCCGCCTGAGCGGCGCGCCGGTGAGCCGCGTGTGGATCCATTCCTTGTGGAGCCGCGCGCCGATCCGCCGGTAGAAGCGGATGGCCGGGGCGTTCCAGTCGAGCACCGTCCACTCCATCCTGCCACAACCGCGGGCCATGGCGACCTTGCCGAGGGCCCGCAGGAGGGCCCGCCCCGCCCCCCGCCCCCGCTCCTCCGGCAGGACGAAGAGGTCTTCCAGGTACAGGCTGGGGCGCCCGAGAAACGTCGAGTACGTGAAGAAGTAGAGGGCAAAGCCCACGGGCCGCCGCCCGCGCCGGCAGATGAGCGTCTCGAAGTACGGGCGCCGGCCGAAGCCGTGCCGGCGCGCCTGGGCGGGGGTGATCTCGACCTCGTGCACCAGCCGCTCGTACTCGGCGAGGCCCCGGATGAGCGCGACGATGGTCGGAACGTCTCGCCGCGTGCCGCGCCGGATGGAGAGCGCGGCCCGGGCCATCAGGCCGCGGCCATCTGCAGGAGCAGCTCGGTATAGCAGCGCACGCCCGCCGTCAGGTTCTCCACGGAGATGCGCTCGTCGTTGCCGTGGATGCGCCGCCATTCGCCCTCGTCGAGCACGAAGGGTCCGAAGCCGTAGCCATGTAGCCCCATGCCGCGAAAGATCCAGTTGTCCGTGAAGCCGACCATGATCTCGGGGGCCACGATGACCCCGGGGGCACGCCGGCCGAGGGCCTCGGAGAGAGCCTTGTAGAGCTCGGTGTCGGGGGGCGAGAGATTGGGCGCCTTGGGGGGCGAGGTCACGTTCACCTCCACGTTCGGATCGGCGACGACCCCGCGCACCCAGCTCACGATCTCGTCCGGATCGTCGCCCGCGAGCATGCGGCAGTCGATGTCCGCGGTCGCCTCGGGCGGGATCACGTTGCGCTTCTCGCTGCCCTTGAGCATGTTGACGGCGAAGGTGGTCCGGACGAGGGCGGCGTGGTGGCGGTTGGCGAGGAAGCGCGCGCGGAAGCCGGGATCGCCGAGGGAGCGCTCGAGCCGGTCGAAGCCCTCCCCCTGTCCCGCGGGCAGGACGGAGGCCATGCGCGCGAAGAACTCCTGGATCTCCGGGAGCACGCGCGGCGGGCGCTCCGCTTCGAGGAGCCTCGTGAGGGCCCGGATGAGACGATGCGGGGCGGTGTCGGGCCAGGGCATGGACCCGTGGCCGGGCTCGCTGCGGGCGGTGAGGCGCAAAGACAGCCCCGTCTTCTCGGAGATGACGATGGTGCCGAAGGGCCTGCGCCGGCCACCCTCCGCTACAATGACCCCGAGCTCGGACAGGGCGTATTCCGCCCCCGCCAGCCACTGGCGCCGCTCCGTGGCGACCCACTGCGCTCCGAACCGGCTGCCCACTTCCTCGTCGGCGGTGGCGAGGAGGATCAGGTCGCGCTTGAGGGGAATCTTGGCCCGCTTGATGGCAAGCATGGCCACGAGCTGAAGAATGCCCGTGGACTTCATGTCGAGGGCCCCGCGCCCGTAGACGAAGCCGTCCCGCAGGAGACCGCCGAACGGGTCCACCGTCCAGTAGCGCTTGTCGGCATAGACCACGTCGATGTGGTGGTGGAGGACGAGGCCACCGAGAGACCCGTCGCCGCGCAGCCGCGCCACGAGGTTGCCGCGCTCCGGCGCCGACTCGGCCGTCTCGCTCGCGATTCCGTCCCCGTCGAGCACCTGGGCGAGGAAGCGCGTCCCCGCCGTCTCGTTGCCCGGCGGATTGGTCGTGTCGACTTTGAGGTAAGCGCGCATCAGCTCGACGGTCTCGCTCCCCAGCGCCCCCCAGTCCATCACGGCCGTCTCTCCGTCCCCCGTTTCTCCACCCCCCGCCGCTCCACCCCCCGCCTCTCCACCCAATATCGCCCGGGGTTCGGCCGCTTGGCCAGGCGCCGCTCGAGCAGCGCGGTGGCGCGCTCGAGCTCCCCCGCCCGCAGCGCCGCCTCGAGCAGGGTGTCGTGAAAGACTTCGCGCTGAGCGTGGCTCCCCCCTACCTCGACGATGCGATCCTCGACGGGCGCAAGCCTGGCCGCGGCGTCGGCGTACTCGCCTCGCGCGAAGGCGTGGATCCCCTCCATCATCGGCACCACGACCTCGGGCAGGGTCCGGTGGCGCGATTTCTTCCCCCTCTCGCGCAGGCGCTCGAGCTGGGTCTCGGCCGCGCCCCAGTCGCCCGCGGCGCTGAGGGCCATGCCCACGTGGAGATCGTGGAAGAGGAGGAGGGGCATCTCGAGCCAGCCCCGCGCCGCCGCCCCGAGGTGCTTCCAGCGGGCGGGGTCGGGCCGGCCATAGAGGTCGAGCCGCCACGCGAGGGCCACCGAGTCCTGCAGGTCGGAGCCGACGGTGATGGGCGCGCTGCCGAAGACGCTGTCGAAGAGCTTGCCCACGCGGTCGTAGCGCCCTTCCGCCAGGTGCATGAGGGCAAGGTGCCAGAGGAGATGATTCCGGAAATAGCCGAGATGGTCGCACGGATGGATGCGCGGCGGGAGCGCTTCCACACCGCGCTCGTTCTCGCCGCGCTCGTAGAGCACGTGCGCCACCGCGTGGACGGCCCACGCGTCCTTGGGATTGAGGGCGAGGGCCCGCTCGGCGAGGGGGAGGGCCTCGGCGTAGAAGCGGTTCTCCTCCAGGGCGAAGGCGTGGTACCCGAGGAGGTAGCCGTCCGCGGGAAGGGCCGGGAGGAGCGACGTCGTGAGCGCGAGCATCTCGGGCGATCGGCCCTGCCAGAAGTAGATGAAGTAGAGCCGCTGCATGAGGAGAGCGTCGCCCGGGTGCTCCGCCAGGTGCTCGAGCATCACGGGGATCGCGTCGTTGCCGCGCCCGGCAACCCAGAGGGCGAGCGCCTCGACGTGGCGCTTCTCCCGCGGCGAGAGCGTGGCGACGGCCGCCGCCGCCCTGTCCATCTCGGCGCGCCCCTCCGGGATCTTCTCCGCCAGATAGAGCGAGATGCCGAGAGCCGCCCGCGCGAGGGCAAAGTCGGGATCCGCCTCGAGAGCGGCCTGGAAATTTTCCAGGATGTCCGCGCCGAAGCCCAGGAGGGAGCGGACGCCGCGATCATACGCGTCGACGGCGGCGCGGGAAGTGGTGGAGAGGGGCAGGCCGTACGCGTCTTGCAGCACAGCGGTCATCCTAGCAGATGGCGCTCGAGAAAGGCGAGGGCGCGGCCCTCGGCCCACGAGCGCCGGCCCGAGGCGCCCTCGAGGAAGCCGGCGTGGCCGCCCTCGCGGACGAAGTGGGCGTGGATGAAGCGCGACTTCGAGGCGGCGTCGCGCGGGAGGGCGGCCGCGGGCATGAACGGATCGTTGATGGCGTTGATGAGCAAGGTCGGCCGGCGGATCCGGGCCAGAAAGGGACCCGAGCTCGAGCGTGTCCAGTAGTCCCGCTCGTCGGCGAAGCCGTGGAGGGGCGCGGTCACGAGCCGATCGTACTCGGCGAAGGTCCGCGCGCGAAGGGCGGCGGGCAGGTCGAGGAGCCGGTCATAGAGGCGCTGCTTCTTCCTGAGCTTGGCCTTGAGCGTCCGCAGAAAGCTCGCCGTGTACATGGAGCGGTTCAGCCCGCGGTCGAGCACGCGGGCGCACGCGGCGAGGTTGAAGGGCGTCGAGATGGCCGCCGCGGCCCGCACCTGGGGCGGGGCGCCTTCGCTCTTCTCACCCAGCCATTTCAGGAGCACGTTGCCGCCGAGCGAGATGCCGACGGCCCCGATCTTGAGGGTGGGCTCGCGGACGGTCAGGGTGCGCATGATCCAGTCGAGATCCTCGGTTTCGCCCGAGTGGTACATGCGCGGGGTCAGGTTGACCTCTCCGCTGCACGAGCGGAAGTGGAGGACCACGGCGCGCCAGCTCCGCTCCTCCGCCTCGCGCATGAGGCCACGGACGTAGTGCGACTTGCCCGAGCCCTCGAGGCCGTGAAGGATGACGACGAGGGGCGCGCCCCGCTCGCGCGCGGGCAGCCAGTCGAGGTCGACGAAGTCGCCGTCAGGCGTGCTCATGCGCTCCCGCCGGAGCTCGGGGAGCTTGGGCCGACGGAAGAGCGGGCCCCAGAGGGTCTGAAGGTGCGGCCCCCGGAACCACCACGGGGGGTGGTAGTCGGGGGCCGCGGGCTTCATCTTGGCCGTCCGGGTCTTGGCGCTCTTCGTCGTGGCTATTCCTGGCCCTGAAGGAGCAGCTTCACGATCTCCGGTGCGATCTCTCTCGCCCGCTGCTCCAGCTGCGCGTCAGTCAGGTTCGCGATGGGGTGCGGCAGGGCGAGGAACTTGTAGTTCGGCACGCCCCAGGCCACAGCCATGGCCCGTCCCGTTCCCTCGAACACGTCCGTCACGATCGACGCCGCGGGGATCCCGACCTTCTCGAACACGATTCCGTCGAGCACACTGCCCGACGAGCAGGACCCTCAGTCGCCGATGCCGGCGACCACGACGTCGACGCCGCGCTTCGCCTCGTCGATGATCTCCTGGTGGGCGGGCACGCTGGAGTTGTGCTTGCGCCACATCGTGCACTCCGCCGCCCCGTACTCTCTCTTGAGGATCTCGCCGATCTTGGCGAGGATCTTGTCCGAGTTGTACTTCGTGTTCTCCACGAGCCCGATACGCTTGCCCGTGAGGGAGTCGGGGCGCGGCACGAACGTCAGGGGCTGCTTCCGCGGCTCCACCGTCGGATCGAGTATCTCCATGGCCATCATGCCCTCCTGTCTGAAATGAGCTTCGTGATGCTCTGCGACGACTTCTTGCCCCCCGCCCACCCCGGGATGTAGCAGGAGAAGGCCCCCGCCCGGCCCCCCGCCGCGACCACCAGCACATCCTGAGGGCTGGGGACGAGCGGTCGCATGGTCGTCTCGTCGGCGGCGGTCAGCGCACCCGCCAGCCGCTCCGTGCGCTTGAGGTGGGCCACCGAGTTGTGCGTGTTCTCGTACACGAACTGCTGGATCTCCTTCTTGGACCAGCCGTCGTTGGCGATGGTACGCATGTGCTCGCCCGCCAGCACCACGCAGTACTGCGGCTGGCCGTTGGTGCTGCCGTGGTGCTTCATGTCCTCGCAGAGAGAAGTCAGAACGCCCTTGGCCGTGCTCGAGAGCTGGTTGTAGAACTGGTGGGGGCCCTCCGCCGACATGACGGTGACCGTGCTCTGCTCGGGCGTGAAGCCGCGCTCGACGTGCAGAGGCGTCCACGGACTCTCCGCCTCGTTCTCCGCGATGACGTAGCTGTACTTGCCGGGATGGCCCACCGTCCCACGATCGAGGGCGCCGGGCAGGGTCCCGATCACGTTTCGCATCACGAGCCGCACGGCGCGACCAACGGTGGCATTCGATCGCCAGCCCGGCCCGAACAGATTGTCGCCGGAATTGAATTTCAAGCGGGCGGCCACGGGGCCGTTGACGATCATGAGCACGGCGGCGCCGCCCGTCGAGGTGGCGGGGCCGTGGTAGCCCCACTTGGGGTCGGCGATGCCCTCGATGGCGGCCACCACCACCGGCATGTACTCCGGCAGGCACCCGGCCATGACAGCATTGATGGCGATCTTCTCGGCCGTCACGGCCACCTGGCGATTGGTGATGAAGGCGACCTGGTGCCGCGGCTCGAGCCCGGCCGCCTCCAGCATGGCCTGGACGGCCCGCTCGGTCGGCGGCACCACCGGCAGCCCGTCCGTCCACCCCTGCTGGTAGCAGAACTCGATGGCGTGGGCCAGGTCCTCGACCGGATAGCGCTTGGACTCGATCTGGATTGTCATGGGCGCGATTATACTCCAGCCCGCTCGCCTCCTCCGGCCCGCTTCGCGGGCCGCCGAGGCCTCGCGGAGCCGCGGATCTTGCCGTATGCTCTCGTGGAATGACCGCCCCCGCTCCTCCGCTCGTCGCCTACTTCTCGATGGAGTTCGGGCTTCACGAGGAGTTCCCGTCCTATGCCGGGGGCCTGGGCGTGCTGGCCGGCGACTTCATGAAGTCCGCGGGCGACCTCGGCGTCCCCGTGGTGGGCGTGGGCCTGCGCTGGGCGCAGGGCTACACCGTGCAGCGCATCGGCCCCGACGGCTACCCGTACGACCTCTGGCGCGACTATCCCACGGACACGCTCGCCGACACGGGCGCGCGCGTGCGGGTGCGGGTGGCCGCGCGCGAGGTCGAGTGTCGCGTGTGGCGCGTGGCCCGCTACGCCATCGCGCCCCTCTTCCTCCTCGAGCCCATCGACGAGCGCGACCGCTGGATCACCCGCCGCCTCTACGACCCCGCGCCCGACTGCCGGATCGCCCAGGAGATGCTCCTGGGCATCGGCGGGGTGCGCGCCCTGCGCTCGCTTCACCTGTCCGTCGACCTCTACCATTTCAACGAGGGGCACGCGGTCTTCGCCGGCGTCGAGCTGATCGCCGACCGCATGGAGGCCGATTTCGACTTCCCCACAGCGTGGCGGGAGGTGCGCGAGAAGATCGTCTTCACCACGCACACGCCCGTGCCCGCGGGCAACGAGGTGCACGCCATCGAGGACCTGCGTCGCCTGGGCGCGGGGTGCGAGCTCGTGACCGCCGAGCTGCGCGAGATCGGCGGCGATCCGTTCAACATGACGGTGGCGGGACTGCGGCTCGCCTGCCGGGCCAATGCCGTGGCCCAGCTTCACGGCGAGACGGCGCGGGCCATGTGGGCCCACGTCGACGACGCCGCGCCGATCCTCGCCATCACCAATGGCGTCCATCGCGGGACGTGGCAGGACCCGCGGATCGCCGCCGCCGTGGAGCAAGGGGACGAGGCGCTTCGCGAGGCGAGGCGCGCCGTGAAGGGCGAGCTCCTCGCCGAGATCGAGGCGCGCACCGGCGTGAAGTTCGAGCGCGAGGCGCTCACCATCGGCTTCGCGCGGCGCGCGGCGACCTACAAGCGCCCGGATCTCCTGCTCCGGGACCCCGCCCGGCTCGCTCCCCTGCTCAAGAACCGCCGCCTGCAACTCGTCTTCTCCGGCAAGGCGCACCCCGCGGACCAGGCGGGCAAGTCCGTCATCGCGCTCCTCGTCCAGACGATCCGCCAGTGGCCGGAGTCCATCGTCTACCTCGAGAACTACGACATGGCCCTGGGACGCCTGCTCACGCGCGGCTGTGACGTGTGGCTCAACACGCCCCGCCGGCCCATGGAGGCGAGCGGAACCTCGGGCATGAAGGCGGCCATGAACGGCTCCCTCAACCTCTCCATCCTCGACGGCTGGTGGCCGGAGGGCTGCGAGCACGGTGTCACGGGCTGGGCTATTGGCGACACGCGGGAAGGGACGGGTCAGGACGCGCGGGACCTGCACGCGCTCTACGACACGCTCGAGGGCGAGGTGCTCCCGGCCTGGGCCGATACGTCCCGCTGGACCCGGATGATGCGCGCGTCCATCGCCATGGGCGTCGAGCGCTTCTCCTCTGACCGCATGGTGCGCGAGTACTTCGACCGGCTCTATGCCGCGCCCTAATACTCGGAGGGGGGCTCTGCCTCCCTTTCGAAGCCTCCCCTCGAAACAAGTTGCGCCGGCAAAGCCCGCGCTCGGAGCGGAACACGAATCGCGCGTGGTAATTTCAATGGTCTGCTGTACGTTCCTCCGACAGGCCCCGGGGCCGCGGCGTCACTCCACAAGGAGACAGGCATGAACATGACCGTCAAGGAATTGACCCTCGACCTCCTCGTTCGCTACGGCTTTCAGGTGCTGGGCGCGCTGGCCATTCTCGCGGTGGGATTCATCGCCGCGAAATGGCTGGGCGGGCTCGTCGACCGGCGCTTCCAGAAGCAGCAGATGGAGCCGCCCATGCGGCACCTCTTCGTGCGCGTCATCAAGCTCCTCATCGTGGTCATGGCCGGCGTGGTCGCCCTCGACAAGTTCGGCTTCTCCATCGCGCCGCTGGTCGCGGGTATCGGCGTCGCCGGTCTCGGCGTGGGCTTCGCCATGCAGGGCGTGCTCGGCAACCTCATGGCGGGGCTGACCATCATCTTCACGAAGCCCTTCCGCGTGGGCGAGTACATCGAGATAAACGAGGAGAAGGGCGACGTGTCCATGATCACCCTGTCCTCGACCATCCTCGTCCACCCGGACCACTCGCGCGTCATCATCCCCAACCGGAAGATCGTCGGCGAGATCCTGCACAACTTCGGGACGATGCGGCAGCTGCATCTCGCCGTCCACGTCCCCCATCACGCCGACCTCAACCAGGCCCTCGAGGCCTGCCGGCAGATCGTCGACGCCAACATCCGCGTCCTCAAGGACCCAACTCCCAGCCTCGGCATCGGCGCGGTGGAGGCGGGCGGGATCAAGCTCACCGTGGAGCCCTGGGTGCGCGTGGTGGACGTGGTGCCGGCCGAGGCCGAGATCTATCAGGGCCTCGTCGAGGCCTTCCGGGCGCGGCGCATCGGCGTCCCCGTCACCGCCCACGAGGTCCGCATGCTCGAAGCTGCCGCACGCGGCTGAAAAAGGCTCTCACTCGATGATCTTTCGCGTCACCGAGCGAGTGGCCCCGAAGGTCGGGATGAAGGCCGAGTGCTTGCCCGCGCCGCCCGTCACGATGACCATGATGTCCCGCCAGTCGCGGGAGATCCGTAACACCGCCGCGGAAGTCCGGTCCGCGAAGCCCTCGGGATAGATCGCCTCGAAGCGGGCGAGGTTCTCGGAGGTGAAGCGGCCCCGGGGCACGGCTGCGGCGTCCCACACGGCCCGCCGGAAGTCGTCCTTCTTCCAGCCCCTCGAGGCCACCGTCGCCGCGTGCTCGGGCCCGAGGGCGATGAGCGGCTCGCCACCCAGATAGATATTGTTCGATCCCGTCGTGGCCGCGGTGCCCGCCACCGTCGCCACCAGGCCCTCCGGCGTTGCCGTCCCGTGATCGTTGATATTGTGAGGCGCCTCCGATCCGCAGACCGTCACCGTGCTGTCCGCGGGAGAGAAGCCGCGCTCGACGGAGAGCGGTTCCCAGGGCGAAGCCGCCTCGTTCTCGGCGACGCAATAGCTGTACTTGCCCGGGTGGCCATGAGTTGCCCGGTCCTCCTTGCCGGGACGCGCGCCTCCGATGTTCTGCAGCGTCAGCCGCACCGCGCGGCCGATCACGGCATTGGCCCGCGCGCCCTGTCCGAGAGCGTTGCCCGCGGCGTTGATCCCGAGCCGCCGCGCGATGGGACCATTGACGATGAGAAGCGGCGAGCAGGGATGGGTCGTCGTCTGCACGGCCTGCAGGTTGAAGGACGGGTCCGCCAGGGCCTCGACGGCCGCGAGGATCACCGGCATGTGCTCGGGCAGCGCTCCCGCCATGACGGCATTGGCCGCCACGGCCTCGATGGTCGCCCTCCCCAGCCTCGGCACGACCACGGCCACGATCTCCTCGGGCTCGCGCCGCGTCCCCGCGAGCATCCGCTTCACGCGCTCAGCCGTGGGCGGGATCGCGGGCAGTCCATCGCCCCAGCCCTGTTCCATGAGCCAGCCCTGGAACTCGTCGAGATCGGAAGGCGCCCCCCGCATGCCACCCGTGGCTGCGCCCGCCGCCGAGGCGGCCGACGGCGCGGAGGTCAGCGCGCGCAACACGCTCGCCGCGACCGGCTCCGCCTTGGCCGCGGCGACACTGGGCGCGATGCCGCCGATGGGATGCGGCACCGTGACCACGGGAAGCTCCGGAAGCCCGCGGGCCGCCGACTGGGCGCGGGCCAGAGGAAGGAATTCATCGGTGCCGACCACGACACAAGCCACTCCCCTCGCCTCCAGCTCCGCTGCGTCGTGGACACTCCACGACGTGCACGACCCTCAGTCGGCCGATGCGGTGAGCGCGACGCGCGCGCTCCTCGCGATCTCCTCGAGGACGGCCGCGGTGGCGCTCACGGACGAGCCGGGCTTGCTCCACACGCGGACCCCGCGCGCCCCCGCCTGAGCCGCGAGCAGCGCGCCGAGGCGCTCCAGCAGTTCCTTCGCGTTGGGCTTTGAATTGTCGAGGAGCGCGATGGTCACGCCCTCGAGCGAGGCGGGGCGGGCGGCCAGGCTCCGCGAGGTGGCGGCGGAGGAGCCGACGGGATCGACGATGTCCATGTCAGGTCACCATGACGGGACGGTCGAGCCCCGTCTCACGGGTGGAGGCAGCCGGGCAGGCGCGGGTCATGTCTCGCATCTTGCCGATGATCACGTACTTGGGCAAGGTCCTCCACACGCGCGCTCCCCGCGGGCGGCTCAGGCCTCGAGCCCGGCCCGACGCGCCGCGCGCTCGCGGGCGGGCAGGAGGGCGAGGAGCGCCGCCACGGCGCACACGACGGCCGCGGTGTCGAACGTGAAGCGGAAGGCCGGCAAGAACCCGAGGGCCGCGGCGCGGGCCCCGAATAGCCACGCGGCGCTCTGCACGCCGATCACGACACCGAGCGTGCGGGAGAGAAAGGCAAAGCCGCCGGCCGTGCCCTGCTGGCGCGCGGGGAACGCGGCCATGGTCTGCGCGATGTTCGGCACCTGGAAGACACCCAGGCCGAGGCCGACGAGAGCGAGCGCGGCGCCCACCAGGGCCAGCGGCGTGGCGGCGCCGCAGCGCGCGACCATCACGAGTCCCGCCGCCTCGACGGCCAGGCCCAGGATCACGGGCCCGCGGCGCCCCCAGCGATCGGTGGCGCGTCCGCTCAGGGGCGCCGCCGCGGCGGTGGCGAGCGGCGTCAGCATGAAGAGCAGCCCTCCCACCGCGGCCGAGAGCCCGCGCTCCGTCACGAGATAGAACGGGGCGAGGAGCCACACGGAGAACTGGGCGAAGTTCGCGAGGAAGGCGAGGGCCCCCGCGTGGATCACGGGCCAGCGCAAGATATCCGCGGGGACGACCATTCGCCACGTCGCGGCTGAACCGCGGCGGGGCTCGCGCATCCACACGGCGAGCGCGATGATGGCTGCCGCCACGGGCACACGATAGAGAAACACGCCCTTCCAGCCGAAGGCCTCGACGAGAAATCCTCCGACGAGCGGGCTCAGGCCCAGACCCACGCCCAGACCGAAGCTCGCCCAGCCCAGGCCCCAGCCGTGGCGTGAGGGCGGCAGAGCCAGTGTCACCAGGGCAGGCGCGGCGCCGTAGATGAGGCCCCCGCTCACGCCCTGGAGGACGCGGACCACGAGCAACGCCGCGAAGGAGGGCACGATGGCGAAGGCGAGAAAGCAGAGGAGCGAGAGGAGCAGGCCGGCGCGCACGACGCGCCCGGCCCCGAGCCGGTCGGCGAGCACGCCGGCCGCGAAGGCCGTCAGCGAATACGTCCCGACGTAGCAGATGATGACCCACCGGATGGTGGTCGGCCCGACGTCGAAGGCGGCGGCCATGGCGGGGAACGCGATATTGAGGGAGCCGTCGAGCCCGACGAGCAGAAAGCCGGCGGCGGCGAGAAGGACGGGCATGCGCCCGAGTATACGTTGCGCGGCGCCGGGCACTGAATCAGTTTGGGCACTGGCACTGGGGCAAGTTGCGCTTGGCTTGCCGGCCCGCTCGCAACGTGGCAGTTCGAGCTGAGCGGCTCGGCCGCCGAGGCGAGGGCTGAGTTGATCTGGCGACGCAAATTGCCCCAGTGCAGATGCGCGGAGAGTTCGGCTGATCCGGCGCTCGGAGATGCTACGATGGGACGGTTTACGTTCCACACATCGTCTCATCGCTGGCACGTCGACTATCCGAAAGGGGATCGGCTCATGCGTCAACTCTGGGTGCTCGTGTCACTCGCGGGTCTTGTTCTCACCGTCGCTATTCCGGCCTCCGCTCAGGTGGTCTCCCTGGGAACGCTCAGGGCCATCGACCCGAAAGACGCCGCCGCCGTCACCGTCGAGTGCGAAAAGAGCGCCGACGGCAGCCAGATGACGTGCGGATTCGTTCACGTCAAGGTGTCACGGGTGAAGACTCCGGAAGCCGCCCGCGCCGAGCTCGAGAACAATCTCAAGCAGCAGCCGTTCGAGGCGACCACGAAGGCGGTGTGCGGCAACGAGAAGGACTTCGCCGCCCAGTACCGAGACCTGGCCGCCTCTCCCCGAGTGGGCGAGAACCAGAAGGCCTTCGTGAGCCAGGCCATGCAGCGGATGCGGGCCTTCTGCGCCAAGCCGTCGCCTCAGACCCTCCGCGAGTTCAGCTGGTTCATGCTGAGCAAGGAGACGCGGACCTGTAAGATCCGGACCAGCTCGTGGCGCGAGACGTTCATCCAGAACGCATCCCGCGTCTGGGTGAGCAACCGCGGGCCGGCGGGAACCTGCGGGGTCATCAACGTATCGACGCTGGAAGAGCGGCCGATGGATCCGAACGCCAAGACCAAGGGCCCCTCCTGGATCTTCGAGGCCCAGAAGATCTTGACCACGAAGACCGGCGCCTGCGGCCAGGCCGACGAGGAAGGCAAGGTTCGCTACGCGATCGCGGGTGTCAACCCGACCTTCGGGTGCGAGTTCATGGAGTTCTGATCTCTCGGGCTCGCCCCAGACGAGAGCTCGATGCTCGATCCGACCGGATGGGTGACCCTGGCCCTCGCCGCCATCGTGGGCTCGACGATCGGCGGGGTGGCGGGCTTCGGCACCGGCGTCATCATCATCCCCGCCATCGCCTGGGTCGTCGGCGTGAAGTCGACCGTTCCCGTGCTCACCGTATGCATGCTGCTGGGCAACAGCGCGCGCGTCTGGTTCAGCCGGGACGAGATCGAGTGGCGCGTGGTCTCGGCCTTCCTGCTGGGGGCGGTGCCCATGACCATCGTGGGCGCGACCCTCTACACGCACATCGAGGGACGCTGGCTCTCTCGCATGATGGGCGCCTTCATGATCCTGGCGGTGCCTTTGCGGCGGGGCTGGCGGGCGCCGGCGTCGCCGTGCGGCTCCGTCACTTCCCGCTCGTCGGGGCTTTCTTCGGCTTCCTGTCGGCCCTCGTGGGCTCCGTCGGCCCCATCATGACGCCGTTCTTCCTGAGCCACGGGCTCCGCAAGGGACGCTACCTGTCGACGGACGCCCTCTGCACGGTGGGCACCTATATCACTCGTGCCATCATCTTCAGACGCAACGAGCTCCTGACGGGCCCGCTCATCACGATCGGCCTCTACATCGGCGTGGTGATGATCGGCGGGGCCTGGCTCGGCCGGCGCCTCGTCGACCGCATGAGCGAGAAGACCTTTCTCCGCATCCTCGAAGGCCTGCTCGTCTTCTTCGGCCTCCGTCTCCTCCTCTGGCCGAGCGATTGACGCGGGCGCGCGAGTCGGGTAGAAGGGAGCCGCCATGCCCCTCACGCCCGGCCTCACCGCCGAGTTCGAGCAGGTCGTCACCCCCGAGCTGACCGCGGATGCTCTCGGCAACAAGGGCGTGCAGGTCTTTGCCACACCCTTCGTGATCAATCTCATGGAGCTGACCTGCAACGCCGTGATGAAGCCCGAGCTGCCCGAGGGATTCGCCTCCGTCGGCACCGTGGTGGAGATGAAGCACCTGGCCGCCACGCCCGTGGGCATGAAGGTGCGGGCCAAGGCGACCCTTCTCGAGACCGACGGCAAGCGCTGCCTCTTCGAGGTCACGGTGTGGGACGAGACGGAGAAGATCGCGGAAGGCCGGCACGAGCGATTCGTCGTCCCGAACCTGGAGAAGTTCCTGTCGCGAGCCATGAGCAAGCGAGGCGGATGATGCCGATCCAGATCGATCACGGCGTCAAGGGCAAGGAGTATCCACCCTATGCCGTCACCGTCGAGCGCGGCAAGATCAAGGAATTCGCCCGCGCCATCGGCGACGAGTCGCCCTTCTACCTCGACGACGAGGTCGGCCGCGCGTCACCGTGGGGCGACATCATCGCGCCGCCCACCTTTCCCGTGACCTTCCGCAGCGACCGGGCGGGCACGGAGACGCTGCTCCATGATCTGGGCGTCGACATCGGGCGCATTCTGCACGGCGAGCAGGAGTTCGAGCACTTCAAGCCCATCCTGCCCGGGCGCACCTATCTCTGCCGGGGCCGCATCACCGACATCTACGAGAAGACGGGCAAGTCCGGGCCCATGGCCTTCGTGGTGCGCGAGACCACCATCACCGACGGCGACAACGACATCGTGTGCGTGACGCGCGCCATCACGGTGGTGCGGTTGTAGTTCGAGCTGAGACGTGGCCCGCGACCCGAAGGGGAGGAACACGGTGAGGCGAGGGCTGAATAAATGAAGTACGCGAAGGTCTACGCCGAGGATGTCCAGATCGGCACGGAGATGCCGGCGCTGGTCAAGCCGCCCGTGCAGCAGATCCAGCTCACCCGCTATGCCGGCGCCTCGGGCGACTTCAACCCCATCCACCAGGACGCGGCCTTCGCCAAGGCGGCCGGCATGGGTGACGTCTTCGCCCACGGCATGCTGTCCATGGGCTTCGTGGCCCAGTCAGTGACCGACTGGCTCGGCGTGGGCACGGTACGAAAGATCGGCGTGCGCTTCGCGGCGCTGGTCCGCCTGGGCGACGTCATCACCTGCCGCGGCCGCGTGGTCGCCAAGCGTCCCCCGAAGGAAGGCGACGGCCCCCATCTCGTCGATCTGGAGCTCTGGGCCGAGAATCAGAAGGGCGAGAAGGTCGTCACCGGCAAAGCCACCGCCGCCCTCGCGTCGCGCGGGTAGAAATTGGCGGCTTCTGGTTCCGTGTAGGCTCTTCGGTGTAGTCTAGCGTATCTACGGGTGAACATTGACGGCACCCGGCCATCGCCGTCAACATCTCGAACGTGACGCGGGAAACATGGAGCACCGAGCAATGCCGACGCGAGCAGTCCTGACGTACGGCGACTATGCGGCCCTTCCCGACGACGGGCGGCACTACGAGCTGCATCGGGGCGAGCTGTCGGTGACGCCGGCGCCGGGCACCCGCCATCAGGAAGCCGTCATCTCGCTCGGTTCGAAGTTATATGAGCACGTGAGGTCGCACGGCCTCGGCAAGGTCTTCGTGGCGCCGACAGACTGTATCCTGAGCAGCGTGACCGTGGTGCAACCGGATATCCTCTACGTGGCCACCGACCGGCTGCCGATCATCAGCGACCGTGGGATCGAAGGCGCGCCGACCTTGGTGGTCGAGGTACTCTCTCCGTCAACAGCCAGCCTCGATCGCGAACGAAAGGTCCGGTTGTACGCGGAGCACGGCGTGCCGTACTACTGGATCGCCGATCCGGACAGCCGATCGGTGGAGGCGTACGCTCTTGCCGGTGCGGCCTACGCGCTCGCTGGTCGCGTGACGACCGAGCCGGCCGCCCTGCCGCCGCTCGGTCGCCTGGCGCTCGATCCCGCCGCGATCTGGTCCTGAACTCGCGTCACACGGCTCAACTCTTCTCGGCGGCAGGGGCTGTCGGCATCTCTTTCATCTCACGGAGAACCCTGAACCCTGAAGCATTCCAGACAGCGTGGAGCGCGTCGTCAGCGGGCGATGTCTCTCAACTGTCGCAGCTCGGCCGCTCTGTCGGAGACCAGGCCAGAACCGAGACAGCGGCTGGCCGTGATCGTGTCGCGCGCTCCCGTGCGGGTTCCGAAAATCACGAACCGCTGGCCGATCCGTGGCTCCGCCGGGGGCACGAAGTAGTCACAATCACTTCCCGATATCGTCACGCGGATCTCCGCGTTCGGCTCGCCCTTGAAGGACTCGATGACTCGAAATCTCGCCTCGGAGAACCGGATGAATGTCAGCGTCTCGCCGACGAGCACGACATCGCTCAGCCGAACCCGGCTCGGCAAATCGAGCCGCATGCAATCACAGGCGATCGCCGCATTCACCCCGGTGACGAGCAAGAGGCCGGCGAGGGAAACCCCGAACAGCTGATGTCGCACCGACATGCGCAACGCTAGGGCCGCGGGTCCTTGCCGTTCAGATAGGCGCGGAGAGCTTCGGTGGTGGAAGGGAAAGCCAGCTGCTCCCACGGAATGTCGCTGGGCGCCACCCACTCGACGCAGTCGTTCTCCCAGCAGGTGCGCACTTCGCCGCCGATGACGCGCGCCCGATAGACGACGATGACGATGGGCGTGCCCGGATAGGAATAGACGCCGAGAAGGCCGTCCAGGTCCACTTCGAGACCCGTCTCCTCCCGTGTCTCGCGCACGGCGGCGACTTCCACGGCTTCGCCCCAGTCGACGAAGCCCCCCGGATACGTCCACTTGCCCCGAGCGGGCTCGATGCTCCGCCGCGTCAGGAGTACCCGGCCCTCCAGCTCTGGAATGGTCCCGGCCACCACCTTGTGGTTGAGATAGAAGATGAACGCGCAGCCGCCGCAGACCATCTCGTGCTTGCCCTCGGGCGGAACGGGCTGCCGCGCGAGCGCGCCGCCGCAGAGCGGGCAAAAGCGTATGCTCGAGGGAGACAGGCCGTGATGGTGATGGTGCGTGTCGGTCATCGCTGCGATCAGTCTATCACCGTGCTGCGGATATGGCTCTTGCCCATCGGGCCTGCGTGCTGGAAAATGGCCGTCGAGAATCGCAGGCTTTCGGCAGCCGGCGAGGAGGTCTCAATGCAGATGCAGATCAACCGCAAGCGGCTCGAAGAGAGCATGGCGGCGCTGGGGCGCATCGGGGAGACGCCTGCGGGCGGGCTCTCCCGGCTCGCCCTCACCGATGAAGACCGCCGCGGCCGCGATCTCCTCGTCGAGTGGATGCGCGCCGCGGGGCTCACGGTCGCCATCGACCGCATGGGGAACATCTTCGGCGAGCGGCCGGGCCGCGAGGGCTTGCCGCCCGTCATGATGGGCTCGCACGCCGACTCTGTGCCGACGGGGGGCAAATACGACGGCCAGCTCGGCGTCCTCTGCGCCCTCGAGGCCATCCGCACCCTCAACGACAACAAGACAGCCACGCGCCACCCGGTGGCCATGGCCATCTTCACCAACGAGGAAGGGGCGCGCTTCCAGCCCGCCATGATCGGCTCCGGCGTCATGGCCGGCCAGATCGCCCTCGAAGACGCCTACAACGCGCGTGACCGGGATGGGCTCCGGCTGGGTGACGAGCTCGAGCGCATCGGCTATCTCGGGCCCGAGCTCTGCATCCCCCGCCCCATCCGCGCGTACCTCGAGCTCCACATCGAGCAGGGGCCCATCCTGGAGGAGCAGCACCTCTCGGTCGGTGTGGTCGAGGGCATCGTGGCCATCTCCTGGTCCAAGCTCGTGCTCACCGGCGTGCAGGACCACGCGGGCCCGACCCCGATGCGCATGCGCAAGGACGCTCTCGTGGCCGCGGCGGACATCGTGCGCGGCGTGCGCGAGATCCCCCGGAAGATCGGCGGCGACATGGTCGCCACGGTGGGCCGGCTCGACGTAGCCCCCAATATCCCGAACGCCATCCCCGGCAAGGTGACCATGTCCGTCGACCTGCGCGCGCCCGACGAGCACCACGTCACGCGGGCGGTAGGGCTTCTCGATCGACTCGTCAAGGACACCGCTCGCGCCGAGGGCGTGCGGTACGAGCTCGACCACTACTGGCGCGTGCCCCGCACGCACTTCGACCTCGAGGTCGTCGACACCATCGAGCGGGCGGCCAAGGACACGGGGGCCCGCCATCGCCGTCTGCTCTCGGGGGCGGGGCACGACGCCCAGTACATGGCGGCCATCTGTCCCACCGGCATGATCTTCGTCCCCTCCAGGGGGGGGCGCAGCCACTGCGAGGAGGAGTTCACGCCGATGAACGACATCGAGGAGGGCGCCAACACGCTCCTCCTCGCCGCCTCCCGGCTGGCCGGCGCCGACTGAGCACCATGCCGACGCGGACTCGCGAGGCCCTGCTTGCCTCGGTGCGCGAGTTCGTGGCCACGGAGGTCATCCCGAGCGCGCCCGCCCTCGAGCATGCGGATGCCTATCCGCACCAGCTCGTCGCCCGCATGCGCGAGCAGGGGCTCTTCGGCGCTCTCGTTCCCCTGGAGTACGGCGGTCTCGGGCTCGACGTCACGACCTATGCCCGCGTCATCGAGGAGATCTGCCGTGGCTTCATGTCGCTGGCGGGAGTCCTCAATAGCCACACCATGGCTGCGCTCATCGTGCTCCACCACGGCACCGATGAGCAGCGCCGGCGCCTCTTGCCGCGCTTCGCGAGCGGGGCGGCCCGCGGCGGCCTCTGCCTGACCGAGCCGCATGCCGGTTCCGATGTCCAGGCCATCCGCACGGTGGCCCGGCGCGACGGCGATCGCTATCGCATCTCCGGCTCCAAGATGTTCGTCACCAACGGCCGCGAGGGCAATGCCTTCGCTCTCCTGGCCCTGACCGATCCCTCCGCCCGGCCACGCCACAAGGGCATGTCCTGCTTCATCGTCGAGAAGGGCGAGCCCGGCCTTCACGTCGTCAAGTCGATCGCCAAGCTGGGCTACAAGGGCGTGGACACCGCCGAGCTTCTCTTCGAGGACTTCCCCGTCCCCGCCTCCAATCTCGTCGGCGGCGTGCCCGGTCGTGGCTTCCCGCACGTCATGTCGGGGCTCGAGACCGGGCGGATCAACATCGCCGCGCGCGCGGTGGGCGTGGCCCAGGCCGCGCTGGACGAAGCCGCGCGCCACGAAGGCGCGGCGGGGGAAACGCAGCCCGCCCTCGCCGACATCGCCACGCGAGTCGAGGCGGCCCGCCTGCTCACGTACTGGGCCGCGGGCATGAAGGACAGGAGCGAGCGGTGCGATCTCGAAGCCGGCATGGCCAAGCTCTATGCCTCCGAGACCGCCCAGGACGTGGCCGTCGAGACCATGAGGCTTCTCGGGCCGGCCGCGCAGGCCACCAGTGGCATCGTCGAGCGGCTCTATCGCGACACGCCGCTCATGATCATCGGCGAGGGCACCAACGAGATCCAGCGGACCATCATCTGCAAGAACCTGCTCCAGCGCCACGGCGAGCGACCGGGGGCCCTCGTCTCTCGAGACGGCCTCGCCACCGAGCAGAAGCAGATGGTTCTCCTCGTCCGCCAGGCGGTGGAGAAGGACGTCATTCCCGTGGTGGAAGAATACGAGCGGACGGGGAGGTATCCCGCCGCGGTCGTCGAGAAGCTCGGCGAGCTCGGCATCCTGGGCATGCTCGTGCCCGGCGAGTACGGAGGCCTCGGCCTCGACATCGTGACCTACGCCATGATCATCGAGGAGCTGGCCCGCGGCTGGACGACGGTGGCCGGACTCGTGGCCCGCCATGCCGTGGCCGCTCACGCCATCGCCGGCCTGGAGCCGCGGGAGCTGAGAGAACGGTGGCTTTCTCCTTTGACCCGCGGCGAGCGGCGCGTCTGTCTCGTGGATGCCGCGGGCACGAGCGCGGCCCGGCAAGAGGGCGCCGGCTGGGTTCTCGGCGGCTCGGCCCCGCTCGCGGATTGTGACGAGCGCGCGGACGCGATCGTGGTCCTGGCCCCGCGGGGAAGAGACGGCCTGGCCGCCTTCCTCGTCGAGGGAGGCGCCCGGGGTCTGTCCTTCGGCGAAGCGCACGAGACACTGGGCTCGCGCGGCCTGCCCCTCCGGGACCTGCGATTCGACGGGGTCCGCGCGCACGGAGGGTCGAGCCTCGATTCCTCGACGCGCGCCCTCGCCCGGACCGCCGACGCGGCCACCGCGCTGGGGCTGGCTCAGGCCGCCTTCGAGGCCGCCCTGCGTTACTCGCAGCAACGCTCGGCCTTCGGCGTGCCCATCTGCCAGCACCAGGCCATACAGCTCAAGCTCGCCGACATGGCCACGCGGATCACCGCAGGCCGTCTCCTGACTTACCGAGCCGCCGAGCGTCTCCATGCGGATGCCGGCTACGATGCCGGGAGTATCATGGCTAGACTGGAGACTGCGGACACTGCCTATGCGGTGACGCTCGAGGCCATGCGCATTCACGGCGGCTACGGCTATACGAACGAGTTTCCCGTCGAGCGCTATTACCGGGACGCCTCGCGCTTTGTGACGGCGAGGGCGGACATGGATCTCGATCGGCGTCAGCTCGCCGCGCGGCTCGCCGGAAGATCGGCATGAGCTACGGGCGCTACTTCGAGGACTTCGCGGTCGGCGAAGAATTCAAGCACTGGCCCGGGCGCACCATCACCGAGGCCGACTGCACGTGGTTCGCGCTCCTGACCATGAACCAGCATCCCCTGCACTCCGATGCCCACTACGCCGAGACCTACACGCAGCACAAGCAGCGCGTGGTGATGGGCCCCCTCGTCTTCAGCATGGTCATCGGCATGAGCGTGGCCGACATCTCGGGGCGCGCCATCGCCAATCTGGAAGTCAATGCGCTCAAGCACGAGAAGCCCACCTTCATCGGCGACACCCTCTATGCCCAGAGCCGCGTGCTCGAGCTTCACGAGTCCCGCCAGGGCGATCGGGGCGTGGTGACCGTGGAGACCACGGGGCTCAACCAGCGCGGCGAGCAGGTGTGCTCGTACACGCGCAAGGTGCTCGTGCCGAAGAAGAACCACTCCACCCTCGGCGCGGGCAAGCTGCCCTATTGAATTGAGATGAGCGACCAGCCCCGGCAGGACAGGAAGAGGCCGCCCCTCGAGGGCGTGCGCATCCTGGCCGTCTCGCAATTCGGAGCCGGGCCGTTCGGCACCCAGGTGCTCGCGGACCTGGGCGCCGAGATCATCAAGATCGAGGACCCGGGAGTGGGCGGCGACATCTCCCGCTACGTTCCTCCCTACCAGCAGGAGCGGGACTCCCTCTACTTCCAGTCCTTCAACCGCGGCAAGAAATCGCTGACCCTCAACCTCCGGCATCCGGCGGGCCAGGCGGTGCTCCAGGACCTCGCCAAGGTCTCCGACGCGGTCTTCAACAACCTGCGCGGCGATCTGCCGGGGAAGCTGGGCCTGACTTACGAGACCCTCAAGGCCGTCAATCCACGGCTTGTCTGCTGCGCCCTCACGGGCTTTGGCACCACGGGACCCCGCGCGGCCGAGCCCGCCTACGACTACCTGGTCCAGGGCTATGCCGGGTACATGGCGGTGACGGGCGAGCCCGACGGGCCCCCCGGCAAGTGCGGGGTCTCCGTCATCGATTTCGCGGGAGGCTATGCCGCCATGGTCGGTCTCATGGTCGGCCTCTTCGACGCCCAGCGCACGGGGATCGGCCGTGATGTCGACGTCTCGCTCCTCGACACCGCCGTGAGCATGCTCTCCTATTTCGCCATCTGGACCCTCAACCGCGACTGGCACCCCGAGCGCGTCGCCGACTCCGGCCACCAGACGCTCGTGCCCGCGCAGAACTTCCCTACCCAAGACGGCTGGATCGTCATCTTCTGCAACAAGGACAAGTTCTGGCAGAGCCTCGTCCAGAAGATGGAGCTGGAGGAGCTCGCGCGGGATCCCCGCTTCACCAGCTTCCCCGATCGGCTGGAGCACAAGGCCGCCCTCGTCCAGATCCTCGCCAACCGGTTCCGGGAGAGAACGACGGCGGCCTGGCTCGATCTCCTGCGCGGCCATGTCCCCTGCGCGCCCGTCAATACGGTGGCCCAGGCCCTCGAGGACGAGCAGGTGCGGGCGCGGCAGATGATCCTCGAGGTGGAGCACCCGGAGTGGGGCACCATCCGCGAGGTGGCGAGCCCCGTCAAGACCGAGGGGGCGATCCGCAACCCGGTGCCGGCGCCCGCTCTCGGCGAGCACACGGAGGCGATCCTGTCGGAGATCCTCGGCTATGGCAGCCAGACCATCGCCCGGCTTCGGGCGGAGGGGGTCATAGGCAAGTGACCACCGGCCGCCCAGGCTCGGGGCACGGGATGACGGCCTCGCGGCTTGCCGCCGCGCGCGAGGTGCCACGGGAGACCACGAGGTGAGCGAGCGACAGGCTCCCTACGGCCCTTCAGACGTGGAGACGACCCCCGAGGTCGAGGAGGTCGAGGGCACCGATGTGGAGCTCGCCCCGCCCTGGGTCACCATCCTGCACAACTGCGACTGTCATACCTTCGACGATGTGGTCCGGCAGCTCATCAAGGCCATCAGCTGCTCGGAGGACCGGGCCTGGGAGATCGCCTGGGAGGTCCACAACACGGGAAAGTCCGTGGTCAAGGTCGGCCCCGAGACCGAGTGCGTCCGCGTCGGCAATATTCTGGGCGCCATCGGCCTCATCGTCACCGTCGCGCAGTCCTGATTCGCTCCTCAGCCCCGCTTTGCGTCGCCCGTCTTCCGAATTTCGTCGTCTTTTGTAGTGTCAGCCCTGAAACACGTTGCCGAGAATAGCGAATCTCAAATGCTTCAGCGTCTCTCCCTCGATGGCACTGGGCTTGCTCTCTCGTAGTGCGAGTCGCGAATACGGGGCGACCAAAAGCCGGGCTGGATGAACCGGCATCACCGATAGCACTGAGGAGAGTCCGCGATGATCCGGCAACCGTGGTACCTGCGGCAGGATTTCTGGATGTGGATGGGCGTCATCTTCGTGCCGTTCTTCTGGGTCTTGCCGCTCAGTCGCCTTGCTCTCGCTCGCGTGACGGTGCGACGCAGCCGCCGGTTTTAATCCCGCCAACTTATCCCATGAGCCCTGGCGGACACCTGGTCACCACAGTCCTGGCCTGTGGCGCCGTCTACGGTGTAACGGGCTCATCCCCACTGACCGCTGGCCTGGCAGCGGGCGGTTTCTTCATCGACGTCGACCACGTCCTGGACTACGTTCTCTTCGAGCGCCGCTTCCGTTTCTCCCCTCGCGCGTTCCTGCGTCACTACCTCGAGGGCCGGGCCCGCCGGCTGGTGCTCATCCTGCACTCCTGGGAGCTCATGGGCCTGCTCGCCCTCACCGCGTTGATGACGGGCTCGGTGTGGCTCTGGGGATATGTGCTGGGGATGGCCCTGCATCTGCCCCTGGACGTGAAGTTCAACGGGCGCATGACCAATCAGAGCCTCGTCCCGTTCTATAGCTTCGTCTATCGCTGGCGGCGAGGCTTCCTCAGCTCACGCCTGATAGAGCAGAAGCCGCTGGCGCGGCTTCATGAGGGCTTCTGGATGATCTTCTTCCGCGGGTCCCGCTTGAGGAACCCGCAGGTCCGCGCGGTGCACCAGCCGAAGCTGGCCGAGCGCGTGCTGCGGAGCCCCGCGCCGCCTACCCTTGCGCCGGCGGCGGTCCGCTCACCAGCGTCCAGTCATCCACGCCCGCGACGTCTGGAGGCACGGCCGAAGTCGTCGTGAGGGTCCGCCCCTTGCTGGGCGAGAACCAGACCCACTCGAGGGACCCGTCACCGGCCACGGCTTCCCCCATCTCGGGGCCGGAGGTTCCCGTCTCCTTCCGCTCGGCCCGGCGCGCCTTCTTGGCCTCCTGCTTGGCCTTGCGCGCGTCTTCCTTGCGGCGTCGATCTCCCCGGTACATCCCTGGGCGTCCTGCCATTAGGCTCCTCTCATGCTATCCGCGTGGTGCTCATGATAACCGCACTACCTTGCGCTTTCGCTGTGACAATTTTTAGGGTTCGCTCGCCTCGCCTTCGGCTCGCACTACATGACAGGCCCAATGATCCACGGCGCGAATTCTTCCTCGCCCACGCCCGAGAGCTCGCTCTTCGAGCGCTTGCCGGAGGCGACGGCGACGATCTCCTCGAAGATCTGCCGGCCGACTTCCGGCAAGGGCGTCCCCTCGAGAATGACGCCGCAGTTGATGTCCATGTCCTCCTGCATGTGGCGGTACATGAGCGAGTTGGTGGCGAGCTTGATGGAGGGCACGGGCTTGCAGCCGAAGACCGAGCCCCGCCCGGTCGTGAAGCAGATCAGATTGCACCCCCCGGCGACGAGCCCCGTGATGGAGACCGGATCGTGTCCCGGCGTGTCCATGAAGACGAACCCCCGCGTGGTGATGGGCTCGCCGTAGAGGAACACGTCCATCATCGGCGTGGTCCCGCCCTTGGTGACACCGCCCAGACTCTTCTCGAAAACCGTGGTGATGCCGCCTGCCTTGTTGCCGGGCGCGGGGTTGTTGTCCATGCGCTCGATGCCGCGGCAGTACCACTCCCACCACTTGTAGCGATCGATGAGCTTCTTGGCCACCGCCTCGCTGGCGGCCCGACGGATGAGCAGATGCTCGGCCCCGTAGATCTCGGGCGTCTCGGCGAGCACCCCTGTGCCGCCGTAGCGCACGAGCTCGTCCACGGCCCATCCCAGCGCGGGGTTGGCCGTGATGCCGCTGTTGCTGTCCGAGCCGCCGCAGTTGGTCGCGAGCGTGATCTCGGAGACCGGTTGCTTCGTCCGCTTCGCCGAGTTGGCGGCGGGCAGGAGCTTGGCGACCTCGGCGGCGGCCTTGTCCACCGTCTTCCTGATGCCTCCCGCCTCCTGGATGTTGATGACCATGGGCTTGCGCTCCGGATGACCGGGCGCGGCCATGCGCTGCTTGTCGACCATGACCGCGGCCTGATTCACCTCGCAGCCGAGGCCGACCAGGATGTAGGCCGCCACGTTCGGGTGCTTGGCATAGCCGGCGAGCACGCGCTGGAGGGCCATGTGGTCCTCGCCGAAGAGCTCGGTGCCGCAGCCGGACTTGTGGGTGACCGCAAGCACGCCGTCGATGTTCGGGTAATCGCGGGACACGTCGCGGAACTTGTCCTTGACGAACTGGCTCACGCTGGCCGAGCAGTTGACCCCGGAGATGATGGCCACGTAGTTGCGCGTGCCGACGCGCCCGTCGTCTCGGAGATAGCCGTCGAAGTAGCGCATGCTCGCGGGCGGGTAGAAGTCGACCGGCCGGACGTCGGTGCCGATCTCGTACTCGCGCTGCAGATCGCCCACGGCCAGGTTCTGGGTGTGAACGTGATCGCCCACGGCGATGTCGGCGGTGGCGAAGCCGATGACCTGTCCGTAGCGCCGCACCGCCTCGCCGCGGCCCCGCGCATGGCGTGCCACCTTGTGCCCGGGCCGGATGTCCTGGCGGACCTCGATGCGCCCGCCCGCGTCCTCGAGGACGGTGCCGGCCGGAATCTCCTTCTTGGCGATGGCCACGTCATCGGCGGGGTTGAGCACGATGGCCACTTCGGTGATCGCGCGGGTTACCATGAATGCCTCCCTGGGGCTCACGATATGCCGCAGAATCTACAGGCCGCACCATGGAATTGCAAGGTTGAGGCACTCTGGGGCCGGCTCACTTTCCCCCCTCGCGGCCAAATCACGCCCATTCGTGAGGGCATCCGGCTGTCCTATGATAGGGGGCCATGTCCCCCTGCCCCTTGATCACACGGCGAAACTCAAGAGAGGAGAATCTATGAAGAAGAAGATCAGCAGTCCCCAGGTACCCGACCCGCCTCCCCAGACGTGGTCCAACTGCCTCGTCGTCGGCAACCAGGTGTTCGTGGCCGGCATGGTCGCCAGGGACGGGAGCGGTGTGATCGGGGGAGACAGCATGTACGGCCAGGCGAAAGCCATCTTCGCCAAGATCAAGCACCTGATGGAGGCCGCGGGCGGGACCATGGATGACATCGTGAAGGTCGATATCTTCGTGACGGACATCAAGCGGCGCGAGGAGGTCTGGAAGGCGCGACGCGAGGTCTTCACCGGGGATTTCCCGGTGTCGACGCTGGTGGAGGTACGGGCCCTGGCCGCGCCGGAGCTGCTGGTGGAGGTGGAGGCGATCGGGATACTTGGCGCGGGTAAGAAGTAGACTCTCGGCTACTTCGCGCGGAGCTTGCGGGCGGACTCGGCGCGCATCTGCTGCATGGCGCGCGTCTCCTGATCGGAGTAGCGCTCGTCCTTCCAGGGGTCGGCGTGCATGTGGTAGCCGTTGACCTCCCAGAAGCCGGGCGGGTTGACGTCGAGGAACTCGAAGCCGCGCAGCCACTTGGCGCTCTTCCAGAAGTAGAGCTTGGGCACGACCAGGCGAAGGGGCCCGCCGTGATCGGGCGTGAGGTCCTGACCGTCGTGCTTGAGGGCCAGCACCACGTCGTCGTCCACGAGATCGGCGAGGGGCAAGTTGGTCGTGTAGTCGGGATCGGCGTGAATCATGACGAACTTCGCCTCGGGCTTGAGGCGCACGCGCTTCATGATCTCCCGGATGGGCACGCCCTCGAACCGGTTGTCGAGGCGCGACCAGCGGGTGACGCAGTGGATGTCACAGTGCACTTCCGTCCGGGGGAGCGCGAGGAACTCCTCCCAGGTCCACGAGACTTCCTGCTCGACGAGGCCGAAGCATCGGAACGTCCAGGTCGTGGGATTGAACTTCGGGGTGAGCCCGTAGGTGAGCACGGGCCACTTGGTGGTCAGCACCTGACCCGGGGGCGTGCGCCTGGCCAGCTCGTCGGCGGTCTCGCTCATGTCGGCTCCTTGGCCCACAGCATCCCACATCGTCCGGCGCGCCGAGCGCGCTATTTCTCCGAGAGGAGCGCCTTGAGGCGGGCCTCCGTCTCCGTGTACGCGCCTTCCCCCACGTGAACGAACCGGATTGTTCCACGCTTGTCGATCATGGCCATGGCCGGCCAGTACCGGTTCTTGAACCGCTTCCAGATGACGAAGTCGTTGTCCTGGACCACGGGGTAGGCAACCTTGAGGTCTCGCGTGGCCTGGACGACCTTGTCGAAGGGACGCTCCCAGGTGAACTCGGGGCAGTGCACGCCCACGATGGTCAACCCCTGCTTCTCGTACTTCGCGTGCCAGTCCCGCAACTGCGGGATCACGTTCTTGCAGTTGTATCAGCCGAAGGTCCAGAACTCGACGATGACGACGCGGCCCCGAAGCTTCTCGAGGCTGAGGGGCTCGCTGTTGATCCAGGGACCTCCCGTGATCTCCGGGGCCCGCTCACCGTCTCGAAGCCCGATCGCCCCCGCCGCCCCCGGCACCAGCGCTCCGGCCAGAAGCCCGACCGCCAGCACCCACGCGCCCGCAGCCCTCATGGACCCTCCTTGCGGGGCGCGACGCCCCCGCCCTGCCCATCTTACAGGCGAACTCCTTCCCAGTTGGATGTCTCCGGGCAGGGTCGGGGTTCGCGGGGCCCGGGTGAAGAGGTTGGTTACCCCCCGCCGACCCCCTATAATAATGATGGCGAGAGGGTGGGCATGGGCCCGCCCCGATTCACTGACGCCTTTGAGCGTTACCCGAACAGGAAAGGCAATGGATGAGCGATGACAGGAAGCTGGCGATGTTCATGGATTTCGAGAACATCGTCCGGGGAGTGAAGGAAGCGCAGTACAAGCAGTTCGAGATCAAGCTGGTCCTGGAGAGACTCGTCGAGAAGGGCAAGATCATGGTCAAGCGCGCGTACGCGGACTGGAACCGCTACGCGGAGTACAAGCGCCCCTTCCACGAGCACGCCATCGAGCTGATCGACGTCCCCCAGAGCAGGTACAGCGGCAAGAACTCGGCGGACATCCGCATGGTCGTGGACGCCATGGACCTCGCGTACGCCAAGCAGCACGTGGACTGCTTCGCTCTCGTCTCGGGCGACTCGGACTTCTCGCCGCTCGTGTCCAAGCTCCGCGAGAACGACCGCTACGTGATCGGGCTCGGGGTCAAGTCCTCCTCCTCGGAGCTGCTCGTGGGCAACTGCGACGAGTTCATCTTCTACGAGGATCTGATCCGCGAGTCGAAGAAGACGACTGCCCTGCGCGGGCTGCCCGAGAAGAAGATGGAGGCCATGGCCCAGCTCATCGAGGCCATCCAGGCCCTGCAGCGCGAGAACAAGGACACGCTCTGGGGCTCCATGGTCAAGCAGACCATGCAGCGGAAGAACCCCGCCTTCAACGAGTCCTACTACGGGTACTCGACCTTCTCGAAGCTGCTCGAGGAGGCGGCCAAGCAGAAGATCGTGACGCTGGAGCGGGATGCCCGCAGCGGCACGTACATCATCACGTCGGTGGAGGAAGGCCGCGCCGCCTAGCCGGGGTCAGGTCTCACAATCCAACAGATGTCGTAATGTGAGACCTGACCCCCTATTTGAGCTTCGGGTCCAGGAAATCCCGCAGCGCGTCCCCGAACAGGTTGACGGCCAGGATCGTGACCGTGATGGCCACCCCGGGGAACACGACCATCCACCACGGGGGCTTGAAGGCCTCGGCGAGGACGCCGCCCAGCATGTTGCCCCAGCTCGGCGTCGGCGGAGGCACTCCGACCCCCACGAAGCTCAACGCCGCCTCGATGAAGATGGCCGCGCCCAGGTGACCGGTGGTGATGATCAGGAAGGGGGCGACGCACTGGGGCGCGACGTGCCGGGCCATCACGCGCGCCTCGGAGGCTCCCAGCACCCTGGCCGCTTCCACGTACGCGAGCTCCTTGACGGACAGCACCATCGACCTGACGACGCGGCTGCTCAGGGGCACCCGCGTGACCGCGATGGCCACGATGACCGTTGTCAGCCCGGCCCCCAGACCGGCCATGAGCAGCAAGGCCAGGATGAGGGACGGCAGCGACATCAGGACGTCGAGGACGCGCTGACTGATCAGGTCCGCCCGTCCGCCGAGGTAGCCACTGGCCACACCCCAGATGAATCCGATGGTGTCGCCGAGCAGCACCGAGCTGATGGCCACGAGCAGGGTGACGCGCGCGCCGAAGATGATCCGGCTCAGCACGTCGCGCCCGAGATGGTCGGTGCCCAAGACGTGCCGGGCCAGCGGCGGATCGCGAATCACGCCGTAGTTCGCGGTCAGCGGGTTGTAGGGCGCCAGCCGGTCGGCCAGCACGGCCACCGACGCCAGCAACAGCAGCAGCAGGGCGCAGACGCCGCCGAGCGGTGAAGAGCGGAAGAAGCGGGCCACGGCCATCGGCGCGCGTCTACTGATAGCGGATGCGGGGGTCGAACCAGCCATAGCTGATGTCGACCGCCAGGTTGATCAGGACAAAGATGACGCCGTAGAGCAAGACCAGGTTCTGGATGAGCATCCAGTCCCGCTCGGCGATCGCGAACACGAGTGCCAGACCCAGCCCGGGCACCCCGAAGGCGCGCTCCACCGCCACCGAGCCGCCGAGGAGAGCGCCGAAGGCGGTGCCCGACACGGTGAGGATGGGCAACATCGCGTTGACCAGCGCGTGACGCCACACCACGATCCGCTCGCGGAGGCCCTTGGCGCGGGCGGTGCGCACGTAATCCTCGCCCAGCACCTCCAGCACCGAGGAGCGCGTGATGCGCGCCATCATGGCGGCCAGCGCGATCCCGAGCGCCAGGGCTGGTCCCGCCGTCATCTGCAAATTTCGGATCGGGTCGTCCCACAGGTACACGATGGTCAGGGGCGGGCGCCACGTGAAGGCCAGGACCAGCGAGAGGACGATCATCAGCCCCACCCAGAAGCTCGGGATGGCCATGAAGAGCACGACGACGAATCGGAAGACGTAGTCGGTCCGGGAGTTTCGCCACAGCGCCCCCGCGAGACCCACGGGCAGGCCGATGAGCCAGGAGAGGATCATCGCCATCACCGCGATCTGGCCGGTGATGGGGCCCCGCCGAAAGATGAGCTCCCGGATGGGCTCGCCGCGCCAGAACGACTTTCCGAGATCTCCGCGCAGGATGTCCTTGAGCCAGTCCAGATACTGAACGGCGTACGGCCGATCCAGGCCCAGGCTTACTCGCGCGGCCTGCAGCTGCTCCTGGCTGAGGACGTAGCTTCCCCCACCCTCCCCGGAGATCGCGGCCAGGGGATCGCCGGGCAGCACGCGCATCGCGGTGAAGATGAGCAGGGTGACGCCCAGAAGCGTCGGGACGGCGATGAGCAGCCGCTGGGCCAGGTACTTGCGCATGGTCTGCCCCTCGCGCGTCAGGTTGCTGAAAAAGGCCCATCTGCTTCGTTGGCGCCCTCGGCAGCAGGTTCAACGTACAGGGAGTACGCCTCACCTGCTGCCGTCGGGCGCCGCCTCGCATCTGGACCTTTTTGAGCAACCTGCCAGTTCTTCACCAGTCGCTCAGGCCGTCCGGTTTTCGGCCGGGAGTGAAGGCTACCGGTCAAGCCAGAAAGTGTCGACGCGTCCGAGCTCCGAGAAGACGCGGGCCTCGCTGGCGTGGCCCTTGACGTAGTTCCTCCACATGGGCAGATGGTCCGTGAACCCGATGAGGTAGAGCGGCGCCGTCTGATCGAGGAGCGCCATCCCCTGCGCGAAGAGCCGCTTGCGCTTGGCGCGGTCCGTCTCGCTGTTGATCTGCTTCAGGAGCCGGTCGAACTCGGGGTTGCCGTAGCGGGAGAAGTTCAGGGACCCGCCCGTCTTCAGGCACATCTCCCAGCCCGGTCCCGGATCGGAGATGGGCGAGCGATACTCGGTGTGCACCATCATGTCGAAGGTGCCCTTCTTCAGCTCCTCGATGAGGAGCGCGCGCTCCATCACCCGGATCTTGGTCTCGATGCCCAGCGTGCGCCGGAGCTCTTCCTGGAAGGCCGGGGCCAGGATCTCGGCATGGGGCGCCACGGACGCCGATACGAGGTCAACCCCCTTGACGCCGTCGGGTACGCCGGCGGCGGCCATCAGCTTCTTGGCCTCGGCGATGTCGGCCGCCTTGTCCGCGCGGTACCCGGGAAGACCCTCCAGCTCCTTCAGCGGGCTGGCGAACTCGCTGGCGTGGGTCATCCACCGGGTGAGCATGATCGGCTCCTGGGTGCCGAATGCCTTGATGAGGTTCTGACGGCTGACGGCCAGGTTGATGGCTCGCCGCACGCGGGGATCGTTGAAGGGCTTGCGCTCGTTGTTGATGTGCACCTGATAGGAGTTGAACTCGCCGGGATACCGGACCGTCCCCACGATGTCCTTGCGCTTGAGCCCCTCCTGGTGCGTCTCGAGCGAGACGTTCGGGGAGTAGTCCGCCTGCCCGGTGAGGACCGCGGTGCCCCGGTCCGTCCACGCCGGGATGTGCAGCAGCTCCAGCCCGTCCAGATAGGGAAGCTCGGGATCCCAGTAGTTGGGATTCCGCACCATCACCCACTTCTCGGCCACCTTCCGCTCCTTGAACATGAAGGCCCCGGTGCCGGGGGCGATGACCTTGCGGAGATCCTGGTTGTTCTCGTCCAGAGCCTTCTTGGAGTAGATGATCATCGACGATGGGGTGAACAGCTCGAGGAAGTAGGGCCGGGGCTCCTTGAGGCTGAACTTCACCGTGAGGCGGTCGACGGCTTCCACCTTCTCGACCGCCGCGAACTGATCCTTGTAGAGGCTGGCCATTCCGGACGGCGGGAAGATGATGCGGGAGAACGTGGCCACCACGTCGGCCGAGCTGAACGGCGTCCCGTCGTGGAACTTCACTCCGTCCCGCAGCCGGAAGGTGTACGTCTTGCCGTCCGGTGAAATCCTCCAGCTCTCGGCGAGGTCGGGGATGATGGTCTTGAGCCCGTCGGCCGGGTTGAATCGCACCAGGTTGTTGTACATCTGGCCCAGCACGAACCGGAACGTCCCCTGATGCACGTCGAAGTGCGCCACCTCGGCGGGACCGGCCCACTTGAGCACGCCCCCTCGCTTCGGGTTCGGCTCGGCGGCGCGGGCCCGGTCAGAGCGGACCGCCGCCCGAGCGGGCGCTGGATGCTTCAGCGACCACGCGGCCAGCGCAGCGCCGGCGGTCGTGCCGGCCGCCGTCTTGAGGAAGCGCCTGCGGTTCACTTTCCCGCCGAGACGGGGCTGTTCCATGTCGCGATCCTCCTTGTGGTGAGCGCGCGGCTACCCTACGCGCGCAACCGCGCGGTCGTCAACAGCCACGACGTGGTGGGCCGCCTACTTCAGCGGGGGCTCCACGCCGGCGGGCAGCGGAACGCGCGCGACGTTCAGCACCATCGACACCAGGCTGTAGTAGCCTACCGCGCCCACCAGGTCGACCACGCCTCGCTCGCCGAAGGCGGCGTTCACCCGCTGAAAGGCCGCGTCCGAGACCTGACCTGTCCCGAGCAGCTCGGAAACGAAGTCATAGACGATCGTCTCGTCTTCGGCCATGCCGGTGGGACGCGTGCCGGCGGCGATGGCGTCGGCGATGGCGGGCTTCAGCCCGGCTTCGAGGGCGAGGCGCCGATGCGCATGGAACTCGTACTGGGCGGTCCACTTGCGGCCAGCCATGATGATCGCCAGCTCGTTGAGCCGCGGCGGGATCGAGCTGCCGAACCGCACGAACGCCCCCACTCGCTGGACGAGGTCGCACAGCTCCGGGCTCCGCAGGAGCGCGTTGAACGGCCCGCGAAGGCCGGCGCCGCGCGGGCCCGACTGGATGGCCTCCGCCACGCGCTTCTGCTCCGTCGTCATCGTCTCGGCGGTCAGCGTCGTGAATCGTCCATCGCTCATCGCTATGCCTCCGCTGCGCGGGCGGCCGTGGCCGCCCGCGCGGGTGGATTGCTCAGGCCGGCGTGAACGCCACCGGCAGCCGCTTGATGCCGCGGATGAAGTTCGAGCGGAGCTTCTCCGGCTCCGCCGTGGCCTCGATGTCGGGCAACCGGCGGAACAGCTCGACGAACATCGCGGTGACCTCTCGACGCGCCAGGTGCGAGCCCAGGCAGAAGTGGGCGCCGCCCGTTCCGAAGGCACCTTGCTCGTTCGGCGTGCGCGCGACGTCGAAGCGGTAGGGGTCGGGGAAGTACTTCTCGTCACGGTTGGCGGAGATGTACCACATGGCGATCTTCTGGCTCCTCTGCATCGCCACGCCGGCGAACGTCGTGTCGCACGTGACGGTCCGCCGCATGTGCATCACCGGGCTCGCCCACCGGATGATCTCCTCGACCGCCGCGGCGCTCAGCCCGTCGAGGTCGGCCAGCCACTTCCGCTTCTCGTGGGGGAACTGCGTGAAGGCCCACATGCCCTGGCTGATGGCCGTGCGCGTGGTCTCGTTGCCGGCGGCGATGAGCAGGAGGAAGAACGGCCCGAGGTCCTCTGGGGGCATCGCCTCGCCGTCGACCTCGGCGTGCACGAGCACGGTCGCGAGGTCGTTCTCCGGATGCTCGAGGCGCTTCTTTCCCAGCCAGAGCCCGTATTCGCGCAGCTCGCCCGCCGCCCGCAGGAGGGCCTCGCGCGTGCCCCCGAACGCCTTGTCGCCGCCGGCCAGGAGGCGATTGGTCAGGTCCAGCAGCTTCGCCCGGTCGCCTTCCGGCACGCCCATCATGTCGCAGATGATGGCGACGGGCAGGGCGTCGGCGACCTCGGTGACGAACTCCGCCTCGCCCTTGGGGGCGATCGCGTCGACGATCCGCCGGGCGCGCTCGCGGACCGCGTCTTCCGCCTTCGCGATCATCTTCGGGGTGAAGCCGCGGTTCACCACGCCCCGGAGCTTGGTGTGCTTCGGGGGATCGGTGGAGATCATCGAGCGGGTGGCGCTCATGTACTGCATGTCCCCGGGATCGATCATCACCTGGATCCCGTACGCGGAGCTGAACGTCTCCCAGTCGCGGGTAGCGGCGGCGACGTCGTCGTAGCGGGTGATCGACCAGAAGCCCTGGCCGGAGTCCGGGTGCTGGTGCCAGGCGACCGGCCGCTCGTGCCGAAGCTTGGCCAGCGCGCCCTCCACGTCGTCGCGCAGCCAGAAGTCGAAGCTGGCCGGATTGATCTCGTCGAGCGTCAGGGTGGTCGTCGGCGTGGGAACGGTGCTCATACGAGCCTCCTTGTCGCGGTCGGTGTCGAGGCGAGTGTGGTCTATCGCATCGGCTACACTCTGTCAAGGCACACTCGGAGGAGGACGGCATGCGAGTGACCGTGGACCGAACGCTCTGCGAGAGCAACGCCGTGTGCGCGCGGCTGGTGCCGGAAGTCTTCGTCGTGGACGAGGACGACCGGCTTCAGATCAAGCAGGAGGCACCGCCCGAGGCGTTGCGGGAGCGCGTGGAGCACGCCGTGCGGCGCTGCCCGAAGCTGGCGTTGTCGATCGTGGAGGATTGAGGACGGGTCAGGTCTTGCAATCCAATTGTCGCAATGTGAGACCTGACCCCTACGGGCGTTTGGTGATGACGACGACCTTGCCGCTGTCGCTGACGAGGGCGGTGAGAATCCAGCTGACCACGGTGACCACGATGGAGCCGAGGAGGGCGGAGCCGAAGCTTGCCACGTGAAAGCCCTTGACCATGCTCGCCACGAGCCAGAAGCAGAAGGCGTTCAAGATGAGCAGGAAGAGACCGAGGGTGAGCAGCGTGATGGGAAGGGTGAGGATGAGCAGGACCGGGCGCACGAAGGCATTGATCAGCCCCAGGACCAGCCCCGCCCCCAGCGCCGAGACGAAGCTGTCGACCTGGATGCCCGGGAGGATGGCCGCGGCGAAGATGATGGCGAGCGCGTTGACGAGGACGCGGATCAGGAATCCCATGTGTGCCTCCGTGCGCGAGGAGCCAGTCGCCCGTGACGCGGCCTAGGTATACTGGCCACGTCATGCCCCGTCATTATAGGCGACTCTGGCCGGTGGCCCCGGCCTCACCCGCGCCTTTCCTCCTCCCCGCCCTGCTCGTGGTGCCGTTGCTCTTCGTTCTGACCGTCGCCTGCCTCGCCGAGCCCGCCCGCGTCACCATCGATCCCGCGCTCACCCGCGGCCCCGCGGGAGCGCCCGTCACCATCATCGAGTTCGGCGACTTCCAGTGTCCGCTCTGCAAGCGCACGCAGCCCGTGCTCGATCAGCTCCTGAAGGAATACCGTGGCAAGGTGCGGCTCGTCTTCAAGAACTTCCCGCTCGCCTCTCACCCCGGCGCCCGCCCCGCCGCCGAAGCGGCGCGCTGCGCGGCGGCCCGCGGCGTGTTCTGGGAATACCACGATCTCCTGTATCTCCCCGGCACCGACTTCTCGCGCGAGGCGCTCATCGGGTACGCGGGACGCCTCGCCCTCGACCGCGAGGCCTTCGCCGCCTGTCTGGACGCGCGGCAGTTTCGCGACGAGATCGACGCGGATGTGCGGGAAGGCCGCGCCCTCGGCATTCCCGGCACGCCGACCTTTCTGATCAACGGCAAGCCGCTGGTGGGCGCTCTGCCCATCGAGGCCTTTCGCGAGGCCATCGCCGAGGCCTTGCAGAGTGGAGGCAAGTGATGGCCACGCCCCCCGTCAGCATCTTCGTCGAGGCCGAGAAGGTCCCGTGGGTGGAGCGACGCCCGGGCGTTTTCTGGAAGACGCTCTGGGAGGACGCGGACGGACGCCACAAGGCCGTGCTCATGCGCTACGACAAGGGCGCCGTCATCCCGCGTCACCGGCATGTCGGGGACGAGCAGATCTGGGTCCTCGAGGGCGCGGTGGGGGATGACGCGGGCGTCTGCACGGCGGGGAACTACGCGCGCCGACCGCCCGGCTGCGTCCACACGGTCACGAGCCCCAGCGGGGCTCTTGTCCTCGCCGTGATCTCCGGCCCCACCGAGCCCGTCTAGGCTGGGCTATTTAGGAGTGCGGACCGCATCCTGGCCTCCCCTCACCCTGCCCTCTCCCCCTTCGGGGGCGAGGGAGCAAAAAGAATCCCTCTCCCTCGGAGAGGGAGAGGGCCGCAGTTCGAGCTGAAGGGCGCAGCCCTGAGGCGAGAGCTGAATAGACCAGGGTGGCATTGTCTCGCGAATAGTTCGGGCTCGTCAGTCCTCGACGTGGCCGAGGTCTAGCGCGTCCGTCAGCGTCTTCAGCAGGCAGTAGAGGCTCGCCCGCACCGTCTCGTCATATTCCCCCGGCACCGCGCCGCCCGCATAGAAGATCTCGAGGATATAGGCGGCCAGGCTGGCGTGCTCGGCCTGGCCGAGGGCCTGCAGCACCTCGACGGGCGGAGCGCCTTCCCACTGCCGGAGCCAGGCCTGCGTCCCCGCATAGGCGTCGAGCAGGCGCGGCTCCGCGAGCTCGGGAAACGGCCGACCCAGGCTCGCCTCCAGGATCTTGAAGAGGAGAAAGGCCAGGCCGAGGGCCGCTTTCTGCACCGTGGGATCGAACTGGCGCGTCAGCGACTGCGAGAAGGCCGCGGCGTGAGGCTGCAGATCGAGGAACGCCTGCGCCTCGCTCGCCACGCGCGCGGGCGCATACGCCGTAAGTTCGCGCCAGACTTCGTCTACGAGGGTCTTGTCGATGGCTCGCATCGCGAAATTCTCTTGCGGCCCTATGGGCTCTCCGGTAAGGTGAACAGCCGGGATTCTAGCACGCGTGAGCGCGCTCTCCGCGCTCCATCGCGCACATGTCGTTGATTCACGGGGAGAAACTGAAGGGACGGACATGATGACGACTGAGCACCTCTGGCTGTCCGTGGGATTTCTCGGCCAGGCGTTCTTCTCGAGCCGCTTCCTCGTGCAGTGGATTGCCTCGGAGCGGAAGAAGGAGAGCGTGGTCCCCGTCTCGTTCTGGTTCTTCTCGATCGGCGGAGGGACGACCCTGCTCATTTATGCCATTTATCGCCAGGACCCGGTGTTCATCCTGGGTCAGGGCGCCGGGCTCGTCATTTACTTACGCAATCTCTACCTTATCCGGCGCAAGCAGCGCCGCCTCGCCGAGGCGGGCGCCTGAGCGCGTCCGGCGAGAGGAGACCTATCATGCCCTCGACCAAGACCGAACCGATCAAGTGGTCCGCGCCCCAGGCTTCACGGGAGATCCTGATGATCCCGGGGCCGACCGAGCTGCCCTTTCCCGTCATCCAGGCCATGAATCAGCCCCCCATGATCCAGTACGACCAGAACTTCGACCTCAACGTGCTGGAGCCGATCAATCTTGCCCTCAAGAAGGTGTTCCAGACCGAGCGCGGTGAGGTCATCACCATGCCCGGCTCGGGCAAGACCGCCCTCGAGTCGAGCGCGCTGTCGCTCGTGGAGCCCGGCGATCGCGTCATCGTGATCGTCACCGGGCGCTTCGGCATGCTCATGCAGGAAGTCATGGCGAGGATCGGCGCCGACGTGACAGAGTTCAGCGTGGAGTGGGGTCAGCCCATCGACCTCGTCAAGCTGACCAAGGAGATCGAGCGGGTCAAGCCCAAGATGGTGACGCTGGTCCACAACGAGACCTCCACGGGCACCACGTACCCGGCGGCGGAGATCGGCAAGATCGTCAAGGGCCACGGCGCGCTCTTCCTGCTCGACACCGTGTCCTCGCTGGCCGGCATCGACGTGCGCACGGACGAATGGGGCGCCGATCTCAACATGACGGGCTCTCAGAAATGCCTTGCCGCTCCCATCGGCATGGCCATCGTGGGCGTCACCCCGCCCGCGTGGGAGGCCATGGAGCGCCGCAAGCACAAGGCCTCGTCCTGGGTGTACGACCTGCTGCGGTGGCGGGACGCGTGGATCCCGGCCTCCCGCGGCGGCCGCGTGCCCGACGGCGCCCCGCGCAGCCAGCCGATCTCGATGCCGACCCACCTGACGCACGCGCTGGGGGTGGCCGTGCGGCTCGTGCTCGAGGAGGGTCTGGAGCAGCGCTTCCGCCGCCACGCCGTGGCCGCCCGCGCCTTCCGCGCCGGCATCGATGCCATGCGGCTGCAGATGTTCCCCGACGCGTCGATCCTGTCCGACACCGTCTCCTGCGTGAAGACGCCGCCCGGCATCGAGCCCGCGGCCGTGGTCAAGCTCATGCGCCAGACCTTCGGCATCCTCATCGGCACCGGTCTCGATCAGACGCGCGCGACCACGCTCCGGATCGGGCACATGGGTATCACCGCGAGCCCCCTCTACATCCTGCCCACGCTCTCCGCGCTCGAGATGACGCTGCGCGAGCTCGGCTACAGGTGCGAGGCGGGGGCGGGCGTCTCCGCCGCCCAGGCCATCTTCGCGGGCGCCACCGCATGATCGTCGTCCCCGACGACTTCCCGTCGGTTTTCGAGGGCAGCGTCGCTCATGACCGCCTGAAGAAGGCGGGCGACGTCGCCGTCTTCACGGAGCGGGGCGCCGACAACGAGCAGGAGCTGGTCCGCCGCATCGGCCGGGCGCAGGTGGCCATCAACATCCGCGCGCACGCCCGCTTCTCCGACGGCGTCTTCTCGGCCTGCCCCGGCCTCAAGCTCGTCTCCGTGTGGGGCACGGGCACGGACAACATCGACCTCAACGCCGCGGGCATGCGCGGTGTCACCGTGTGCAACACGCCGGGCGTGAACGCCTTCGCGGTGGCCGAGCACGCCTTGACCCTGATGCTCGCGGTGGGGCGCAAGATCACCACGCTGGACGCCGAGATGCGCAAGAACAAGTGGCCGCGCGAGCTCCTGACCCAGCTGCACGGCAAGACCCTCGGCGTCTTCGGCATGGGCACCATCGGCGCGCGCGTCGCCGCCCTCGGCAAAGCGATCGGCATGGAGGTGCTCGGCTGGTCGGCCCAGGGCGATCAGGGACGGATCCGCGCCGCCGGCGCCGCTCCGGCCTCCAAGGAGGACATCCTGGCGCGGGCGGACGTGGTCAGCCTTCACGTGCGGCTGAGCCCGGAGACGCGCGGCTTCCTCGGCAAGAAAGAGCTCGCCGCCATGAAGCCCACGGCCATCCTGGTCAACACGGGCCGCGGCGCTCTCGTCGATCGCGAGGCGCTCCTGGGCGCCCTCAAAGAGCGGAAGATCATGGGCGCGGGGCTCGATGTCTTCCACCAGGAGCCGCTGGCCACGGACGACCCCATCCTGTCTCTGCCCAACGTCATCGTCTCGCCGCACAATGCCGGGCAGACCGCCGAAGTCATCCGCGACGGCCTCCTGCGCGCCGTCGAGAACGTGGAGCACTTTCTCGCCGGGGAGCCCAAGGACCTGGTCGTCGCCCCGGCAAAATAGGGGGCGCGTGGTGCCCGCCACGCGCCCCCCGCTCCTTCAAGGCTATTTCGCCTTTTTCATGTGGCCCTCGTCCGGTTGCAGCATGCTGACACGATTGCCTTCGCTATCGAAGAAAGAGACGTAAAGACCCACGCCCGGTATCTCCATCGGCTCGCCGAGCACCTTGCCCCCGGCCTCTTCAACTTTCTTCCTGGATCCTCTGATGTCGTCGACAGCGATGACGACAGACGGGTATTGGGCCGGCCAGTCATCCCTCTTTGGATAGAAGCCGCCATTGATCATGCCCGGCGTCTTGGGGCGGCGGCTCGCGTCAGTCTCGGTCGTGGTGACGAGAACGTAATCGCCCATCTCCGGTCCAAGCTGCTCTGTCTTCCAGCCGAAGGTGCTCTCGTAAAACTTTCTCATCCGGCTTCTGTCTTCGGCGGGCATTTCAAAATGAACGACTGGATTCATTGTGGTTTCTCCTCTCGATTCTCGCAGCTGAGCTGCGGAAGCTAGATCGGGCTACCTTCGGGTCTCTCCGGGTCTCAATTAAGGCTACACCCGCTCTCAAGGCATGCGCCGTCGCGCGGCGGCCAGCTGATGTTCCAGGATGCCCTCGGGGCGTGGAGGATGACGCCGTGGCAAGCAATGTCCGTCGAGATCAGAAAGGCGGAGCGGGCTTCTCGCGTCTTAGCCGGCGGGGGCGATGTTCGCGTTGATGCGGAACAGGTGAGAGCCTGCTGCATCGCCGTGTTCGTATGAACGCGCGTGGCTGGATCACCCCTTGAGCTCCCTCTTCAGCTCGTTGAGGAAGCGCCAGTCCGCACCCTGAGCCATGAGCTTCTGTGGAGTGGACTTGATCAACCCTGCCTCGTGCAACCGCAGAGCGTAAAAGCGCAGGGTGTCCTCGGGATCGAACTCGCGCCAGCGACCGTAGGGCAGTTCTCGCATGACCTGAACTGCGTGATCGAAGCGAGGGGTGAAGCCCTGGTCGACGAGTGCGCGGGCTGCGCGTTCGGGCTCCGCAGCGCAGACACTGGCCGCCTTCAGCATCGCGCGAATCGCGCGCTTGGCGGCCACCGGATGCTTGCGAACGAACTCACGATTTCCGGCCAGTACGCAGCAGAAGTACCGGGACCAGGGGCGATCGAGCGTGCTGTTCAGAATGACGCGCCCGACACCGCGGGCCCGAAGCTCGTAGGACTCGGGTGGAAAGCTGAGATAGGCGTCGATCTTGCCGTCCGCGAGCAGCCGCATCTGCTCGGGGGCGGGGTGCGTCACCCAGGATATATCCCGGCGCGGATCGAGGCCGACGTGAGCGACGATGGTAGCGGTGAACGCGTGCTGGCTGGATCCAATCGCCTGAACGGCGACCGCCTTGCCTTGGAGATCCCTGACCGTTCGGACGCGGTCGGTCGCGAACAGCTCGAAACAGCCCGGGTGGACGCCGGCCAAGAGAACGATCGGGTCACCGGCATCGATCCGGATGGCGAACGGCGCGACGAACCCCATGGTGAGGTCGATCTCGCCGGAGGCCAGCGACTTGTTGAAGCCCGCGGGGGTGACGGGGACGTACTGCATGTCGGTGAAGCCCTCGCTGATGAATAGCTCCTTCGCCACGTACTGGGGTACGGCGCAGAGTCCCCCGACGAACTGGCTCACCCGGAGCCGCGTCGTCTCAGGAGGCGGCTCCGCATCCGCCGGCTTCGTCCACCCCGCCACCAGCCCGACCGCGCCTGCCGCGAGCCCGCCCACGACCTCGCGCCGGCTGATTGCTCCCTCGGCTCCTTTCTTCAGGTTGATCATCCCTTCAGCTCCTTCTTCAGCTCGTTGAAGAACCGCCAGTCTGTGCCCTGGGCGATGATCTTCTGCGGGGTCGACTTGATCATCCCGGCTTCGCGGAGGCGCAGCGCATAGAAGCGGATCGTGTCCGCTGGGTCATACTCCCGCCACTTGCCGTACGAGATTTCCTTCATCGTCTGGAGTGCGTAGTCGTAACGCTGCGTGAAGCTCCGGTCCACGATCATCCGGGCGGCCCGCTCCGGCTCGAGCGCGCAGAGGCTGGCAGCCTTGAGGATGGCGCGCACAGCACGCTTTGTCGCCACGGGGTGCTTCTTCACAAACTCACGGTTGCCCCCCACCACGCAGCAGAAGTACTGGGACCAGGGTCGGTCCCGGCCGCTATTGACGACCACGTGCCCGATCTTCCGTGCTCGGAGCTCCTGAGGCTCGGGTGGAAAGGCGAGGTACGCGTCTATCTTGCCTTCGGCGAGGAGGCGCATCGCTTCCGCGGATGGATGTGTGACCCAGTTGATGTCCTTCCGCGGGTCGATGCCCACATGTGCTGCGATGCTGGCGAGGAAGACCTGTTGGAAGCTTCCTTGAAACCAGACCGCGACGGTCTTCCCCTTCAAGTCACGGATTGCACGAACCTGGTCCGTGCCGAACAACTCGAAGCAACCGGTGTGAACCCCCGCCAGGAGAACGATCGGCTCCCCTGCGTCTACTTGCATAATTGCTGGCGCGACGAAGGCCATGGCGATGTCGATCTCGCCGGAGGCCAAAGCTCGGAGATCGCCTTCGAGCTTCACATACTGCACGTCGCTGAACCCCTCGGCCATCAGCAGATCTGCTGCCACGTATTGAGGTGCCACACAGATTCCAGGGATCCGAGGCAGCCTCAACTTCGTCGTCTCGGGGGGCGGCTCCGCCTCGGCTTGACCAGAATCGAGGCCGAGCAGCCCCGCCGTCCACCCGAGGGTCAGCCCACCCACGAACGCGCGTCGACTCCAGTCTGCCCGCCGGTGGTTCATGGAGACTCCTTTCGCTAGCAGGGGGCCAGACTTACCGTGCACAGCCCGGAAGCATTTCTGAGCACCAGAATGTCACAGTCTCCACTTCCGGACTCGCTGGGTGCGACGAACGCTCAGGCTGAGCAGCCGGCGTCGAGCCGGCCCACCGCACCTGCCGAATTTTCAGAGGGCTCTGGACGAGGGCGAGAGCGAGGTGGATGATGGTCGTCCGGCGCCCATGGTAGGCTCCGAGGAGCGCAGCGCGGCCCATCACAGGAGGTGCGGCATGGCGAAAGTGCTGAAGTGCGGCGATCTGATGCCCGGGTGCAACTTCGTCGCGGAGGGCAAGGACGTGGCGGAAGTCATGGCCAAGGGCGCCGAGCACGCCAAGACGGCGCACGGCATGTCGAGCATTCCGCCGTATGTCGCGGCGAAAGTACAGGCCGCCATCAAGGACAAGTAAGGTCCTACCCCTCACCAACTTAGCCCTCACCTCGCGGCTTTGCCGCTCAGCTCGAACTGCGGCCCTCTCCCCTCCCGTGGAGGGGAGAGGGATAATTCCTACAAGACGGAGCGGATGGCGGCCGCGATGTCGTCTCGCGAGGGAATGGTCGCCAGCTCGAGCTTGTCGTTGTAGGGCATGGGCACGTTGCGCGCTCCCAGGCGCGCGATGGGGGCGTCGAGGAGATCGAACCCCTTCTCGCTGACGAGGGCCGCGATCTCCGCTCCGAACCCTCCCCGCTTCACCGCCTCGTGGACGATGACGAGACGGCTCGTCTTGGCCACCGAGTTGAGAATGGCATCCTCGTCGAGCGGCACCAGCGTCCGCGGGTCCACCACCTCCACCGAGATGCCCTCCTGCTCGAGATCGCCCGCGACCTGGAGCGCGCGCTGGACCATCATCTGGGTCGCCACCACCGTCACGTCGGTGCCCACGCGCTTGATGTCGGCCTTGCCGATGGGGATGACGTAGTCGCCGTCCGGCACCTCGCCCTTGGTCGGGTAGAGCATCTTGTGCTCGAGGAAGATGACGGGGTTGTCGTCGCGGATGGCCGCGGCCAGGAGCCCCTTGGCGTCGTACGGCGTCGAGGGCGCCATGACCACGAGGCCGGGCACGTGAGCGAACCAGGCCTCGAGGCTCTGAGAGTGCTGGGCGGCCAGGCGAATGCCGCCGCCCTGGGGCCCGCGAATCACGAGGGGGACGGTGGGCCGTCCGCCCAGCATGTAACGGATCTTTGCCGCCTGGTTCACGATCTGGTCCATGGTCATGGCCACGAAGTCCCAGATTTGCAGCTCCACGATGGGCCGCATGCCCGCCACCGCCGACCCCACCCCCATGCCGACGAAGGAGGGTTCCGAGATCGGCGTGTCGCGCACGCGGTCCTCGCCGAACTTGTCGCGCAGTCCCTTGGACACCTGGAAGATGCCCCCGATCAGGCCGACGTCCTCGCCCATGAGAAAGACGCGCTCGTCGCGGCCCATCTCCTGGTGGAGGGCCGCGTTGAGAGCGTCAGCGAAAGTCATCTCCCGACCGGCCCGGCTCGCAGGCTCCGTCACGCGGGCGTGCGGCGCGTACACCGCGGCCTCCATGATCTCCACCGTCGGCTCGGGACTCTCGATGCCGTAGGCCACTGCCGCGTCGAGCTCGCCCTCCACTCGCTGCCTGAGCTCCTTGAGCCGGAGCTCCCCCACCCCCATGTCGGCCAGCCGCCGCTCGACGCGGGCCACCGGATCCT
>QHSC01000362.1:3577-5747 GCA_003220345.1 Candidatus Rokuibacteriota bacterium | reverse complement strand
CGTTCTCCGCGAAGCGCGGCTTCAGGTAGGCGAAGCCGAGCAGGCTGACCGCGAAGCTCGCGATCATCGCCGAGATCTCGCTCCACGCGTTGATGCGCCACCAGTACCAGCGCAGGATGAGCACGAGCCCCGTGCCCGCGCCCAAGGCCAGGAGCAGCTCCCACGCCTTCTCGATGCTCGTGAGCTGCGAGGTCACGGCCATGGAGGCGAAGAAGAGAAGCACGGTGGCCACGCGCGAGACCGCGACGTAGTGCGCCTCGGTCGCGCGCTGGTTCAGGAAGCGCTTGTAGAAGTCGTTGACCAGGTAGGAGGCGCCCCAGTTGAGGTGCGTGGCCACCGTGCTCATGTAGGCGGCGGCGAATCCCGCCAGCATGAAGCCGCGCCACGGCGTGGGCAGGAGATCCACGAAGGCCTGCACGTAGCCGGCCTCGCGATCCTGGAGCGTGGGGTAGAGAACGACCGTGGCGAGGCCGGTGATGATCCAGGGCCAGGGCCGGAGCGCGTAGTGCGCGATCTGGAAGAAGAGGGTGGCGAGCACGCCGTCCCTCTCCGAGCGCGCGCTGAAGATGCGCTGGGCGACATAGCCTCCGCCCCCGGGCTCGGCGCCCGGGTACCAGGCCGCCCACCACTGCACGGAGAGATAGACCCCGAGGGTGAGCAGGGGCATCCAGGCGTAGGCGACGATGCCCGTCGACGTGACGCTGACGGGCAAGACGGACAGCGCGGCCGTCTCGCTGCCGAAGTGGGCGATCACCTTGGCCTTGAGCACGTCGATCCCGCCCACGGCACGGACGGAGTAGACCGCGAGCACGATGACCGCGCTCATCTTGACGATGAACTGGACGAGGTCGGTCCACATCACCGCCCACATGCCCGCCGCCACCGCGTAGATGGCCGTGATGGCGAAGCAGATGCCCACGGCCACGACCTCGCCGCTGACCGTCATGCCGAGCACGCTGACGTCCTTCAGGCCGAGCGCGATGGTCAGGATCTTGATCATGGCCCGCGTCACCCAGCCGAGGATGATCAGGTTGATCGGGATGGCGAGGTAGAGCGCGCGGAACCCGCGCAGGAAGGCCGCGGGCCCGCCGCCGTAGCGCAGCTCGGCCAGCTCCACGTCCGTCATGACCTCCGCGCGGCGCCAGAGGCGGGCGAAGAAGAAGACGGTGAGCATGCCGCTCATCACGAAGTTCCACCAGAGCCAGTTGCCCGCCACGCCCTTGGTGGCGACGAGCGCCGTGACCACCAGCGGCGTGTCGGCGGCGAAGGTGGTGGCGACCATGGCCGTGCCCGCCAGCCACCACGGGGCCTGCCGGCCGGAGAGGAAGTACTCGCTGAGGCTCTTCCCGCCGCGCCTGGTGAAGTAGAGACCGATGACCGTGCAGAAGAGGAAGTACGCGGCGACGATGGCCCAGTCGATCGGCGAGATGGCCATGCTGCCGCGACGTTATGCCGTCTGCCGCCGCCCTGTCAAGCGAAGCGCCAGCCGTCGAGGGCGCGTGGGTTCCTGGGCACGATGCGGAGCGGCAGGTCGCGCGGGCCCAGGATGCCGAGGTCGAGGAGCGGCTGCGCCGCCCGGGGCAACGCGTTCCGTCTGAGACTCGGCATGGTGGCGAGCCGACTCGCGACGGGCCACGCCGACGCAGGCAGCCTGAGCACACCGCCTGGGAGCCAGAGCGGGAAATCGCCGCGCTTCCTGTCGACGGGGCCGGCGACGACCGGCACCTGGGTCCAGAGTCGGTCGCGGCTCCCCCGCGGAATCGGCTCGGCGCGGCCCGCGGCCACGTCCCATGAGGTGAGCGCGGCGGCGGCGCGGCTGCCCGCGAGCGGCCGCTTCCTCAACTTCCAGGTGAGGGAGAGCGCGAGCGAGCGGCCATGGCAGATCACGCGGTGCGGAGTGTACGGGCGCATGTAGAAGAGCGAGCCGGGCTCGAGATCGCGTGTCTTCCATCCGCGCCCGATCCTCCCTTCGTCGAGATCCGGGCGCGTGCCGGGCCTCACCGGCGGACCCGTCGTCACGGTGCGCCGGCCCTCGAGCTGCACCCAGATGGATTCGACGGGGCCGTCGTGATGCAGGCCCAGGCCCTGACGCCCCTTGCCGTTGACGATGAAGAGGAACGAGCACTCCTCGCGCCCGGGGCCGAAGCGGCGGTTGCGCAGAGCCGCCATG
>QHSC01000362.1:0-3439 GCA_003220345.1 Candidatus Rokuibacteriota bacterium | reverse complement strand
TTACTTCCGAGACGCGTAGCGCTTCTCGACGTAGTCGTCGAGAATCTTCAGGAACTCGGCGACGATGGTGTCGCCCCTGAGCGTGAGCTTGAGGGCGCCGTCGACGAAGACGGGCGCCTTGGGCTCCTCGAAGGTGCCGGGGAGCGAGATGCCGATGTTGGCGTGCTTGCTCTCGCCGGGGCCGTTGACCACGCAGCCCATCACCGCCACCTTGAGCTCTTCCACGCCCGCGTACTTCCCCTTCCACACCGGCATCTGGTCGCGGAGATAGGTCTGGATCTCCTCGGCCATCTCCTGGAAGAAGGTCGAGGTCGTGCGCCCGCAGCCTGGACACGCCGTCACCTGCGGGAGGAAGCTCCGCAGCCCCAGGGACTGGAGGATCTGCTGGGCGACCAAGACCTCTTCCGTGCGATCACCGCCTGGCTTGGGCGTGAGCGAGACGCGAATGGTGTCGCCGATGCCCTCCTGGAGAAGAATGGAGAGCCCCGCCGTGCTCGCCACCACGCCCTTGGCGCCCATGCCCGCCTCGGTCAGGCCGAGGTGCAGCGGGTAGTCCGAGCGGGGCGCGAGCATCCGATACACATCCACCAGGTCCTGCACGCCCGACACCTTGGCCGAGAGAATGATCTTGTCGTGGGTGAGGCCGGTCTGCTCGGCCAGCTCGGCGGACTGGATGGCGCTCTCGACCATGGCGTTCATGGTCACGTCGCGCGCGTCGAGAGGCTGGGGCAGCTTGGCGTTGGCGTCCATCATCTCCGTGAGGAGATTCTGGTCGAGGCTGCCCCAGTTGACGCCGATGCGCACGGGCTTGCCGTTGTCCACGGCCACCTTGACGATGGCGCTGAAATTCTCGTCGTGGTGCTTGCCCCCGACGTTGCCCGGGTTGATGCGGTACTTGGCCAGGGCCCTGGCGCAGTCGGGGTACTTGGTCAGGAGCACGTGGCCGTTGTAGTGGAAGTCGCCGATGACCGGCACGCGGACCTGCTTGACGATCTCGGGGACGGCGCGCGCGGCCTCGTCGTTGTTGACGGTCACGCGCACGAGCTCGCTGCCCGCGGCGTGGAGCGCGTTGACCTGCGCGACGGTGCCGGGAATGTCGGCGGTGTCCGTGTTGGTCATGGACTGGACCACGATCGGGCGCTGGCTGCCGACCTTGACGCCGCCCACGTCCACGACCACGGTCTTCCGGCGATTGGAGACGCTCATCTCTCGTGAAATATACCACGGCGGGCGGGCGTGGCCGGCGCTGGTGGGAGATCGCGCGTTGAGGCATAATCTGCGCCCGTGACAGGAACGTAACCCTCAAGGAGCCACTCATGCTCACTGTCGAGACCCCGAAGGACCTCAGGCAGCACATCGGCAAGACCCTCGGCCCCAGCGACTGGATCACGGTGGACCAGGCCATGATCGACAAGTTCGCCGAGGCCACGGGCGACCACCAGTGGATCCACGTGGACGTGGAGCGCGCGAAGAAGGAGATGCCGGGCGGCAAGACGATCGCCCACGGCTACCTGACGCTCTCGCTGCTCCCGCGCCTGGCCCCGACGCTGCTGAAGGTCAACAAGCGCAAGCGGGGCATCAACTACGGCTCGAACAAGATCCGCTTCACCAATCCCGTGCCCGCCGGCTCGCGCATCCGGCTCAAGCAGACCATCAAGGCCGTCGAGGACGTCCCGGACAACGGCGTCCGCATCACCTCGGAGATGGTCATCGAAGTCGAAGGCCAGGAGCGCCCCGCGCTGGTCGCCGAGGTCCTCGGGATTCAGTACTCGTAGCAGGCGGGAACTACTGGAAGCGGGATTTGGCCCGCTCGTAGGTGCGCTTGACCGAATCCCAGGCCGACTCGGCGCCGGCCTTGGTGTCCTCCCAGGCCGCGGCCGATGAGGACTTGACGGAGTCGAGCTTCTCTTTGAGCACGGCCTTCTGCCGGCTGAGCTCGCTCATGTCCTTGTCGAACTCGCGCTTGACGGACTCGCTGGCGTTGGCCGCTTTGCCCTTCAGCTCTTCCGTCTTGGCATCGAGCTCTTGCATCTGGTACTCGAGCCGGCTCCGGTACTCGTCCTTCTTCTCGTACGTGTAGTCCTTCGCGGCCTGCGTGTCCTGCTTCACGCCCGACCAGGTGCTGCAGCCCGGGAGCGCGACGGCGGCAAGGAGCACGATCAGGATCGAGCGCAACGTCAGTGCCATGCGATGAGAGTAGAAGAGGCCAACCCCATCGTCAAGGCGCCCCGCGCCGCAATCGAAGTCTGGTAGTCTTCCGTCCATGGCCAGTCCATCTCGCCGCGCCGTGATCGTCGTGTGCGATAGCCTCCGGGCGGACCTGATCCGGCCCGACAGGGCGCCCACGCTCGCCGCTCTCGCTGCGCACGCGACGAACTATGTTGGCTGCCGCGGCGTCTTCCCCTCGGTGACCCGCGTGACGTCGGCCTCCATCGCCACGGGCTGCCATCCGGGGCGCCACGGGCTCCTCGGCAACACGATGGTCCTCGACGAAGGCGCCGGGCTCGTCTGCCTGTCGGTGGCCAGGCCGGAATTTCGCGAGCGCATGCGAAAGGCCACGGGCCGGACGCTGCTCGCGCCCACGCTCGCCGAGCGGCTGGCCGATTATGGCGGCTCCATCGTCATGTCCAATGTCTCCGCGGGCGCCGCGTACTTCCAGGATCCCGACGGCTTCGGCCACGTCTACCACAGCGCGGGGTCCTTCGGGCCCGGGCTCGTGGCGCTCCCCGCTTCGGATCAGCTCCCCATCGAGAAGGGCGCGGCGGGCGACGCGACCATGACGGCGCGCTTCTGCGACGAGGTGCTGCGCGAGCGGCGACCGCCCCTCGGTGTCCTCTGGCTCTCCGAGCCCGACTACACGGGGCACAAGTCGCCCCTCGGCTCGCCCGCGCACCTGGCCGCGCTCCGCGCCGCCGACGCTTGCGTGAAGCGCGTCCTCGACACGCTGGAGGAGCTGGGCGGCGACACGCTCCTGCTCGTGTGCTCGGATCACGGCATGGAGACGACCGCGCGAACCATCCAGGTGGACGATCTGCTGATCGGGGCCGGGCTCAAGGCCGGCCCGGACTCGAGCGATCTGGTCACGGCGCCCAACGGCACCGCGACCTTGATCTACCGGTCGCGCGACGCCAAGGCGAGCGTGGAGGAGCTGCGGCGTTTCCTGGAGTCGCAGGACTGGGTGGACAGGATCTTCACGGGCCCCGCACTCGCCGAGGTCCGCATCCCTACCGACGGGCCCGTGGCTGCCGCCGTCTCGCTCCGCACCGAGAACCGGCCCAACGAGTTCGGCATCTGGGGGTATGGCGACATCGCCGCCGACCTCGACGGCCGGGACTTCACGGGCTTCGGCCAGCACGGCGGGCTCGGGCCGAACGAGCAGCGCCCCTTCCTCTTCGTGAGAGGGCCGGGTTACGGTGACGGCGTCGCCGTGGAGACGCCC
>QHSC01000209.1 GCA_003220345.1 Candidatus Rokuibacteriota bacterium | reverse complement strand
TCCCCCCCGTGACGAGCGCGTCCATCAGCGGGGTTCGTGCTCGACCGCTGCCCGGTAATCGACTGACCACTGCAGAGCATCGGCCACCGTCGCGAGGGCTCTCTGAGTGGCGCGCTGGAGCTTCAGCGCCTTCGGCACTATCGCCGGCTGCCTCAGCACGGTCGCCGCCGCGCGAGCCTTGCGCACCCTCCCTTCCGCCGTGACGAGCGCCGCGAGCTCGGGGGACAGGCTGTCCTCCGCATCGTCGGAGACGCCGCGGAGAACGAGGCCGGGGCAGCCCGCCTCCGCGGCGGCCCGCAGGATGAGGGCGGATTCCATGTCGACGGCGACGGCGCCCGTCGCCTCCCGCAGCTTCGCCTTGGTCCCGGGCGTCGCGGCTACCTCCGCCACGGTCGCCAGCGCGCCCGTGGCAAAGCGCATCCCTCGGTCAGACAGGGCGGCGACATGACGACGATGGTGGGCGACGGCGGCGGCGTATCGCTCTCCCCGCGGGCCGATGACCATCTCGGGGAGGATCAAGGAGCCGCACGACACGGCAGGATCGAGGGCGCCGCACACGCCCGCGGAGATCACGAGAGGATGCTCGAGCCCCTCGAGCAATGCCGAGAAGCGGGCGGAAAGAACGCTCGCGGCGAGGCCGACGGGGGCGAGGCGAAAACGAGCATCCCCGAAGGCGGGGAAGGAGAAGGACTTGAGGCGGGGCAGCCGAAGCGCCCGGGCGAGCGCCCGGGCCTCGAGCTCAACCGCCGCCAGGACGAGGATCGCGCCCAAGCGGGCCGGCCCCGGCGGCCGCCGCCTTGAGCGCCTTTTCCTTCTCCTTGCGCTCGACCCAGGCCTTCCAGCTATTGCCGGCGGCGGTGTCCTTGCCGGTGAACTTGATGGTGGCGATGTCGGCGAAGGCGAGCGTGAACGGCCCCTCGCCCTGCTCGTCGAAGAACTGGACGAAGGGCTCCGGCGCGTCGGCATCGCGGTTGAAGATATAGCCCACGAGCTCGCGCCCGTCCCGCGTCACGATGGTGGTGTTGCCCCGGTAGTCGAAGGCGTAGTCCACCACCTCGCGAAGGGACGTGTAGTCGTTGATCTGGGGCACCCAACCCTCGAGACTCATGGCGCGGATTACAGCTTGCCCGTGAGGGTGACCGCCACGGTTTCCGCGAAGCCCTTGAGGGAGCTGAACGTGTGGTCGACCGCGGTCGCCTCGTACCCGCAGTGGACCATGCAGTCGCGGCACTTCTCGTTGCCGCTCTTCTTGCCGTAGTTCTCCCAGCGTGTGCCGTCCATCAGCTCCTGGAACGTCGCGGCATAGCCCTCCTGGAGGAGATAGCAGGGACGCTGCCAGCCGAACATGTTGAAGGTGGGATTGCCCCAGGGCGTGCACTCGAAATCCTTCTTGCCCATGAGGAAGCGCAGGAAGAGCGGCGACTGGTTGAACTTCCAGCGCCGCTTGGGATTCGAGAGCATCTCGCTGAAGAGCTGGTGGGTGCGGGACTCGCGGAGGAAGTGCTCCTGGTCCGGGGCCTTGGAATAGCTGTACCCGGGCGAAAGCATCATCCCCTCCACCCCGAGGGTCATCATCTCGTCGAAGAACTCCCGCGTCCGCAGCGGCGAGGTGCCGTCGAAGAGGGTGGTGTTGGTGGTCACCCGGAAGCCGCGCCGCAGGGCCTCCTTGATCCCGTCCACCGCCTCGTCGAAGACGCCGTCGCGGCACACCGCCTCGTCGTGCTCCTCGCGCAGGCCGTCCATGTGCACGCTGAAGGTCAGGTACTTGGACGGAGTGAAGAGATCGAGCTTCTCCTTGAGAAGGATGGCATTCGTGCAGAGGTAGATGTACTTCCGACACTTGACCAGCTCGACGACCAGCTTGTCGATGTCGGGGTACATCAGCGGCTCGCCGCCCGGAATGCTCACGATGGGCGCGCCGCACTCCTCCACGGCCCGGAGACATTGATCGACGGTCAGGTGCTTCTTGAGGATCTGCGCGGGGTACTGGATCTTGCCGCAGCCGGCGCACGCGAGGTTGCACCGGAAGAGCGGCTCGAGCATGAGAACGAGAGGATATCGCTTGCGACCCCGGAGCTTCTGCTTGACGACGTAGCTCGCGACCGTGGCCATCTGGGAAATCGGGACGCTCATCGACTCAGGAACCCCCTTCGTCTGTCACGGTGGTGATGGTAGCCTGGGCCCCCCCACGGGGGTCTACTGCCCAACCCCGGACGGCCGAGATGGCGTTCAGGCGGTACAGTACCATGATAACGGCCACATGGAGGAGGATTCCAATACCGAGGAGCTTACCCTCACCCGTCCAGGCCGTGATGCCCAAGTTGAAGACCAAGACCCCATAGTACAGGGCCGTTCCCGCCCAGGGCGAGCCCAGGCGCGGTGACCGTCCCGCCATCCAGAGCCAGCCGCCCACGATGGCCCAGCCCACGAGAGCCCAGGCGGCGAAGTTCGACAGCGGCACTCCGAAATAGAAGCCGGGCTCAGCGTAGTAGAACACCTCGCCGAGGAACCACTTCTCTCCGATCACGGCCAGGGGATCGATCACGATGTCCGCCAGCATCATGAGCACGCCACCCAGCAGGGCCGACGCCCGACGTTTGCCGGGGCCGAGTGCGATACGCGCGACACACCACGAGCTGTAGGCCAGGAACGGAAAGGAGAGCGGGTCGAAGAACGGGACATTCGAGATGAAGAGCTCTTGATCGGCGGTGGCGCCCGTGTAGTGGTACAGGCCGAACGGGATACCCGTGCGGGTCGAGGAGTACTCGGCCACGAAGGCCACCGTCCAGCCCCAGCACAGCCACACCGTCGCCCGCCTCCAGCCGAGCTCACGGCCAGCCACCGCCAGGAAAGCGAGAAGGAAGACGAACACGTACGGGCGCAGGAGGACGGTGCCGGCGAGAAGCCCGGCGATGCTTTCCCAGTCCTGGGCCATGCCGGGCACGTTACCCCGAATCCCCCCGCTCTTTCAACGTTCTCGGTGGTGCCCTCTTTCACATGCCTGTGCTAGTATCGGGCGATGTTTTCGCCGAGGATGCATCACCCATCATGACCTCGCCGACCGCCGTTCGCTCCGAAGTCGACCACGCGATCAGCCGGGCCCGGGACGTTCTCCTGGCCACCCAGGCGCCTGACGGGCACTGGGTCGGCGAGGCCGAGGCCAACAGCACCATCACCAGCGAGTACCTGCTCCTCTGCCATCTCCTGGATCGCGTGGATCGGGAGCGCGAGGCCAAGATGGTGCGATACCTGCGGGAGCGGCAGCTCGCCGATGGCGGTTACAGCCTGTACGACGGAGGCTCAGCCAACCTCTCCGCCACCATCAAGGCCTACTTCGCCATGAAGGTCGCGGGGGTTTCCGTCGATGACCCCGCCATGGCGGCCGCGCGCGCGCTGATCCTGGAGCGGGGCGGCCCCGTCCAGGCCGACGTCTTCACCAAGATCCTCCTCGCCCTCTTCGGGGAGTACGACTGGCGGGGCGTGCCCTCGATGCCCGTCGAGATCATGCTCTTGCCCCGCTGGTCCTTCTTCAATCTTCTCGAAGTTTCCTACTGGTCGCGCACGGTCATCGTCCCCCTTCTCATCCTCATGGACTCCAAGCCCGTCATGCGGCTGCCGGAGTCGTGCCGGCTCGATGAGCTGTGGCCCGTGCCCCGCGAGCACGCGAGCCTCCGCTTTCCGCGCATCCCCCGCCCCTTCTCGCCGAAACGCTTCATCTGGAAGAACCTCTTCATCGGCGTGGACGACGCCCTCAAGGGCTGGGAGCGCCTGGGCCCGCGACCATTCCGGGGGCGCGCCATCGAGGCGGCGTTGCGCTGGCTCGAGGAGCGCCTGGCCGTGCCGGGAGGCCTGGGCGGAATCTTCCCGGCCATGACCAACGCGGTGCTGGCCCTGAGGACCCTCGGTTATCCCGAGGACCACCCGCTCATCCGCGGGCAGATCAAGGAGATCGAGAACCTCGGCGTGGAGACCACGGACTCGCTCCACTACGCGCCGTGCGTCTCGCCGGTCTGGGACACCTCGCTCGCCGCCAACGCCCTCATCGAGTCGGGGCTGGCCCCGGACCATCCCCAGCTCGTGCGCGCCGGCGAGTGGATGATGGACAAGCAGATCACGGTGCCGGGGGACTGGCAGGTCAAGCGACCCGACGTCCCGCCGGGGGGCTGGCCCTTCCAGTATCACAACGATTTCTACCCCGACCTCGACGATTCGGCCATGGTGATGATGGCGCTGGCCAAGATCCAGGGCCTCGACCCCGAGCGCAAGGCGCGTTGCATGGAGCGGGGCCTGGCGTGGTTCGTCGGCATGCAGGGATCCGACGGCGGGTGGGCCTCCTTCGACGCCGACAACAGCCGGCTCGTCTTCAACAACATTCCCTTCGCCGATCACGGGGCCCTCCTCGATCCCTCGACGGAGGACTTGACGGGCCGCGGCCTCGAGCTCCTCGGCACCCTCGGCCACGGCCCGGATCACCCTGCGGCCCAGCGTGCCCTCGGCTTCATCCGCAAGACCCAGCACGAGACAGGCGCCTGGTACGGACGCTGGGGCGTCAATTACATCTACGGCACGTGGTCGGTGCTGCGCGGGCTCGGCGCCATCGGCGAGGACTGCTCGGCCGACTACGTCCAGCGCGCCATTGCCTGGATCGAGCAGCGGCAGAACGACGACGGAGGTTGGGGCGAGACGCTCGCCTCTTATGAGGACGAGACCCTGGCGGGGCGCGGCGAGTCCATTCCCAGCCAGACGGCGTGGGCGCTCCTGGGCCTCTTCGCGGCGGGGCGGACGGAGGGAAAGGCCGTGGAGCAGGGGATCCGCTATCTGATCGACACGCAGACCGCGGACGGCTCGTGGGAAGACCCGCTCTGGAACGGCACGGGTTTCCCGCGTGTCTTCTACCTCAAGTATCACCTCTACGCGAAGTACTTCCCCCTCTGGGCCCTCGGGGTATACCGGGGCACGGCGGCATGAACGCGTTTTTCGAGATGAGGGGCGGCCGAGTTGCCGCAGGCACGAGCGCCCGAGACGAGGGCTGATATAGCTGCGGGGCCAACGCCCTGGCCGCTGCCCCTGCGTCTCATCGAGGCGCTGGGGTGGCTCGCCCTCTACATCGTCGCGTCGCTCGGCCGCTTCGGCCGATTCCTCAGCGAGGCGGTGGCCCTGGTCTTCATCCCACCCCTCAAGCTCGGCCGGCTCGCCGGGCGCGTCTACTTCATCGGCTTCAAGTCGCTCACCATTGTCATCCTCACGGGCGGCTTCACCGGCATGGCCCTGGGCCTCCAGGTCTTCCTCACCCTCCAGCGCGTTGGCTCGGAGGCTTTCGTGGGCCCCGCCGTGGGGATCGCCCTCGTGCGAGAGCTCGGGCCCGTGCTCACGGCCGTCTTCGTCACGGGCCTGGCGGGCTCGGCCCTCACCGCCGAGCTCGGCATCATGCGCATCACCGAGCAGATCGACGCCCTCATGGTCATGGCCCTGAACCCCGTGCGCTATCTCGTGGTGCCCGCCATTCTGGCCGGGCTCATCACCTTTCCCATGCTCACGGCGATCTTCGACGTCGCCGGCATCTACGGCGGCTACCTGGTCGCGGTCATCCTGCTCGGGATGTCGCCCGGGACGTACTTCGGCCAGATGCAGACCTACGCCGACATGACGGACGTCATGGTCGGCTTCTGGAAGTCGCTCTGCTTCGGCGTGCTCGTGCCCTGGGTCTGCACCTACAAGGGCTTCCACTGCGGCCACGGCGCGGAAGGCGTTTCCCGCGCCACCACCGAGGCCGTCGTGCTCTCCTGCGTGCTCATCCTCGTCTTCAACTACTTCCTGGGCTCGGTGCTCCCGTGACCTCGCTCGCATGATTCGGATCCAGGGCCTGCGCAAGTCCTTCGGCCGCCAGGAAGTGCTCAAGTGCGTGGATCTGGACGTGGCCACGGGCGAGATCATGATCGTCATCGGCCGGAGCGGCGGGGGCAAGTCCGTGCTCCTCAAACACCTCCTGGGCCTCATGCGCCCGGACGCGGGCGCCGTCCTCGTGGATGGGGTGGACATCACGAGGCTGCGCGGGGCGGCCCTCGAGGCGGTGCGGCGGCGCTACGGGGTGGTCTTCCAGGGCGGCGCCCTGTTCGATTCCATGTCGGTCTTCGACAACGTCGCTTTTCCCCTGCGCGAGAAGACGAAGCTCAGGCCCGCGGAGATCGCGCAGCGGGTCGAGCAGAAGCTCGAGCAGGTGGGGCTCCAGGAGATGGGCAGCAAGAACCCGGCGGAGATCTCGGGCGGCATGCGCAAGCGCGTGGCCATCGCGCGGGCCCTCGTGACCGAGCCCGAGATCGTCTTCTTCGACGAGCCGACCACGGGGCTCGACCCCATTCTCGTCAATACCATCCACCACCTCATCCGGGACCTGCATCGAAAGTTCCGCTTCACCGCGGTCATGGTCAGCCATGAGATCCCCGAGATCTTCGAGATCGCCGACCGCGTGGCCATGCTCCACGACGGCGTCATCGTCGAGACGGGGGACGCGGCGAGCCTCCAGGCCTCGCCGAACCCGATCGTTCAGCAGTTCATCCACGGGGAAGTCGAGGGCACCCACCATGCCGCGTGACGCCAAGGGAGAAGCCGCATGAGACGCTCTGTGCTGGACCTGGCCGTCGGAGTCTTCGTCTTGCTGGGAATCTTGGCATTGGGCTGGCTTTCGATTAGACTCGGCAAGGTCGACTTCGTGGGAGGAAAGAATTACACGGTCACGGCCGACTTTCCCTCGGCGGGCGGGCTCAAGAACGGCTCCAGCATCGAGATCGCGGGAGTCGAGATCGGGCGTGTCAGCACCGTCCAGCTGGCCAACTATCAGGCTCGCGTGATCTTGTCGATCCGGAGCGACGTCAAGCTGACCGAGGACTCCATCGCGTCGATCAAGACCCGGGGGCTCATCGGCGAGAAGTTCGTGCAGATCAGCCCGGGAGGGTCGGAACGGATGATCAAGCCGGGGGGCAAGATCACCGAAGTGGAGCCGCCCATTGATCTGGAGGAGCTGCTGTCGAAATATGTCTTTGGCAAGGTCTAGAAACGCGCTGCAAAAACCTGACTGTCTAGGAGGGTAGCTGATGACTGTTCGCCGCGCACTGTGGCTCGGGCTCGCAGCCCTGATCATCCTCGTCTCCGCGCGGGGTGCCGGGGCGGGCCCGCCCACCGACCAACTGAAGGGTGCCATCGACCGCGTCGTGGCGACGCTCGACAGTCCGGCCCTCAAAGGCGAAGGGAAGGTCCTCGAGCGGCGAACGGCCGTCCGGAAGATCGCCAACGAGATCTTCGACTTCGGCGAGATCGCCCGGCGGTCTCTGGGCCGCTACTGGCAGCCCCTCTCCGAGCCCCAGCGCGCCGAGTTCGTCGGACTCTTCGGCGACCTCCTCGAGCGCTCGTACATCTCGAAGATCGAGCTGTACGGCGGGGAGAAGATCGTCTACAGCGGCGAGCGCGTGGACGCCGACCTCGCCACCGTCAGCACCAGGATCATGACCAAGAACGGCACCGAGGTGCCCGTCGACTATCGGCTCTTCAAGCGCAGCGACCGGTGGATGATCTACGACGTCAGCGTGGAGGGGATCAGCCTCGTCTCCAACTACCGGACCCAGTTCAACAAGATCATCCAGACGAACGGCTACAACGGTCTCGTGGAGAAGATGAAGACGAAGCAGACCGAGTTCGCGGAAGAAGAAGCCCAGAAGAAGAAGGTCAAGAACTAGCGGGAGGCGCGTCGCCGGCTCCTGGCCGGTGACGCCCGCCCGTGGCCAGAGCGGCGCCACGCCATGACGGGCCGAGACCTCGCGGATCTCCTGGACGAGCACGGCTACGATTTCTTCACGGGGGTGCCCTGCTCCCTCGTCGAGGCCCTGCTCGCCGAGCTCGAGACCAGGGCCGCCGCGAGGGACGCGCGGTCACCGTACATCCCTTCCGTGCGCGAGGACATCGCGATCGGCCTCGCCGCGGGCGCCTGGCTCGGTGGACGCGCGCCCGCCGTCGTCATGCAGAACTCCGGCCTGGGGACGAGTCTCAACGCCCTCGTCTCGCTCTCCCTCCTCTATCGGCTGCCCGCCCTCCTGCTCGTGACCTGGCGCGGCCACGGCGGCGCGGACGCGCCCGAGCACATCCTGATGGGGGAGATCTCCCCGGCTCTCCTCGACCTGATCCGTATCCCGCACCGCGTGCTCACGGCCACCGGCGCCGGCGCCGAGCTCCACTGGGCGAAGACCGAATCGTCGAGATTGAGCCAGCCGGTCGCCCTGCTCGTGCCGCCGGGCCTCCTGGAGACGCGCGCGCACGAGGCGGGCGGGGTGAGCCAGGCTCCGGTCGAGGCCGGGAGGGCGGACACCTCGGGCCCGCCCCCCGTCGCCTCCATCTCCCGGTCGGAGGCCTTGCAGGCGGCCGTGAAGGCGCTGGGCCGCGAGCCCGTCGTGCATGCCAACGGCTACATCTGTCGTGAGTCCTTCGCGGTGCGGGACAGGCCGGAGAACTTCTACATGATCGGGTCCATGGGCCTCGCCTCGTCCATCGGGCTGGGCGCGGCGCTCGCGCGGGACGACCGCACCGTGGTCATCTTCGACGGCGATGGCAATCTCCTCATGAACCTTGGCATTCTGCCGATGATCGGCGACGCCGGGCGGCGGCGCCGGCCCCGTCGCTTCGTCCACATCGTCTTCGACAACGGCGTGTATGCCTCCACGGGCGGGCAGCCCTCGCCGGGGCAGGCCACGCGTCTCGACCGCGTGGCGGCGGCGGCCGGCTACGCGCGGACCGTCTGCGTGACGACGGCGCGCGAGATCTCCCTCGCCCTGACCGAGGCCCTCGAGAGCGAGGGGCCGAGCTTCCTCCTCGCGCGCGTGACGGCGGAGGACAAGCCCGCGCCCCGGATCCCCTACCCGCCCGAAGAGATCCGCGACCGGTTCCGGCGCGCCCTCGGCGGCTCGCCGTGACAACGCCTCCCCAGAGAGCCGACCGGACTCACGGATGAACGGGCGGTGGCGGCGCCCGCTCCTGCTTCTGGCCGGCGCGGCCGTCGTTCTGTGGCTCGTGTGGGATCTGGGGGCGACCAGCGTGTGGGAGGCCTTCCACACGCTGGGCTGGCGGCTCGCCGTCCTCGTCCTGGCCCCCTTCAGTCTCGCCGTCGTTCTCGATAGTCTCGGCTGGCGCATCCTCCTCGCGGGCCCCGGCGCGCCCTTCTTGGTCCTCGTGGGCGCGCGGCTGGCTGGCGAGGCGGTCAACCTCGCCACGCCCACGGCGTCCGTCGGCGGCGAGCCGCTCAAGGCCTATCTGGTGCGGGAACATGTACCGCTCGACGAGGGGCTGGCCTCGATCATCGTGGACAAGACCACGGTCGTGATGGGCCAAGCGCTCTTCCTCGCCGTTGGGCTCCTCATCGCCCTCGCCCTCGAGCCGCCCCGGGCCCTCCTCTTCGCCATGACGGGCCTGCTCGCCGCGGAGATCGTGGGCGTGGGCGGCTTCGCGCTCGCGCAGGTGGCGGGAGTGCTCGGCGGGGGCGGCGGATGGCTGCTGGACCGGCTCGGCCTCGGCGGAATCGAGCGCCATCGAGAGATGCTCACGCGCATCGATCACGGGCTGGGGCGACTGTATCGCGAGCGCCGCGCCGAGATCGCCGGCTCGGCCACGCTCCACGCGCTCGCGTGGGCGGTGGGAGGACTCGAGATCTACGTCATCCTTCATCTCCTCGGACGGCCCGTCACCCTCGGCGCCGCGCTCACGCTCGAAGCATTCGGCACCGCCGTGAAGTTCGCCACCTTCATGATCCCGGGGTCGCTGGGCGCCCTCGAGGGCGGCAACGCCGCCATCTTCGCAGCCTTTGGACTTGGGGGCGCGCTGGGGCTCGTGGCTACTCTCGTCCGCCGTCTGCGCGAGGCGACGTGGGTCCTGATCGGCATGGCCGCGCTCTCCGCCTTCAAGGCGCGCCCGGCCGCGCGCGTGAGCCGCGAGCGCCCTTCGAGCTGAGCGGCGGCCTCCGCGCGTCGCGAGGCGAGAGCTGGGCTGAACCACGGGCAGCGTGCGTCGGCTATGGTAGACTACGCCGGTCGGATCGATCACACTTCGAGCACACTTGGAGGTTCACGTGGGATCAGTGCGCGTCGCCATCGTGGGAGTCGGGAACTGCGCCTCCGCGCTCGTCCAGGGCGTCCACTACTACAGGAACGCGGGAGATGACGGCTTCATCCCGGGGCTGATGCGGCCACGGCTGGCCGACTATCACGTCGGCGACATCGAGTTCTCCGCGGCCTTCGACGTGGACGTCAACAAGGTGGGGCTCGACCTCTCCCAGGCCATCTGGGCCAAGCCGAACAACACCGTGCGCTTCGGAGAGGTGCCGCATCTCGGCGTCCCCGTCCAGCGCGGCATGACGCACGACGGGCTCGGCCAGTACCTCTCCCAGATCATCACCAAGGCACCCGGCCCCACCGTCGACATCGCGGGCATCCTGCGCGAGACGCGCACGGACGTGGTGGTCAACTTCCTGCCGGTGGGCAGCGAGATGGCGACCAAGTGGTACGTGGAGCAGATCCTGGACGCGGGCTGCGGCTTCGTCAACTGCATCCCCGTCTTCATTGCGCGGGAGACGTACTGGCGGCGCCGCTTCGAAGAGCGCGGCCTGCCCGTGGTGGGCGACGACGTCAAGTCTCAGGTGGGTGCCACCATCATTCACCGCGTGCTCACCAAGCTCTTCATGGACCGCGGCGTGCGGATGGAGCATACGAGCCAGCTCAACGTGGGCGGCAACACGGACTTCTACAACATGCTCGAGCGGCAGCGTCTGGCCTCCAAGAAGATCTCCAAGACCGACGCCGTGCGCTCCCAGCTCGCCCACGAGATGGCGGAGGACGACATCCACATCGGCCCCAGCGACTACGTGCCCTGGCTCCACGACCGCAAGTGGGCGCACATCCGGCTGGAGGGCCGTTCCTTCGGCGATCAGCCCATCAACGTCGAGCTCAAGCTCGAGGTGTGGGACTCCCCGAACTCCGCCGGCGTGGTCATCGACGCCATCCGCTCCTGCAAGATCGCCATGGACCGCGGTCTGAAGGGCGCGCTCTTCGCGCCCTCCGCCTATCTCATGAAGTCGCCGCCCGAGCAGTGGTCTGACGAGACGGCGCGCGTCAAGCTCGAGCGCTTCATCGACGGAGACGTCTAGCCGGAGCGTCGCCCCGAATCGAGGGCCGCGGCGCAGGTCGATGGTAGACTCGGAGGGTCGCCCCGCGACTCGCTCATGATCCTCATCTCGAGAACGGGACGCTTTCTTCGTCGTCTGGTCCGGCTCTCTTGCCGCCGGCCCCTCGTCACCGTCCTCCTGTCGCTGGTTTTCGCCGGCCTCGGCGTGGGCTACACCGTCACCAACCTCACCTTCAAGACCTCCGGCCGGGACCTCCTGCCCCAGAGCGCCAACTACGTCGTCCGCTACAACCAGTACGTGCGCGAGTTCGGAGAGCTCGAGGACATCGTGGTGGTCATCGAGGCGCGAACGTTCGAGGCGACCAAGGCCTACGCCGCCCAGCTCGTCCACGGCCTCCGCACCTCGTCCCTCAAGTTCCCGCGGGTGGCGTATCGCATCGATCCCAAGAGCTTCGAAGGCCGGCAGCTCCTCTATCTGCCCACGGAAGAGCTCAAGGAGATCCGCGACAGGATCTTCGACCACCAGGAGTTCATGGAGAGCTTCGCGGGCGATCCCAGCCTGGCCCGCCTGGTGGAAGGCG
>QHSC01000361.1 GCA_003220345.1 Candidatus Rokuibacteriota bacterium | reverse complement strand
GGCCTTGGCGCCGAACTTGTCGCGCATGATGTCGGCGAGCCACGTGGAGATGACGACCTTCCGCAACGGCAGGGCATAGGTCGCATCCACCCGCCCCGGGTCGCCGTGGTACAGGCTCTCGTAGTGCTGAATGAAGTAGAGCTTCCGGCCGCAACGATCGGGCGCCTCGACGACCGTCCTCGCCGTCTGCCAGGCCGTGGCGATCAGGGCGTCTCCGTCGGGTAGCCGCGCGTTATCCCACCCGGTGATCCAGCGAACCGTCGGGCGGAAGCCGCGGATCCACGTGGGGCCTTCGCCGCGAAGATTGCGCCACCAGGCCCGCCAGCCATGCTTGGCGGACACCATGAGGGCGACCTCGTGCCCGCGCCCCGCCAGGCGATCGGCATGGGTGAGAATGGCGCGCACGCCGCCGGCGATCCGGATGTGGGGGGCCAGGAACGTGATCTTCACGAACGCTCCAGTCTCACCCCGTCCTCTTAGCCATCGCCGTCATTCTACTCTGGGAAGCCCTGACCGCGAGATCGCCGCGTGGCGCTGCCCACGCACTACCGCTTGACGCTCCCCCGCTCCTGGACCAGAATGACCGCACCCATGCTGATGTTTCTTACGCGCCCCAGACGCGCCTGGTCGGTGGGTGATGGCTGACGTTTCCCGGACCGCGGACGTCGTCATCATCGGCGGTGGCGTCCACGGCGCCAGCGCCGCCTATCACTTCGCGCGCAAGAAGGCCGGGCGCATCCTGCTGATCGAGAAGAAGTTCATCGCCTCGGGCCCCACGGGCCGCTCGACCGCGCTCGTGCGTCAGTTCTACGCGATGGACTTCTTCACGCGCAGCGCGTGCGCGGCCCACAAGATCTTCCACAACTGGACGGACGTCATCGGCGGCGACGGCGATCCCGGCTTCCAGAAGGTAGGCCTGCTCGCGCTGGCCGGTCCCGAGCGCGCGGAGCACTTGCGGCGCAACGCGCTCCGCGCCAAGGAGCTCGGCGCGGGGCTCGAGCTGATCTCGCCGGCGGAGGTGACGAGGCTGGTGCCCCACATGAACGTGGACGACGTCGCACTGGCCTCTTACGAGATCGATTCGGGCTATGCGGATCCCTCGTCTACCGCCAACGCGCTCGTCAACCGCGCGCGCGAGCTGGGCGCCACCATCGTCCAGTACCGAAGCGTGGACGGGATCCGCGTGGCGGGCGGCAAGGTGGTTGGCGTGACATCGGAAGGCGCCGACATCGACGCGCCGGTGGTCCTCAACTGCGCCGGCCTTTACGCCAACCGGCTGCTGGCGCCGCTCGGCATCGAGGTCTCGATCAAGCCGGAGCGTCACCAGATGTGCTTCTTCCGCCGCCCGCGCGAGTTCGGCGTCCACCCGGCCATCGCGGACAGCCTGTTGATGACCTACATGCGGCCGGAGCACGGCGACCTCACGATCCACGGCAAACTCTCCTACGACGAGGTCGTGGATCCCGACAACTGGAACGAGGGCGCCGACCCCGATCAGATCGTGAAGAACGCCGAGCTCATCGCCCAGCGCTTCCCGGTGATGGAGCACGGCCTCGCGATGGGCGGCTACTCCGGCCTCTACGACGCCACGCCCGATCACCACCCGGTGCTCGGCGCCATCCCGGAGTACGCCGGCCTCTACGTGGACTTCGGCTGGAGCGGCCACGGCTTCAAGCACTCGCCCTTCACCGGCGACCTGATCTCCGACCTCATCCTGCACGGCAAGACTCAGGACTTCGACCTCACCCCCTTCCGCTGGACGCGCTTTCGCGAGAATGACTTGGTGCCCAGCGCCCGCTGGGCCGCAGATCCCCACCCGAAGCATCGGCTCTGATCAGCCTTTCGGGGTCACGCGCAGCCGGCGGGGAGGCAACAGGTGTATCCGCGACTTGACCTGTCGACTCGTCCTACTGGCTGGCCGCGGCCGCTCCGGTGGCGAGCGCCCACCAGGAGTCGAAGAGCCCGAGCGCGCCGACGACGCGGGCCAGCGGCAGGAACAGGATGGTGACAGGAGCGCGTGCCGCCGGGCCTCCCGGAGGTTCGTGGCCAGGCTGTCTACCGGCGGAGCCGCCGGTGATCGACCATCAGTCAGCGGCCCTGGACGGCCTTGACCGTTTCAGTCATCGGCTGATTGTCGTCTCATTCAATCGAGGTTAGTTGATCAAGCCATAGAGCCTGCCCGCGTTCTCGCAGGTGATCTTGTGGATCATGTCCTTCGGCAGGTGGCCGAACTGCTCCTCGATGTACTTGCCGGACTCGGGCCAGATGCCGTCGGTATGGGGGTAGTCGGAGGCCCACATGATCGTTTCGTCGCCCAGCACCTCGATGCTCTTGTCCCACGTGCCGATCTTGTCGAACTGGAACGTCGCCTTGCACTGGCGCTTCCAGTAGTCGCTCGGCTTCATCGTGAGCCCGATATCGCGGAAGCGGTCCTCCCACTCGAAGTCCATCCGATCGAGCGCGTAGGGGATCCAGCCGATGCCGCTCTCGCCGAACACGATGCGCAGGTTTGGATAGCGCTCGAGCACGGCCGCCCCGATGATCGCGGCGAGGATGTTGATGAGGTTCATCTGGAACGCGGAGACGCCGGTGAAGAGCGCGGCGCGCTTCGTGAGCCCTTGCGCCTTCTCGCGCACCGCGGGCGGCGTCGACGGGAACGTGTGGAAGTTGAGCGGCAGGTTCACCTCGTTCACGGCCTGCCACAGCGGTTCCCAGACGGGGTCGTACATGGGCTCCATGTCCCATGAGCACGAGAGCTCGAGACCGGCGATGCCGCCGCGCTTCGCGACGCGATAGGTCTCCTCGATCGCCGCCTTGATGTCGCCGTACGGCAGGCACGCCAGCCCGAGCAAGCGACCCGGATACGGCTTGCAGAAGTCCACGAGCCAGTCGTTGTAGATGCAGAACATCTCCTTCGCGGCTTCGTGGTCGTTGAGCCGCGTGGCCGCGCCGAGAATGCCGAAGAGGACTTCCGCGTCGACCCCGTCGAGGTCCTGGTCCTTCACGCGCAGGTGCGGATCGATGACGCGACGCTTGCCAGCCTTGGCGTCGTCGTAGAGCCCCGCGGCGTGCATCTTCTCCACCCGGTAGTTCTGGCCCGGTACGTACTTGGCCCCGCCGGGTCCGACGCCGCACACGAGGCCAAACGACATGCCGTTCTTGCAGGTCCAGTACGGCCCGTCCGGCCCGTCGGCGACGTACGGCATCCGGTCCTTGAGGGCGGCCGACGCGTTCAACGTGAACAGGTCGTTCGGCATCCAGGGCATGTCGATGTGGGAATCTGCGGAGATCCGCGCGTAACGCATGTCGCTCTCCTCGATGGGGTGTTGGCCCGGTCCGATTATAAGCCTTCGGCGGGCGGTGGGCCTCGCCTCATCATCGCTCAAATGGCCATGGAGACCTGGCCGCCTCGGCGATAAGCGGCGGGATCGAGCACGACGTTGACGCAGGAGACTTCGCCGGAGCCCATGGCCTTCTCGAGGGCGGGACGAAGTTGCTTTGGCTCGGTGACATGCGCGCCTTTGCCGCCCAGCGCCTCCACCATCTGGTCGAAGCGCGTGAAGGGCAGCGAGGTGCCGACGGCGCGCTCGGCGCCGAAGAAGGAGAGCTGCGGGTTTCTGATCTGTCCCCACCCGCCGTCATTGCCGATGACCACGGTCACGGGGAGCTTGAAGCGCACGGCCGTCTCCATCTCCATGCCGTTGAGGCCGAAGGCGCCGTCGCCCGCGATGAGCAGGACCCGTCGCGCAGGATCGAGAAGCTTGGCCGCGATGGCAAACGGCGGCCCCACGCCGAGGCAGCCGAACGGGCCAGGATCGAGCCATTGTCCCGGGCGCTCCAGCTCCACGATCTTGGACGCGCAGCCGACCACGTCGCCGCCGTCGCCGATCACGGTCGTCTGCGCATCCACGACGGCCGCGATCTCGTGACCGAGGCGGTAGTGGCTGATGGGCACGCTGTCGGAGAGCCTCTCAGCCATCAAGCGGTCCCGGGCCTCCGTCTCCTTCTTCTCGAGCGTCTGCCGCCAGCTCTCGAAGCGCTTGGCGATGCTCTTGGACAGCGCCTGGTTCGCGTGGCGGAGCGTGAGACCGATGTGCGAGGCCAGCCCCAGCTCGAGCGGCCGATTCCTGCCGAGCTCGACGGGATCGCAATCCACCATGGCCACCTTCACGTGCTCGCCGAAGGACGGCGGCCGGCCATAGCCCAACCGGAAATCGAGTGGCGTGCCGAGGACGAGGACGAGATCGGCCTGTCCCAGCGCGAAGCCGCGCGCCTGGGCAAAGGCCAGGGGATGCCGGCCCGGCAGACTCCCCCGCCCCGCGCCGTTCATGAAGACGGGCACACCTGCCGCTTCCGCGAAATCCCGAAGGTCGGCGGCCGCGTCGTCCCAGTACACGCCGCTGCCCGCCATGATCATGGGCCGCTCGGCCTGGGCGAAGAGATCCGCGAGCTTCTGGACGGAGTCAGGGTCGGGCGCGACGGGGCGCCGGTGCACGTAGGCCGTTGGAATCGGGGCCATCCGGTCCTCGACCATGGTCATCAGGAGATCGACGGGGATCTCGACGAAGACCGGTCCCGGGCGGCCGGTGAGGGCGGTGCGAATGGCCGTGGTCAGGACCTCGGGGATCTGGCGCGTCTCCGAGACGGTCCACGCGCCCTTGGTGATGGGCTTGAGGAGATCCACCTGCTCCACTTCCTGGAGCGAGCCGAGCCCGCGGAGGCCGAGCGGCGCCGCGCCTCCGATGAGAAGCAGAGGGCTCCGGGCCGAGAACGCGTTGGCCACACCCGTCACGGCATCGGTGACGCCGGGTCCCGCCGTCACGATGGCCACGCCGAGATTCCGCGTCAGCCGCGCATAGGCGTCGCCCGCGTGCGCCGCCGCCTGCTCGTGGCGCATGTCCACGACCTCCACGCCCTCGGTGACGCAGCCGTCGTAGATGGGCAGGATGTGCCCGCCGCAGAGCGTGAAGATGTGCCCCACGTCCGCCTGCTTGAGCGTGCGCGCCACCAGGTGCCCGCCGTTCAGATCCGCCATGGATCTCCTCCGCGCGCCCCTACCAG
>QHSC01000360.1 GCA_003220345.1 Candidatus Rokuibacteriota bacterium | reverse complement strand
GCGTGTCACCACATACTTGATAACTCCTGGCGAGCGGCGCAATCAGGTCCTCGACGAGGTCCTCGAAGCGCTGACGGGCCTAGTACGTTACGGAACGGGGTCGAAATGACATCTCGCAGACAAAGCCTAAGCGAATCCCGCTCGTGCTAGAGCTTGCCGGCGAGATACATCGCGCCGGTGGGCGCGAGAACTCCGGACGCGGGCTCGAGCGTGACCGCGAAGGTCTCCACCTCGGTCCCCGGGGCCACCGGGCTCACGCGGAGCGATGCCGTTCCCTTGGCGTCCACCGTGAACACGCCCGCCGGTATCGGGCTGCCTCCAGGCGGGATCGCCCACAGCTCATAGGCCTTCCCGGCCGGAGTCGGCGGCATCCCCCGGACCACCAGGAGCCCGCCCGTCGTCTTGAGCCATACCATGCGGGCGGTGGCGCCGCCGGCAGGCTCGAGGGCGCCCAGCGAGACGAACCGCGTCGCGGGGTCCTGCAGCAGCGTCATGATCGCCTGCTGGCGGTCGAGCTCTTCCTTGATGGCGGCGGCTTCCTGCTGAAGCTGCGCCAGACGCCGGTCGTAGGCGGTGGAGACGGCCAGCCCGACCGCGATGGCCGCGATCCCTGCGGCCATGGCCCCCGCGAGCACCATGGACCAGACGGGCCAGCGCGCCCGCTCCGGCCGCTTCGTCTCGAGCGTGCGGACCACGGCGCCGCGCGCCCGACCTTCCGCATCGATCCGCGCCATGAGGGCCGCCTTGACACCGGGGGACGGCGCCACGGAGCCTTGGGCGGCCAGGTCCGTCATCGTGCCCTGGAACTCGCGGAGGACGGTTGCCGCCTCCGCGTCGCGGGCGTTCAGCAGCACCTCGAAGCGCTCGCGGTCCTCGAGGTCGAGCGCGCCCAGCGCGTAGCCCGCCGCCAGCTCGTAGATCTCGTCGCGGTTCATGGTGCGCCCTGTCCCTCTCGCCTCATCACGGCGCGCAGCCGCTCGAGCCCGAGCCGCGCTCGGGTCTTGACCGTCCCCAGCGGCTCCCCGAGCTTCCGCGCGATCTCCGACTGGGTCAGCCCGTCGAAGAAGGCCAGCTCGACCACCCGGCGCTGCGCCTCCGGCAGCGAGTCGAGCGCGGAGCGGACGAGTCCGCGAGCCTCGGCCGCCACGCCGGGATTCTCACCCGTCGCCTCGTCCGATCTGGTCACCGACTCGTCCACGGGGGCCACAAAGGTCTTTTCTCTTCTACGTATGGCACGCAGCTTGTCGATTGCTCGAGTTTTCGCCCGCATGACCAGCCAGGCCTCGGGGCTGCCGCGCTTCGGATCGTAGCGCTCCGCCTCCTGCCAGACCTGCCAGAACACCTCTTGCAAGACCTCCTCGGCCGCGGCGGGATCGCGCAGGATGCGGCGGATCAAACCCAGGGCGAGGCCGGCAAACGCGTCGTAGAAGCGGCTGAAGGCCTCGCGATCGCGCTGGGCGATGCGAGCGATCAGCGCGGAAGGAGAATCCGGCAGGGGTTCGGCGGCGGGCATATCGCGTAATCAGTACCAGCCATCCGGCCGGCGGTCAATGACATCCAGCCGCCGCCGCCCATTCGTAGATCAATGAGGCGTGGCGCTGACGGAGGAGTCTCGCTAGCGGCCCCCGGTCGCGGCCGGTCGCCATTCGACGGCACCGAAGCGCGTGTGGCCGAGGAAGTTGTAGGAGAGCGTGATGGTCTCCACCGACTGGTTCCGCTCGCCGCCTCCGCCGGCCACGCGTCCCTCGCGGGTCGAGACCACGTAGTGCAGGCTGAGGGCGTGGGGGCCGAACAGGCGCACGGTGAGTCCCACGGTGCCGCGATTGATCATCTCGTGTCCGAATCTGTCCGCGTTGGCCGACGCTCCCGCGCCCAGGCCGACGATCCAGTACTGGCGGCCCTGCGCTTCGAGCATCGCGCGCTCGCCGAGGATGAGGCGGAGACCGAGGAGCGGCTCCGGAATCACGCCATACCGGTAGTCACGTTCGTCCGTGTCGCCGACGGAGCCGGAAGCGCCGAAGCCGACGCCCAGGAGCGCCGTGCCCTGGAGGGCGATCGTGGGCGTCAGCCACCACTGAGCGACGGTGCCGAGCGCGGCGTTCGTGGTCGCGACGCGGAAGATCCGCGGCGAGAGGTACTCGTAGCCGCCGAAGATCCCCCACACCCCCCGGAAATCGTCGCCCAGCTCGTACTTCGCGCCGGCGAGGAGCCCGCGGACCGTAAAGTTCTCGATGACGTTGATCGCGCTGCTCACGTTGGGCACCGCCGTGAACTCGAAGAGGAAGAAGTCGAACGGGCGCTTGTACTGGTATCCGGGCTTGCCGGGAAGCCCGTAGATCATGTGGTAGTCGAGGCTTCCCTCTTGCTGGTGAACTCTGGGAGAAAGGCCCGCGTTGGCCGACTCGGTGCTGAGGGTGACGCCGAGCCGCAGGCGAATGAAGATTTCCGGATTGCGGCTCGGGAACACGGCCTTGAACCGGTCGCCGAAGACGAGACGGTTGAAGGCGGTGGGCGGAGAGAGCAGGGCGGCGCCCAGCTCCCGCCAGAACCCCGGCGTCTCGCCGCCGCCCTCGAGCAGCAGGCTGGACATCCGGAACAGGGCCTCGCCCACGAAGCTGCCGCCGATGGTCGTGGTGACATAGTCGTTGATGGAGGGCTTCGATGTCTCGCCGGCGGTCTCCCACAGAAAGCTCCCCAGGAGGGAATATCCCAGCGACTCCCAGTAGCTCAGTCCCGCCGAGCGCGCGAATCCGGAGTAGAAGCTTCCCTGATACGGATGCCCGATCTGGTTGACGCCGAAGGGGTCGGTGTCGAAGACCGGCGCCGACCTCAGGTTCCTCCAGATCGAAGTCCCGCTGGTGCCGTACGTGTCCGAGTCGATGAAGGTGCGGTTGAACGCATTGAGGCCTACCAGGAATCCGCCGACCTCGAGAGCCGGAATGAGATAGCTCTTGCCCTCTCCCGTCTCCCAGTTCAGCCGCGCGCCCTTGGTCCACTCCTCTGCGCATCCCGCGCCCGGCATCACGAGGGAGAGGGCCAGGGTGGCGGCGAGGAACGACCCCCGCACTCCGCGGGAACGCGAGAGCATGCGCCACGCTAGCACAGCCTCACCGAGAAAGCAGCATCACACCTGACACGATCAGGACGGCCCCCAGGACGATGCGCCCGCTGAGCTTCCCGGCCCCGCTCGGAAAGAGATATGCCAGGAAGAGGACGAAGAGGGGAGCCGTGCCCGTCAGCGGGCTGATCACGCTCACGTCGCCGAAGCCGAGGGCCACGAGCACGAGGAAGACACCGGCGTTCTCCGCG
>QHSC01000099.1 GCA_003220345.1 Candidatus Rokuibacteriota bacterium | reverse complement strand
AAGCCAATCGGATCCCCGCGATCTACGAGCAGAAATCCTTTGTCGATGCTGGCGGCCTCATGGCGTACGGAATAGACATGTGGGATCAATACCGACGGGTCGCCTTTTACGTGGACAGGATACTGAAGGGCGCGAAGCCGGCCGACCTCCCGGTCGAGCAGCCGAGCAAGTTCGAGTTTGTCATCAACTTGAAGACCGCGAAAACTCTCGGCGTCACAATCCCGGCGTCGGTGCTGACACGGGCGGATCAGGTCGTCGAGTAGCGACACGTGCTCGCACATCGATCCCATCGTCGCGCAGCTGCCGTAGAAATTGCCCTCGTCCAAAGCCTCGAGACTTTGGTCAACGGCTCCGGTCCACCTTGGTCTGCGCTCAGCCTTCGAACTTCGCGCTCCAACGGACCGCGGCTCGCGTCGCTCGCCCCGGCCGCTGAGCGGGGCGTTAGGGAACGCGTTAGAGGCTAGGGCGCGCAAGGGAAAAGAATGCCAGCCGTCCAGACCATCGTGTTGTTCATGGCAGCCGTCCTGGCACTAAACGTGACGCCGGGACCGTCGATCGCGTATGTGATGTCCCGCAGTTTCGGCCAGGGACGGACGGCAGGTCTCGTATCAGCTCTGGGGCTGGGTACGGGGAGTCTCCTTCACGCGATCGCGGCCACGCTGGGACTCTCCGCGATTGTCGCGTACTCGCCCATGGCCTACGCGGTGGTCAAATATCTTGGAGCAGCATACCTGGTCTACCTTGGTGTCGGTCTCCTACGACAGCGCGCCGTGCGGCTCGCCGACGCCGTGCCGCTGCAGCTCTCCCTCAGCCGGGTGTACTGGCAAGGCGCCCTCACGGAAATCTTGAATCCGAAGATTGCGTTGTTCTTCCTGTCCTTTCTCCCCCAATTCGTCGACCCCGCGCGAGGATCGGTCGCGGGCCAGACCTTGCTCTTCGGACTCCTGTTTCACGTGACCGGCGTGCCGATCAACATGTTGGTGGCGGTCGCTGGGAGTGCGATCGCGGCGTGGTTCTCACTGAATCCCGTGCTTGAGCGGATACGCAATTGGCTCTCGGGGACAGTTCTGATCGGCCTTGGAGTCCGTCTCGCTCTGAGCGAGCGGCGGTAGTGAAGTCGACGGGGCTCCTGAGGTTGGTACGACGCTTCCAGCGTATGGCGGAGCTTGCCGCGGAACTGCGGATGCTGTCGGCGCGGATCCTTGAGGGTGCCGATCACTATAGCGCTTTCGGCTCGTGATGGACGACTCTGCGACGGAAGCGGATTCGTCGACGCGTTCAACGCCTGTGACTGGGAAGGCTGCGAGGCGGCCGTGGCGCGTGCGCCGTCTCGACTCCTCTCCTGGCGCGGCTTATAGTTGGACATCATTCGCATTCTGCGAGCGCGCCAGCGTCAGGAGGGTGAAGAGATGTCCGAGTCTCCGCAGCGAGAAAGGGCGACCGGCGCCTTCGACGTGGCCGTCGTGGGGGCCGGGTTCGCGGGGCTCTACATGCTGTACCGGCTGCGCGGGCTCGGGCTCTCCGCGCGCTTGTACGAGGCGGGCGGTGGTGTCGGCGGCACGTGGTTCTGGAACCGCTACCCGGGGGCGCGCTGCGACGTCGAGAGCATGGACTACTCGTACTCGTTCTCGGACGAGCTGCAGCAGGAATGGAAGTGGACGGAGCGTTACGCCTCCCAGCCGGAGATCCTGGCGTACATCGGACACGTGGCCGATCGCTTCGATCTGCGCCGCGACATCCAGCTCGAGACGCGGGTGACCGCGGCGTTCTTCGACGAGGCCACCACCCGCTGGGCGATCCAGACGGACCGAGGCGACCGTGTCTCCGCACGGTTCTGCATCATGGCCACGGGCTGCCTGTCCGACGCGCAGGTGCCCAAGCTCGAGGGCTTCGAGACCTTCGAGGGCAAGTGGTATCATACCGGGCATTGGCCGCACGAAGGGGTCGACTTCACCGGCCAGCGGGTCGGCGTCATCGGCACGGGCTCCTCCGCCATCCAGTCGATCCCGCTCATCGCCCGGCAAGCGGCCCACCTCTTCGTCTTCCAGCGGACCCCCAACTTCAGCGTCCCCGCGCGAAACGCTCCCCTGGATCCGGAATACGAGCGGCAGGTGAAGTCGAGCTACGCGGAGTTCCGGCGCCAGGCCCGCGAATCGCGCGTCGGCTTCGTCGTCGAGCGCAACGACCAGTCGGCCCTCGAGGTGTCATCGGAAGAGCGGCAGCGCGCGTACGAGAGCCGCTGGAGCCGCGGCGGCCTCGGCTTCAACGCGACGTTCGCGGACCTGCTCACCAGCAAGGAGGCCAACGACACGGCCGCCGAGTTCTTCCGCGCCAAGATCCAGGCCATCGTCCGCGACGCGGCGGTGGCCGAGATGCTGTCGCCCCGGGACTATCCCGTCGGCACCAAGCGGCTGTGCGTCGACACCGACTACTACGACACGTTCAATCGCGACAACGTCACCCTCGTCGACGTCAGGCGCGCGCCCATCGAGGCGATCACCCGCCACGGCCTGCGGACGCGGGAGGCCGAGTACGAGCTGGACAGCCTCGTGTTCGCCACGGGGTTCGATGCCATGACGGGCGCCTTGCTGGGCATCGATATCCGGGGGAGGGCCGGTGCGACGCTGCGCGAGAAGTGGGCGGCGGGGCCCCGGACGTACCTAGGGGTGGCCACGGCCGGGTTCCCGAATCTCTTCACCATCACCGGACCGGGCAGCCCTTCCGTCTTGAGCAACATGATCGTCTCCATCGAGCAGCACGTCGACTGGATCGCCGACTGTCTCGTGTACCTGCGCGAGCGTGGCCTCGGGGGCATCGAGGCCAGCGTGGACGCGGAGGATGAGTGGGTCGCCCACGTCAACGAGGTGGGCCATGCCACCCTCTATCCCTTGGCCAACTCCTGGTACATGGGAGCCAACGTCCCGGGCAAGCCGCGCATCTTCATGCCGTACGTCGGCGGGGTAGGGGCCTACAGGCAGAAATGCGATGACGTCGCGGCCAAGGGATACGAGGGGTTCGCCCTGATCGCGTGAGCGTATCGTGCCGCGGGCGTCGGGCACGGACGTCCGCCCCCGGGGCCGCCGAGCCCGTCAGCTCGTCGCCGAGGCGGTCGCGGCGCGCCAGATCCGTCGCGCGCCCTTGTCGATGTTGAGCGCGACGATGGCCGCGGCCACCAGCAATCCGCACGCCAGCACGTACGCCGCCCCGTAGCCGCCCGTCGTCTCGAACAGCGAGCCCGCGAGCCAGGAGCCGAGGGCGGAGCCCGTCTGATGCACGAGGAAGATCAGGCCGAAGACCGAGCTGACGGAGAAGCGCCCGTAGATGTCCGCGGTCAGCGCCGAGGTCATCGAGCCGGTGCCTGCCATGGTGATGCCGCCGAGGACGGCCACGACGAGGATCGCGGCGGGGTTGTCGCGGAGGAGGAAGAAGCCGGCGAAGATGAAGACCCGGCCTGCGTAGATGGCGGCGAGCACGGGCCGGCGCCCAAGGCGGTCCGACAGGGCGCCGAGCATCACCGTGAAGCCGATGCTCGAGCCGCCGAGCACACCGAGCGCCCACGACGCGAACATGGGCGAGTAGCCGTGATCGGTGAGCATGGGGATCCCGTGCGCGGAGAGAAGGCTCATGGAGAACCCGCAGGTGAAGAACGAGCCCGCGAGCTGCCAGAAGGCCAGGGTCTGCAGAGCCTCGCCCCCGCTCACCCGCTCGATGGCAATCGCGCCCGCCCCCGCCGTCGGGAGGGTGCCGTCGGCGGTGAGTCCCATCGATTCCGGAGAGTCCCGGACCACCCACAGGCAGAGAGGCAGCACGACCACGAGGATCCCGGCCGCGATGAGCATGTACGCCGTGCGCCACCCGGTGGTGATGATCAACCAGGTCACGGCGGGCACGAGCAGGCTCATCCCCGTCATCGAGGCGCTGCCGAGCACGGACAGCGCGGTGCCGCGCCGCTTGCTGAACCAGCGGGCGACCACGCCGGAGGCGATCACGGGCCCGGTGCCGGCGAGACCGAGAGGCACGAGCACGCCGTACACGGCGGTGAACTCCCAGAAGTTCCGCACCATCGCGGTCAGCACGAGCGAGGCCACGAGGAGCAGCGTGCCGGCGGTGGTGACGGCGCGCACGCTGAAGCGGTCAAGGGCCAGGCCCGCCAGCGGCATGAAGACGCCGTAGAGGAAGAGGCTCAGGGCGATGACCGCGGAGAAGCTCGCGCGATCGAGCCCGAGGTCGCCGACGATCGGCTTGAGAAACGGCCCGACGGCATGACGGACGCCCGTCGACATGAACGTGGTCACGGAAAAGGCCGCCACCACCCACCAGCCGTAGAAGAGCTGACGCTCCCTCATGTCGCGCTTCCCGGGACGACGCCGGGGGGCAGCGACTCGACGTGGGCGCAGATGTCGCGGGGACGGGTCAGCCAGACGCGCTCCCCGTGCCCGAGAATGTGCTGGAGGGCCCGGCGGAGCCGGCGGATGCGGTAGGGGCGCCCGATGACGAAGGGGTGCAGGGAGATCGGGCACACGAGGGGCTGGCGCGCCGACTGCGCCAGCATCTCGTCGAACTGGTCGACGATCATGTCGGCGAACTCGTCTGCCGTGTACCGGTACCAGACGATCCCGCGCGTGTCGTTCACTTCGATCGGATACGGCATGGCGAGGATGCGGCCCTTGCGCGTGCGGATCCAGATGGGCTGATCGTCCATCGTCCAGTCCATCGCGTACCGGTAGCCCGCCTCCTGGAGCAGGTCCATGGTCACCGAGCTGTTGGAGAGCCAGGGGCTCATCCAGCCGAAGGGGCGGGCCCCTTCGTGACGCTCGATGGTGGCGGTGACGCCCGCGATCAGCGCGCGCTCCTCGTCCTCGCCCAGATGACCCTGCTCGTCGGAGTTGGTCAGGCCGTGGCCCAGGATCTCGTCGCCCCGCGCGCGCAGCCGCGCGGGAATGTCGGGCGCCATCTCGTACACGGCCGTATTCATCTGGGCCTCGGCGGGGATCCCGAGCTCGTCGAGCAGCTCGAAGAGGCGCCAGATGCCCACGCGGTTGCCGTAGTCCCGCCAGCTGTAGATGCTGTGGCTCTGGGCCTGGTCCGGCGGCGCGATGGCCGCGCCCTTGCCCTCGCCGAAGCGGAAGGCCTCGATGTTGAGGGCGACGTAGACGGCGAGCCGGCGTCCGCCGGGCCAGGTATAGTCGGCGCGCGTGGTGATGTTCGAGTAGTCGTAGCGTCCGTGGGTCGGGAGCATTCCGCTATCATACGTCGAGATCGAGGCAAAGGAGAGAGCCCATGAAGCGGCAGAATATCCAGCCCGAGACGCTGAGCAAGCGAGTGGTGGGCGGGCACGTCCTCTATTCCCACGTGGTGGTCGTCGAGGGCAGGAAGACGATCTTCGTGTCGGGCCAGCTCGCGCGGAGCCGGGAAGGAGAGGTGGTCGGACGCGGCGACATGCGCGCGCAGATCCGTCAAGTGGGCGAGAACGTGAAGGCGGCCCTGGCCGCGGCCGGGGCCACCCTCGCCGACATCGTGAAGACCAACACCTACGTCACGGACATCGAGGAGTACTTCAAGCACGTCGATGTCCGCATGGAGTACTTCGGCGCGCTCCCCACGAGCACCACGGTGGAGGTGCGCCGCCTCGCCCACCCCGACCTCCTCGTCGAGGTGGAGGTGATCGCCGTCGTCGATTGACGGACCGCGAGAAGTGGCGGGTCGTCTCTCAGGCGGTGCGGGCGCGCTCGGTCCTCCGGCGCTGGATGGCCGCCGCGATGTCGCGGGCCGTCTCGGCGCCGCGCTCGGCGAACTGGCGACAGAGCCCCGTGTAACGGGCAGGATCGAGGAGGGCCTCGACCTGGGAGGCGCTGAGCCCGGCGCTCACGTGCGGGTCTTCGGCGAGGGTCTCGCGAAAGGGCCGCGACTGGGTCACCGCCGCCTGAGCGGCCTCATAGACGGCGTCGTGGGCCCGCTGCCGTCCGATCTGCTTGCCCAGCTCGAGCATGAGCGCCTCGGCCATGATCAGGCCGCCCGACAGGTCGAGGTTCTCCCGCATCCGATCGGGAAACACCTGGAGCCCGTCCATCAGGACGACCATCCGCTGCAGCATGTCGCCCGTGAGCTCGCAGGCGGGCACGAGGGCCCGGGCCATCATGATGCTCGTCGTCCGGTCCGCCTCGTGCTCCGTCTGCATGGCCTCCAGGGCCAGGGGCACGAGGGCGCGGATCTGCGCGGCGGCCGCGATGATGTCTTGCGACAGCTTCGGGTTGCGCTTCTGGGGCATGGTGCTGCTCCCCACCGTGCCGGGCGGCACCGGCTCCTCGAGCTCGCCGAACTCCTGCTTCATCAGGGTGTAGATCTCGCGCCCGATCTTGCTGCACGTGGAGGCGAGCATGCCGAGGAGCGTCACGTACTCGGCCTGGTGATCGCCGATCGTCCGCGCGGGCATGGGCATGGCGCGCATCCCGAGGCGGAGCGCCATCTTCTCCTGGGTAGCGAGACCGAGCTCGCCCAGCGAGGCGAGCGTCCCCGCGCCGCCCCCCAGCATGGCCACGAACACGCGGCCCTCGCAGCCGCTCAGCCGCTCCACGTGGCGGCCCAGCTCGTCGATCCACACCGCCACCTTGAAGCCGAAGGTGGCGGGTACCGCGTGCTGGCCGTGCGTGCGTCCGGGGAGGAGGACGTCCTTGGTCTGCTCGGCGAGGTCGGCAAGCGTGGTCAGGATGGTCGCGAGCTGGCCCAGGAAGATGTCGTGGGCGCGCCGCACCTGGAGGAGCTGGCCGGTCTGCGTGACGTTCTGGGTCGTCGCCCCCCAGTGCACGTAGCCGCCGGCGTCGCCTTCGCAAGCGCGGTCCAGCTCCCAGACCAGAGGCACGAGGGGATGCCCCGTGCGGGCCAGGCCTGCCCGTACCGCCGCCAGGTCGAGGTACGACAGGTGCGCCTTGCGGGTGATCTCGCGGGCGGCGCCATCGGGAATGATGCCCAGCTCCGCCTGCGCCTGCGCGAGGGCGGCCTCGACGTCCAGCCAGGACTGGAAACGCGCGGCCTCGGTGAACAGCGCCCGCACGCCCGGGTCGTCGATCCGGAGAGACGTCGGCTCTTCTTGCATGAGAGCGATCTGTCGCACGGCGCTCGCGGATTGTCAACGCAGGCGGACTGGGCTTGACGACGGCCGCGCCCCAGGGGACTCTGGGATGGACCGCTTCCCCGAATCGGCGGGGGCGGCTCCCGCATCCCAAGAGCGAGAGACCTGGCCAGGAGGGCGAGGACCACATGGTAAACGTCACCGTCTACACGAACATCGGCTGAGGCCCCTGTCATCGCGCGACAGAGTATCTGTCGCAAAAAGGGGTGCCGTTCGTGGAGAAGAACGTGGGGCGAGACCCCCAGGCCCGGGAGGAGCTGATGGCGATCGGCATGACCTCGCTCCCCGTCATCATCATCGGCGAGACGCGGCTCGCCGGGTTCAACCCAGCCAAGATCGACGAAGCGCTGGCCCAGGCCCAGTCATGAGCGAGCCGGCCAAGCCGTCGCAGGCCAACATCGACAAGATGTGGAGCTACGCGCGGAAGTACGCGGAGAAGTCCGGCACTTCCCTCCATCCCGACGTGGGCGTCACCGAGACGGTGGTGGAAGGCCTCGCGCGTCACATCGAGCAGGTCGGACGGCCCCTCTGCCCGTGCAACTTCTATCCCGACCCCCAGGCGGAAGCCAAGCTCCGCCGCTGGATCTGCGCCTGCGACGAGATGCAGAAGTGGAAGTACTGCCACTGCCTGCTCTTCGTGGCGCCCGACGGCCGGCCGATCACCGAGCATCTGCCCGAGGACCATGAAGGACGCGCCGCCTACGGTGTCGTCAAGGATCCCCACCCCGACAAGGGACGGGCCACCGCCCGTGTCCTCGAGCGGCAGAAGACCGAGGGCGCCGGCGAGTAGCGCGCGCTCCTAGCGCGTGCGGAGGATCTCGCGCGCGGCGTTCCAGCCCGGCGCTCCCATGACGCCGCCTCCCGGATGCGCGGCGGCCCCGCAGAGATAGAGACCCTTCAACGGCGTGCGGTAGCCTGCGTAGCCTGGCACGGGCCGGAACGAGAAGAGCTGGCCGGGCGTCATCGCGCCCTGAAAGATGTTGCCTCCCGTGAGATTGAACGTGCGCTCGAGATCGAGCGGGGTGAGGACCTGGCGGGCCAGCACCGCGCGGCGAAAATTCGGCGCGTACTCCTCGAGCAGGTCGAAGCAGCGGTCCGCGAAGCGGCCGCCGATGTCGTCCCAGCTCGACTCCCGCAGCGCGTAGGGCGCGTACTGCACGAAGATGGACATGAGATGCCGGCCCGGGGGCGCCACCGTGGGATCCACCACCGACGGAATGGTGCACTCGAGGACCGGGCGCTCCGAGGGGCGACCGTACTTGGCGTCGTCGTAGGCGCGCTCGATGTAGTCGAGGTCGGGACAGATGTGGATGGTGCCGCGATGCTGCGGTCCCGGCTCCACGCCCGGACAGGCGCGAAAGCTCGGAAGCTCGGCGAGCGCCACGTTGATCTTGAGCGACGCGCTCTCGTAGTTGATCCGGTCCACCGCCGCCACGAAATCCGCAGGAAGCTCTCCCGCATCCAGCAGACGCCGAAAGGTCACGCGGGCGTCGGCGTTGCTCGCAACGATGGGTGCGCGATATTCGTCGCCGCTGACCAGGGCGACGCCCGTCACGCAGCCCGCCCGGACCAGGATGCGGCTGACCTCGGCGTCACACCGGATGTCCACGCCGAGATCGCCGGCGGCCCCCGCGAGCGCCCGGGTGAGACCGCCCATGCCCCCACGCACGTAGCCCCACACGCCCCGCTTGCCCCCCGTTTCGCCCATGACGTGATGAAGGAGCACGTAGCCGGTGCCGGGCATCGAGGGGCTCGCCATGGCGCCGATGATGGCGTCGGTGGCGAGTGTCGCCTTGAGCTGGTCGGACTCGAACCAGCGATCAAGCAGGGTTCGCGCGGATCCGGTGAGGATCTCGACCGCGTCGGAGGCTGCCGAGCCGAGACGGCGGAACGATCGGCCGAGCGTCAGGAGCGACCAGAGGTCGCGCACGCCGGGCCGCAGGACGTTCGGCGGCGTCGCCGTGATCGTCGGCTCGACGAAGGCCGCCACCCGATCGAGCATGGCTTCGTACGACGGGAAGCGTTCGGCGTCGCGCGCGCTGAACTTCGAGATCTCGCGGCGGTTGAGCTCGGCATCCGATCCGAGCAGGAGCGATCGGCCGTCGAGAAACGGCGTGAACGACGACGGCTGCCGGGCAAGCACCTCGAACCCGTACCCGGAGAGGCGCAGGTCGCGCACGATCTCCTCGCGGAAGAGGCTGTTGACGTAGGCTGCCGTCGAGACCTGGAAGCCGGGAAAGGTTTCCTCGGTCACGCAGGCCCCGCCGACCAGGTAGCGACGCTCGAGCACGAGGACCCGCAGCCCGGCACGGGCCAGGTAGCACGCCGTCACCAGGCCGTTGTGGCCCGCGCCGACGACGATCGCGTCGTAGTCCCCGCCACGCATGCGCGCATTATCGCCGACCTCCGCGTGGAGTTGCGCGGCGGCGGCTGGTGACAGGATCAGCCGTCGTAGAAGGCCGGATCGTGCAGGCCGAGAATCGTGCGCTGCCGCTCGCCGCGAGCCCGGGCGAGCGCCTCCGGGGCCACGTGGTTCACCTGGGCGGTCGTCCGCACCCGCTGGGCCAGATCGCGCCGTCCATAGTGCACCTGGAGGAAGTATCGGCCGCGCCCCCCGGCAGCCGGAGTGCCGCGGTGCCACGCGTCGGAAACGAAGAGGGCGACGTCGCCCGCCCGCCCGACGAGGAGCACGGGAGGGCGCCCGTCGTATGTCAACGTCGGGTCGTGCTTCCGACCGGGCGGGGCGAGCCGGCCCGATCGATGGCTTCCCGGGGCGACCGCGGTGGGCCCGTCGGCCTCCTCGCAGTCGAGGAGCAGCAGGTGCGCCCCGATCGCGAACACCGGATACGGAATGCGCTCGTCCCACGCGACGCCTTCGGGCCGGGGGATGTGCGGGCCAGAATCGCAGTGCCAGGAGCCGCCGGCAAACTCCGGGGAGTTCCGCCAGGCCGTGTTCGCGATCACGTGGCAGTCGTTGCCGAGCAGCGGCTCGATGACGGCGAGGATCCGCGGGTGGGCGAGGGCGGCCTGGGCCAGCGCGCTGCGGTTGAACATCTCGTAGCGGAACTCGTCGGTGCGGCCCCGCTCCTGGGGATACGACGCGAAGACCGAATCGATCTCACGGCGTAGCGCCTGCACGTCGTCCGCCGTGAAGACGCCGCGGATCACCGCGTACCCGTCGACTTCGAGCTGCCTGGTCTCCGGGGGCGCTTCGCCTTCGTAGACGCCGAGGTTATTCGAGAGCCGCTGGATCATCGCGCGCTTCCCTCACGGTGCGGGGGACAGAGAGGATCGCGATCGAGTCTACCAAAGCGATCCGAGGTGACCAAAGCAAAAGGCCACGGCGCTCCTCTGGCCGGGCGGGCCCGCTCGTGATACTTACCAACAGAGCGTGACGCCCACTAGGAACGGCACGAGCGGATCCGAGCGAGCGGAAGGCCGCGCCATGACCAACGCGCGCCTCCTCATCGCCTTCGCCGCCATCGAGTTCGTGCTCTTCCCGATTCCCATCGTCACCCTCTTCTGGAAGGATCAGATCGGGATGTCGCTCACCGACATCATGACCCTCCAGGCGGCATTCGGGCTGGCCGTCGCGCTCTTCCAGTTCCCGTCGGGGTACTTCGCCGATCGGGTCGGGTACCGCGCCTCGCTGCTCGTGGGCGCGGCGCTGCTGATGGCGGGATGGCTCGTCTACACGCGCGGCACGACCTTCTGGGCGATTGCCGTCGCCGAGACTGTCCTCGGCGCGGCCAGCGCCTTCATGTCCGGCGCGGACCGCGCGCTCCTGTGGGTGTCGCTGGAGACGGCCGGCCGCAGTGACCGATACACGCGCTGGGACGGAACGGCCCGCGCCGTGTCGCAGACGTCGGAGGCGCTGAGCGCCGCCGCCGGCGGGTGGCTGTACACGATGGGCCCGCGCTGGCCGTTCTGGCTCCAGGTGCCGAGCGCCGTCCTCGCCCTCGTTACCGCGGCCATGCTGCGCGAGACGCCACGCCGCCCCTCCGTTGATCCCCGCTCTCACGCGCGCCGGGCCCTTCACATCCTCGGCTTCACGCTCTGGCACCATCGACGACTCCGCGCGGCCCTGGCCCTGAACGTCGCCCTGGGCCTCTCGACGTTCGTGGTGATCTGGCTCATCCAGCCCTACATGCAGGCGCGCGGCATTCCGACCGCGTGGTTCGGTCCGCTGTGGGCGGGCGCGCACATCTGGCTGGCCGCGGTATCGCTGGCGAGCGGGCGCGTGGCCGCCGCCCTCGGCGCGCGCGCGAGCCTCCTCGGCTGCTGTCTGCTCGTCCTCGTGGGGTACGCCGGGCTCGCCCTGAGCCACGTGGCGTGGGGCCTCGCCTTCTATCTCTGCTTCATGACCATCCGGGGCCTGCAGGCACCGATCCTGGCCAATGTGATGCAGCAGGACGCGTCGGCGGAAGACCGGGCGAGCGTCCTGTCGATTGCCGCCCTCGTCTTCCGGCTGTCTTTCGTGGTCGTGGGCCCGCCCATCGGCGCCCTCGTCGACCGCGCGGGCATGGAGACGGCGCTCGGCGTGCTCGCCGTCGTGCTCGGAGCGTTGGCCCTGCTGACCTTTTTCCATGACGACGCCGGTCGCTCGTCCGCTCGACGGGATGCTCGTGCTCGACCTGGGGCAGATCTACAACGGGCCGTACTGCGGTCTCCTGCTGGGCTTCATGGGCGCCCGCGTGCTCAAGATCGAAGCGCCCGAAGGCGACGTGGTGCGGCGGCGCAAGCGGCACGTCGAGCCGTACCCTCTCGTGATGCTCAACTCCAACAAGGAATCGGTAGTGCTCGATTTCAAGCATCCTGACGGCAAGGCGCTGTTTCTGCGTCTCGCGCGGCAGGCCGATGTGGTGGTCGAGAACTTCGCGGCGGGCGTGATGGACCGTCTGGGTCTCGGGTGGGAGGTGCTGTCCGCCGAGAACCCTCGGCTCGTCTACGGCAGCGGGACCGGCTTCGGACTGACGGGACCATATCGGGATCTGCCCGCCATGGATCTGACGATTCAGGCCATGAGCGGGATCATGAACGCCACGGGGTTTCCGGATCGTCCGCCCGTCAAGGCGGGGCCCGCGGTGTGCGACTTCCTGGGCGGGGTACACCTCTTCGGCGGCATCATGAGCGCGTTGCTGCAGCGAGAGCGCACGGGGCAGGGACAGCGGGTCGAGGTCGCGATGCTGGACGCCGCGGTGATGGCGCTCGCGAGCGCGCTCGGTGTCCACATGGATGGTGAGGACGCCCACATGCCCCCGCGCACAGGCAATCGCCACCCCGCGCTGGCCATGGCGCCCTACAACGTCTACCCGACGAGCGATGGCTACGTGGCCATCTTCACGGCCTCGGATCGCCACTGGGACAGCATCGTCCGCGTGCTCGGGCGCGAAGACCTCCTGACCAACCCCGACTACGCCAGCACCCCCGACCGCGCGGCGCGGATGGAGGAGATCGACGCCATGGTCGAGGCGTGGACCCGGCGCCACGGCAAGGACGACGTGCTGGCGATCCTGACCAAGGCCCACGTGCCCTGTGCGCCCGTGCGGACCACGCGCGAGGTGGTCAACGATCCGCATCTCGCGTCCCGAGAGGTGTGGGCCGAGATCGACCATCCCCGTCGCGGCAAGACGCGCGTGCCCAATTCGCCCATCCGGCTGCACGGAAGCGCCCCCGGTCTCGTGGAGCGCCCGGCTCCGCTGCTCGGTCAGGACACGGACCGCGTGCTCTCCGAGCTGCTCGGCCTGAGCGCGTCCGAGCTGGCCGCGCTTCACGCGGCGGGCGTCATCGAACCCGCGAAGAGCTGAGCCAGTCCTCCGCCCCGCTATCCCTTGACGCCGCCCGCGCCCCAGCCCGCGATGAGATAGCGCTGGATGGCCACGAAGAACACGAGGGCGGGGATGGTGACCATGACGCCGGCGGCCATGATCAGCCCCCAGTCCACCACCGCCATGTGGAAGAAATCGTTGATGCCGATGGCGAGCGTCTTCAGCTCGTCCCGGCCGATGAGCACGAGGGCGAACAGGAAGTCGTTCCAGGCCACGATGAAGGTGAAGATGGCGGTGGCGATGATGCCGGGGAGGGCGAGGGGCGCCACCACGTAGAGAAGGGCCTGCGCGCGATTCGCGCCGTCGATGAGGGCGGCGTGCTCCAGCTCCACGGGGATCGACTGGAAGAAGGCGCGGAGGATCCACAGCGCGTAGGGGAGGGCGAAGGAGATGTAGGTGAGGGCGAGGCCGAGGAGCGAGTTGACGAGGCCGAACTCGCGGGCGAGGAGGAAGAGCGGCACCAGCATGATGATGGGCGGGAACATGTAGGCGAGCAGGGTCATGCGGGCCACGAGGGTCCGGCCGGGGAACGCGTAGCGGGTCAGGCTGTAGGCGCCGATGACTCCCGCCGTGACCACGATGACGGTGGTGATGGCAGAGACGACGATGGTGTTCTGGAAGTATCTCCAGAAGTTCGTCTCGTAGAAGAGCTTCCGGTAGGCCCGCAGGTCCCACTCGTGCGGCCAGAAGGTGGGCGGGGACGCGAGCAGCTCGTGGCTGACCTTGAGCGAGGAGACGAGCATCCAGTAGAGGGGGAAGGCGCAGAAGAGGAAGAGGCCGATGCGGAGCGTCCACTCCGCGGCGGACGACACGGGCCGGCGGGATCCGCCACGACCGCGCGAGCGAAGCTCAGCCATCGGTCTCGTCCGCCTCGGGCGGGAAGGCCACGAAGTAGATCGTCACCGCCATGAGAAGGAGGGCGAGCATCACGTTCGACAGCGCCGCGCCCATCCCCGCCTGGTAGTAGGTGAACGAGCGCTGATAGGTGAAGACGGGGAGGGTGCGGATCGCCTCCCCCGCGCCTCCGCCGAAGCCCAGGAGCCACGGCACGTCGAACTTGGTGAACATCCAGATCCCGCGCAGGAGCAGCACGATGAGGAGCACGTTGCGGAGCTGCGGGAGGGTGACGTGGACGAACTGCCGCACCGCGGAGGCGCCGTCGACCCGGGCCGCGTCGTAGAGCTCGAGGGGAATGGTCTGCAGGCGGGCGAGCACGTTGACGAGGACGAAGGGAAAGAACGTCCACACGGAAAGAACGATGAGCACCCACATGATGGTGGAGTGGGTCAGCCACGCTTCTGGCATGCCGGGGATCCGCAGGGCGCTCAGGACATACGGGATCACCCCGTAGAGGTCGTTCATGAGCCAGCGCCACACGAAGACGGCGATCACCGTGGGGATCATGTACGGGAAGAGCGCGACCCCGCGCAGGAAATCGCAGCCGGCGAAGCGCCGGTGCAGGATGAGGGCCCCCGCCACCCCGACCACGATCTGCAGGGCCGTGCTCGCCACCGCGTAGACGGTGGCCAGCCAGACGCTGCGCCAGAAATCGGGATCGGTGAGGATCTGCGTGTAGTTGCCGAGGCCGACCCAGGCGCTGGTGGCGCGCAGCGAGTGCTTGGCGTAGAAGCCCAGCCAGACGTTGTAGCCGACGGGGAAGATGGTGAAGGCGACGACGAGGGCGACGGACGGCAGGAGGAGCCCGATCCCGGTCAGGGCCTCTCGCCGACGGCGCGAAGCGCGACCGGGGACGGCTACGAGCGTGTCGACGCGAACAGACATGACGATCGCGCAGCAGGAGCATCGGCGACCGTCGAGGCGACGGCCACCGACGCTCCGCGCGCGCTCCTAGCTCTTGGTCTTCCCGATGATGTCGCGGGAGATCTTGTCGCTGGCTTCCTTGGCCGCCACCTTCGGATCCTTCCCTCGCTCCACCACGGCCATGACCATGTCGGCCAGGATGGGCGCGGCGGCCACGTCGCCGATCCACGGCACCAGCATATCTTGCGGATTGCACACGAGGAGCGGGTGGGCGCGGCCGATCTCCACCCACTTGAGCTGCGCGTCCAGCCACGGCTTCCAGCGCTTGCGCTCGGGATGCCCCATGTAGGCGGGGTCCTGGAAGTCCTCCTTGAAGATCGAGAGGAGATGGACAGGGACGGAGTCGCAGTAGCGCCGGTAGTTCTCCTTCTTGAAGAAGAACTTGAGGAACTCCTTGGCCGCGGCCTTTTCTTCCTTCGGGGCATCCGCGTAGAAGACCCACGGCTCGTTGTCGAACTGGGTCAGGGGCGCCTTGCCCATGGGGCCGATGGTCTTCGGCCACATCTGGAAGATCTCGGGGTTTCGCTTGTCGGGGGGCGCGTACTGGTCGATGTACCCGGCGGTGCGCCCCCACATGTAGACCTGCGCCGTCTTTCCCGTGGCCCAGGCGGAGAGCGTCTCCAGGTAGTCGTGCGACGCCCACCCCGGCGGCAGGTACGGCTTGACCTTCTTCCAGAACTCGAGCATCCCGAGGACCTGCGGGCTCTCGAGGGCGGGGTTGCCCTTGTCGTCGAAAAGGCTTCCGCCGTTCGAGCCCGTCCACATGTAGACGTCCTCGTTCACGAAGAACGGGATGCCCGCGAGGGAAACTCCGTAATATTGCGGCGCCTTGTTGAGCTTGGGCAGATCGCGGAGCCAGTCGTTCCAGGTCTTCCAGCTCCGCGGGTCGACGCCGGTGCCCGTCAGATAGTCGCCGCGGCCGCCGAGGTTGTCGGCGCCCCAGGCGTGGGTGAGGCCCCAGTACTTGCCGTCGGGATACTTGAGCCACCGGAGCACCGACGGGAAGATGCGGTCCTCGCCGATGGCCTTGACGAGGTCGTCGATCGGCTCGATCAGTCCCTTGGCCCGGAACGAAGTCACCACGTAGGTCTGGGTGTGCGACGCCGTGGGCGGGCTCTTGGCCGCCATGGCCGCCTGGAGCTTGCGATCCATGTCGGACCAGCCCATGCCTTCCGCCTGGATCTCGATGTCCTTGTGGAGCTTGTGGAAGTCCTCGACGATCGCCTTCACGGCCGCGCGCGTGGCGGGGTTGGGCTCCGTGTCCCACATCGTCACGGTGATCTTCTTCTGCGCGCTGGCGGGCCGGGCGCTTCCCACGAGGGAGGCGGCGGCCGCGCCGGTGCCGAGCCGCGCGAGGAACTCGCGCCGCCCGATCACACCCGCTCGATGCTCGGTGACCAACCGCCGGAGACCTGGATCGCTGTCCCAACGCCTCATGGTGATCTCCCTTTCAAGGTGTCTCAGGGCCAGACGCCTGATGCGGGTGCTCGGTTCGCGAAGGGTGGGCCCGGCGGCGCACGCGACGCGGACCCGGGGAGACTATAGTCCAGGGGGGGTCCTGACTCAACGTGATGGTATAGACTGCCCCCCTGAGACGTGAGCTAGCCATGGAGCCATCGTTCCCGATCGTCAGGCATCCCTCACCGGGGAATCGCAACCCGGTGCTGGTGAGCGTGCCCCACTACGGCACGGAGCCGTTGCCCCACATCACCTGCGACGACTACAGCGAGCCCTGGTTCGAGACCTTCGCCTACGGATTCGCCGACACCTTCGTGGGTGATCTCTACGGTGAGCTGCACGAGCACGGGGCCACCGTGCTCGCCACGCCGTTCTCGCGCATGTTCGTCGACGTCAATCGCCGCCGCGACGACTTCGAGCATCACGACGGCGAGGTGCGCTCGCGGCGAGGGGTGGTGCGCACCCATACCATGCGGGACGTGGCCATCTTCACGCGCCCCCTCGGGCTCGCCGACGTCGAAGCGCGCCTGCAGGCGCTCTACGATCCGTACTATGCGGCCCTGGAGCATCTGCTCGGCCAGCTCCGGCACGCCTACGGCTACGCCATCCTCCTCGACGGCCACACGGGGAGCCCGCGTCGGATGAAGGACCATCAGGTGATCATCGGCACCCGCCACGATGCGACGTGCGCCCCGCAGCTCGCGGCGGCGGTGGCCGGGATCTTCACGCGCCACGGCTTCGAGGTGCACGACAACGTCAGCGGCTATACGGGCGGCAACATCGTGGCCACCTTCGGGCAGCCTCAGACCCGGCGTGTCCACGCGCTTCAACTGGAGATCAACGCGTCGCTCTTGATGACGACGTCCCGCGACGAGTTCATCGCCCAGGTGTCGCGCGGGGGAATTCCCGAGAAGGCCGAGGCGAACATCGCCCGGGTTCGCCAGTGTCTTCGCGAGGTGCTGGCGGCCCTGCCCTCGGTGCTCGCAACCGTGCGCGACGTCTAGCAGGTTGCAAGTTCCTCAGCAGCCCGGCCTGTGAAGCGCCTCCCCGCCCGACTTTGCGCGCGGCCGCGCATCCTGTTTGTCGGCATCAATCCGTCGCTCCGTTCCGCGGAGGTCGGCCACCACTTCGCCGGGCGAGGCAACCCGTTCTGGCGGCTGCTCCACGCCGCGAAGCTGATTCCGGAGGCTTTCACCCACGAGGACGACACGCGGCTGCCGTCGTGCGGCCTCGCCCTCACCAACATCGTTCCGCGGGCGACCCGCGCGGCCTCCGAGCTGACCAGGAGCGAGTTCGAGGCCGGGCGCGCGCAGCTTGGGCGGGTCATCGCGCGCGTGAAGCCGGAGATCGTCGCCTTCGTCGGCGTCACCGTCTACCGCGCCTTCTTCGGGCCGCGCGTGCGCCCGGGCGCCGGACCGAAGCCGGAACGGGTGGGTGACGCCAGGGTCTTCGTCCTCCCGAATCCGAGTGGCCTGAACGCCGCCTATCCCGGCTTTCGGGACAAGCTGGTGTGGTTCGAGCGGCTCAAGCGCTATGCGGAACGACCGCGGGATCAGGCCCCTTGACCGGGCGGCTCCGGGTGGCCATCCTCGATGGGTGAGGAAGAGGACGTGACCGTCTCGGCAATTGCCGTGGCTACTCGAGCTAGGTGTTCAGGGATCAGGAGGAACGGGAATGACGACGACCATGCCCATCACCCTCGAGCTCCAGACACAATCGGCCAAGGAGGTCGTCGATATCACGGCACGCGTCGAGGCGCTCATCGGCGGGGCGTCGGGCGGGAGCTGTCACCTGTTCCTGAGACACACGACGGCGGGGCTCATGGTCGTGACCAAGGAGACCGGCGTCCCCGAGGACATCATGGACATCCTCCAGACGCTGACCCCGCCGATCGCCTTCCGCCACGACTCGCGGGCTCACGTGGCGGCGCACTTCCTCAGCGCCCTCGTCGGTCCGAGCGTCCACGTGCCGGTACGGGACGGCAAGCTCGCCCTCGGCGAGTTCCAGCGGATCGTGCTCGTGGAGTTCGAGGGGCCGAGGAGGCGCGAGGTCGAGATGCGCCTCCTCGCTGACGCCTGAGCGAGCTGACGCTCCAAGATCTCATGCCGCGCCCCGCCTCCACGGTGTAAGCGCACTTTCCGATTGACAAGCAGCTTTTGCGCGCCCTACACGTAGCGATGTCGATCGAACGCTCGGAATGCACGAGAGGAGGCCATCGATGGCGAAGCTCGTGGCGGCACGCGCGTGGTGCAACAACGAGGTCGCCTACCTCGTATGGAAGACGGACGGAAAGATCGATGGCTGCCTCGGCTTCATGATCACGCGCATCCATCTCGACTTGAACGGCCAGGAAGTGGAACGGCGCAATCTTCCCACCTGGGTCGCCTTCGCCACCCAATCCAACCCCAAGTGGGAAGAGCAAGACACGAGCGTCTGGCCCATCCAGAAATTCTCCTGGCGCGACCTCACCCTGCGCAAGAGCCGCAACACGCTGACCACGCGGCCGCCCGCCTTCAAGGCCAAGTACGAGATCGTGCCCGTGGGGCTCCCGGGGCCGGGGCGCGCGCCGGTCCCGCCCTCGCCCACCGCGCAGCCGGGCAAGTACAAGGGCGCGCCCATTCCATTGTTCATCTGCGGAGACTCGATCCAGACCGACGAGATCCTCGTCACCAGTGATTTCGGCGACATTTCCGTCACCTTCACGAACGGCATCCTCTCCACGCAGAACCTCCGGAAGCAGCTCGGGACCCCGGACGGCCTCGCGCCGACCAAGCCACAGATCGACGCCCATATCCAGAAGCCCGGCGATCCCATCCGCACGTTCCTCGCCGGCGACGTCTTGCCTGCCTTGCGGTCGCTCTTCGAGCGCGCCGACCAGGTAGACGGCCACGTGCATCTCGCGCTCTATGAGCTCGACGACCCTGAGCTGGAGAACCTCCTCGTCACCCACCAGAAGCGACTCGACCTGATCCTGTGCACGGCGGGGAGCAAGTCGCCCCCCAAGGGATCCGGCCTCCCCGTCACGTGGGACGTCACGAACCAGCCGGTCCGGGCAAAGCTGCAGAAGCTCATGGGCCCGCGGCTGCAGAACCGGATGTTCAACAACAGCGACCACATCGGACACAACAAGTTCGCCGTGCTCCTCGACAAGCACGGCAAGCCCACCACCGTGTGGACGGGCAGCACGAACTGGACGCCTACCGGCTTGTGCGCGCAGACGAACAACACCATCATCCTCACCTCCGACACGGTGGCCGCCGCCTATCTCGACTACTGGAAGCGCCTGCACGCCGACAAGCTGCCCACCCCGAAACCGTTGACGGCGCCGCTCGGCTCGAATCAGGGCCCGGCCCTGCGCGCGGCCGATGCGCATTCGAAGAAGGCCCAGCTCGACGGCCACCAGACGCAGGTGGAGCTGTGGTATTCCCCGAACACGCCCGAGGTGGGAACGCCGAAGACACGCACGGTGCCCCCCGATCTCGCGGTGGTGTTCGAGCTGATGAAAAAGGCCAAGGACGCGATCTTCTTCCTCGTCTTCAATCCGGGACGGAGCGATCCCGCGGGCGAGGACGTCAACACCGTGGTCTCCGCGGGGATCGAGTTCGGCCGCCTCGATTCGAAGCTCATGGTGATGGGGGCCATCAGCGACCCTACCGCGGTGCCCGGCTTCGTGGCGCCGCCGCCCGGCCAGAAGAAGGACAAGACGAAGCCCAAGATTCCGCCGCCCGCCATCTTCTCGCCGAACGGGGCGCCCAACGTGCTGATGATTCGCGCGGCTGCCATCAACGATCTCATCGGCGACTTCCAGAGGGAGCTCTTGAGCGCGGGCCACGCCATCATCCACGACAAGATCGTGGTCATCGACCCGCTCTCGAAGACCGACTGCATGGTCATCACGGGGAGTCACAATCTCGGCTTCAAGGCCTCCTACGCCAACGACGAGAACATGGTGATCATCCGGGGCAACCCCCACGTGGCGCTTGCCTACACCGTGCACGTGCTCGACGTCTACGACCACTACAAGTTCCGCGCGGCCCTCGAGCAGCAGACGCGCGAGGCTCTCCTCGCGGGCAAGCCGGCGCCGAAGAAGCCGACGGGCAAGGGCTTCTTGCAGACGACGGACAAGTGGCAGGACCCGTACGTGGCCGGCACCAAGGGCCGCGAGCTCGCCTACTTCCTGCGGTAGGGATCGGAGCGCGCGTGGCGCGGCGCGGATTCAGGCCCGGTTGATCAGGTAGACTCCCGCCGCGATGACGGCGCCGCAGACCACCACGACCTTGGTGATGGGCTCGCCGAGGAAGAGCCACGCGCCGCCTGCCGCGAAGACGGGAATGAGATAGGAGTAGGCCGTGGCCACGCCCGCGGGCACGCGCTGGAGACCAAAGGCGAAGAGCTGGTTGGAGGCGATGGTCACGAGCAGCGCCATGGCGACGACGAGGACCCAGCCGAGAGCGCTCATGGCGAAGGCCTGATCCGCGATCGTCCGCGCGTGGGTCCAGCCCGTGGCGAGAAAGAGCGCGGCGGTGCCGACGAGAGCGGCATGCGTGGTCAGCTGGGCGACGCGGTGGCGGCGGAGCAGATCCTTGAAGCAGAGAATGTAGCCGACCCAGGCAAGGGAGTTGGCGCCCATGTAGAGCATGCCGAGGACGTGGTGCTCGCCCCCGCCGCTCGGCTGCCGCCCGAGCAGCACGAGGGCCAGCGTGCCGAGCAGGGCGAGGGCGAACCCGCCGAGCTGCCGTGGCCTCACGCGCTCACCCAGCAGGAGGGCGCCCAGGAGGAGCACCCAGGCGGGCTCGGTCATGCGCACGAGCGCGGTGTTCGCCACCGTCGTGTAGCTGAGCGCCCAGTAAAGGGTCAAGTTGAAGACGGGCACGAGGGCGATGCCGGCGGCCACCAGCATCACCCCCTCTCGCCACGTGTACCGCGGCGCCTCCGCGCGGGTCAGGACCGCGTAGGGGACGTAGAAGAGCCCGGCGATCACGTAGCGCAGCCAGGTCAACGTGAGCGGGTCGATCTCCCGCAGGACGATCTTGACCAGGATAGAGTTCGAGGCCCAGAGCAGGATGACGAGCAGGAGGGCGGCGGCGGCGGCGCCCGAGGTCGACCTCACAGAGTGAGCTTGTACGCCTGGCCGCCCTTCATGATGAGGTGAAGGTTCTCTCCGTTCTGGAAGACGCGCAGGTCCTTGAGCGGGTTGCCCTTGACCGCGATCAGGTCGGCGTATTTCCCGGGCTCGACGGAGCCGATCTGGCTCTCCATGCGGAAGATCTCGGCATTGACCCGCGTGGCGGAGAGCAAGACCTCCATGGGCTTCATGACCTGGCCTTTGAGCTCGAGCTCCGTGGTGCGGTGGGCCTGCATGTCACCGAGCAGGTCCGAGCCCGAGCCGATCTTGCAGCCGGCCTTGTAGGCGTGGCCGAGCCCTTCCACGCTCTTCTCCCGGGCCATGTTGATCTTCTGGATCTGGTGCTCGCCGATGCCGTAGCTCTTGCCCTCGCGCCAGATCGCCTCGTAGGTGACCATGGTCGGGACGAGGAAGGCCCCCGCCTTCTTGATCTCCTGCGCGGCCTGGGCATCGATCAAGTTGCCGTGCTCGATGCAGCGGACCCCCGCCTTCACGGCGGCGCGCACGGCCTTGCCCGAGTACGCGTGGGCGAGCACGTACTTGCCCACGGCCTCCGCTTCCTCGACGGCCGCGCGCATCTCCTCGATGGTGTACTGCGTGGTGTCCAGCTCGTCGCCCGGCGACATGGCGCCGCCCGAGGCCATGATCTTGATCTGGTCGACGTCGTGGCGCAGGGTCTCGCGCGCGGCCTTGCGCACCTCGTCGGGGCCGTCCGCGATGATGCCGATCATGCCCGTGCAGCACTCGATGGGATCGTGCCATTCCGCCCGGCGTCGCTTGTCGCCGTGCCCACCCGTCTGCGAGAGGTACTGGCCCGAGATCAGCATGCGCGGGCCGGGATGAATGCCCTGCGCCACCGCCTCGCGAAAGCCGTAGTCGGCCCCGCCCGCATCGCGCACCGTGGTGAAGCCCTGCAGGAGCGCCTGCTCCATGCGGCGGATGGCCTTGGCCACGATGAGGCTCGGGGGCAGGAGGCGGTGCTGGTCAGTGATGTTGCCCTCGACGGCGCACATGTGGACGTGCGCGTCGGTCAAGCCCGGCATCAGCGTCCGGCCCTTGAGGTCGAGGGTGGTGATCTTGCCCTTGAGAGGGCCGACCTTGCCCGAGCGGATGACGTCCTTGATCCGCTCGCCCTCGATCACGACGGCGGCACCGTCGACGGGCTCCTTGCCCGTGCAGTCGATCAGGAACGCGTTTCGAAGAACGGTGATGCCCATTGACGGTCTCCTTACTTCTTCCCGATCTTCGCTTCGAACATCCACACCTTCTCGTCGGCCCGGGGCTGCCACTCCACCCAGTTCGCCACGCCGTAGAGATCGTGCTGCTGCCAGAGGAAGACCCACGGCACCTCGGCGGCCACGAGCTGCTGGAGCTCGGCCCAGGCGGCCAGGCGCTTCTGCGGGTCCACGATGGTGACGGCCGTCTGGATCTTGTCCTCGAGCGCCTTGTTGCCGCCGTAGGACGAGTACGTCATGGAGCCCTGGAAGAGCTGCTCGATGGTGTTCTGGGCATCGAGGGCGGGCCCCCAGCCGAGGAAGAACATGTCGCCGGTCGTGCGGTTCTTGATCTTGTCGAGGTGCGTGCCCCACTCGTTGACCACCACGTTCACGGTGATGCCTTGTCGCCCGAGCTGGGCGGCGATGGCCTGCGAGATGTCCTTGTCGAGCGGGTACCGGCCCGAGGGCGTGTCGAGGGTGAGGGTCAGCGTCTTCGGATCGACGCCGGCTTCCTTGAAGAGGGCCTGGGCCTGCTTGGGATCGTACTTGAGGCACTGGACCTTGGGGAAGTAGTCGACGTTGATGGGAGAAAGCGGCCCGCACATCTTGCTCGCGCGCCCCCGGAGCACGTTCTGGATGAGCTCGTCCACGTTGACCGACTGCGCGATGGCCTTGCGCACCTTCAGGTCCTGCATCGGCCCCTGCTTGAGGTTGACGAGGGCCAGGTAGTTGATGCGCGAGGAGACGGTGGCCCGCACGGTCGCCTTGCCGCTGGCGTTGACGAGGTCCACGGCGTGCGGCGGCACGTCCTTCATGATATCGATCTCGCCGGCGAGAAGCGCGGCAAGGCGCGCGCTGAACTCGGGGATGAAGCGGAAGGTGACCTTCTTGAGCTCGGGCTTGCCCTTCCAGTAGTCGTCGTTGCGGGTGACGATGAGCTTCTCGTCGCGCACCCACTGCGAGAACTTGAAGGGCCCCGTGCCCGCGGGCTTGGCGGCCAGAGCCTGGATGCCCTCCTTGAGGGCCTTGGGCGGCATCGGCATGAAATCCTGCAGGGAGATGCGGTCGATGAGCCCCGGCCATGGCTTGTCGGTGATGAAGCGTACCGTGTAGGGATCGACGATCTGGACTTCCTTCACCAGTGTCCAGCGCGGCAGGTAGTGCGTCTTGTTGGCGGGGTCCTTGATGTAGTCCATGGTCGCCTTGACGCTCTGGGCATCGAAGGGCTCGCCGTTGTGGAACTTGACGCCCTTGCGCAGGGCGAACTCCCACGTGGTGTTGTCCACCACCTTCCACGAGATGGCGAGCATGGGGATCGGCTTGTAGCTCTTCGGATCGCGGTCGACCAGCCGATCGTACATGTGCTCGACCATGTTGTTGGTCGTCCAGTCCACGATGGTGTTGGGCAGGAGCGTCCGGGGCTCTGCCGCGAAGGCCACGATGACTTCCTCGGCCTTCATTCGATCCTGGGCAAGGACCGGGGTGGCCGAGGCCAAGAGGGCAAGCATGGCTGCGAGGATTTTCAGGAATTGCACGAGGGCATCCTCCTTGTACGTTAGACCTGTGCTGTCTGTGCCTGTCTAGAACGTCTTCACGTATCGTGTCATCGTCGGGTCGTGCCGGTAGCCGGCGCGCTCGAGCGCGTTCCAGAAACCGACGGCCCATGCATGATCGTGCTCGACGAGGGCGGTGATCCGCCGCGCGCCCAGGCCTGCCAGGACCGCGTCCACCTCGCGCATGAGGGCGCCCGCGATCCCGCGGCGCCGGTACTCGGGCAGCACGGCGAGGCGGTAGATGTTACCCCGCCAGCCGTCCCATCCGCCGACCACCGTGCCCACCACGCGGCCATCGGCTTCGGCGACGAGGAGGACCGCCTGCGCCTGAGCCAGGAGCCGTGCCAGATCCGGGGGCGTATCGGTCGGTTTCGGAGTTGCCCCGGCATCCCTCCAGAGCTCGAGCACGCGCTCGATGTCCTCGGGACGGGCCTTCCTGATGCTCAGCGCGGGAGCCATGTGCCCATGCCTACACCTGGAACTTGGGATCGAGGACGTCACGGAGCCAGTCACCGACCAGGTTGACGCCGAGCGCGGTCAGGGCCAGCGCGGCACCGGGGAAGGCGGTCAGCCACCAGGCGACGTAGAGAAAGTCGCGGCTCTCCGAGAGCATGCTCCCCCAGGCGGGCGTGGGCGGCTGCACCCCGAACCCGAGGAACGAGATGGCCGCTTCCGCCACGATGAACTGCGAGAACTGCAAGCTCGCCACGATGATGATGGACGGAGCGACGTTGGGGAGGATGTGGCGGAACAGGATGCGTGCCCGGCTCGTGCCGAGGGCGGCCGCGGCCTGGACGAAATCGCGCTGCTTCACCGACAGGACCTCCCCGCGGACGACGCGAGCATACACGACCCAGCCCGCCGCTGACAAACTGATGATGATGTTGCGCAGGCCAAGGCCCACGATGGCATTGATGGTCAGGGCGAGGAGGATGAACGGGAAGGAGAGCTGGACATCACAGAGCCGCATGAGGACCTGACCAGACCAGCCGCCGAAGAAGCCCGCGAGGAGGCCCAGGAGCCCGCCCACGATGGCCGTCACGAGCACCGTGCACAGGCCGATGAAGAGGGCCACGCGGGCGCCGTAGAGCACACGCGAGAGCGTGTCGCGCCCGAGCTGGTCGGTGCCGAGGGGATGCCCGGGCGTGCCGGGCGGCCGCAGACCCTGGGTCATGTCGCCGATGAAGGGGTTGTGGGGAGCCAGGATCGGCGCGGCGAGCGCCGCGAGCACTGCCGCCGCCGCGAGGACGAGGCCGAGGAGGCCGAGGCCGTTCCGCCTGATCGCGGCCACCTTCATGCGGCCACTTCGCGCCTCGTGCGGGGGTCCAGCCACCCGTACAGGAGATCAACCCCGAGGTTGATGAGGGTGTAGGTGACGGAGATGACGAAGACGGCCGCGAGCACCACCGGGAAATCTCGGTTGAGAAGTGCCTGCACGGTGAGCCGCCCGAGCCCGGGCCAGGCGAAGATGGTTTCCGTGATGACGGCGCCGCCCAGGAGCTGGCCGGTCTCGAGCCCGGCGAGCGTCACGATGGGGATGGCGGCGTTCTTCAGCGCGTGCTTGACGATCACGATCCGCTCGGCCAGGCCCTTCGCGCGCGCCGTGAGGACGAACTCGGCGCCGAGGACGTCGAGGACGGACGAGCGCGTGAGGCGCGCCATGCGCGCGGCATAGAACGAGGCGAGGACGATGCACGGCATGACGAAGTGCGTGGGCCCGCCCATGCCCCCCGTGGGCAGCCAGTGGAGACGGACGGAAAAGAAGTAGATCAGCATGAGGCCGAGCCAGAAGCCGGGGATGGCCTGTCCGAGCACGGCCCCACCCATCCCGAGATAGTCGACGAGGGTGCCCCGATGCGTGGCCGAGAGGATGCCGATGGGAATGGAGATGGAGAAGGCGAGGAGGAGCGCGGCCAGTCCCAGCTCGAGGGTAGCGGGGAGCCGCTCCAGGACGAGACGCATGGCGTCGCGCCGGTAGCGCAGCGACTCGCCGAAATCGCCGCGGGCCGCGCCCGAGAGAAAGCGGCCGTACTGCACGGGCAGAGGATCGTTGAAGCCGAGGCGCTGGCGGAACTCGTTGACGTCCTTGGCCTGGATATCCATGGGCAGGAAGAGCAGGACGGGATCGCCGGTCAGCCGTACCAGGAAGAAGACGGCGGTGAGGGAGAGGAAGACCACGAGCGCGGTCTGGGCGAGCCGCGAGACAAGATACGCGCGCACGCGAGGAGTGTACCTGATAAGGCGCCTGGAATATGGAGAGTCGTGGCCTCGCCCGCCTCTCCCCCGCCCGGCCGGAGTTGACTATTGACCATAAACTATGGTCATATGACCAATACTTATGGTCCTGGCTACCTCGAGTCCATTCGGGAGCGCGACACGTACCCGCGTCCTTCTCGCCCTCTCTCTGCTTGGCGAGAGCTACCCTCGGGAATTGTCGCGTGTCGTGGGCGCGCCTCTCAATGGCGTCCAGCAGGCGCTACGCGGACTCGAGCGCGACGGTCTGGTCGCCGGGCGCTCGGTCGGCCGCACGCGAGTGTTCCAGCTGGATCCCCGATACTTCGCTCGCGACGCCCTCAAGCAGTTCCTGCGACGCCTCGCTGAGCCTGAGGTAGAGCTCCAGAACGAGGTGGCGGCATTGCGCCGCCGGCCTCGCCGCACGGGCAAGCCCCTGTGAGGCTATCTGAGCGCTCGAGCCTTGGCGCCGTCGCGGGCGCGGTGGCTGGCGCCCTGCGCACGCACGGCATCCCGGCCGTCTTGACGGGTGGGGCCTGCGCGGCTCTCTACAGCGAGGGAGCCTATTCTTCGAGGGACCTGGATTTCATCGTGGTCGGTTCTGCGACCCGAGCCGGGATGGATACGGCCATGGCCTCCGTCGGCTTCGTCCGAAGGCGCGACCGCTACGTGCATCCACGCGCCCGCTTCTACGTCGAGTTTCCTCGTGGCCCCCTTGCCATAGGCGGCGAGTATCGCATCCGCCCGTTGTCACGGCCCACGTCGCACGGTCGGATTCTGATGCTCTCGCCCACCGATTCGTGCCGCGACCGCCTCGCCGCGTTCTACCACTGGGGTGATCGGCAGAGCCTCACGGTCGCTGCGTGGATCGCCGCCCGGAACAGGGTCCTGCTCACGACACTCAAGCGGTGGAGCATGGCCGAGGGAGCCGCGGATCGGTTCGAGGAATTCGTGAAAGAGACTGCGAAGATCCGTCGTCGCGCGGCTCCTCGGCGTCGTCGCAGATGATCGCCAGTCGGGCAGGACGGCACCTCCGCCTCCGTGAGCGGTTCGACCCGGTCACCGTCAGCCCCGGCCTTCGAGCGCGCGCTCAAGCTGAGCGAGGTGATTGTCATCGTGAGCGGCGAGGCTGGCCACCCAGTCACCGAGAGTCAACCGACCGAGCCGGAGGTGGATGCCGCCTCGCTGCCATTGCGCCGCTGTAAGCGATTCCAGGAGGGCGACCGTCTCCGCGCGATGGCGTCGGAAGGCCGAGAGCGCCTGGCTCGGATCGTTGCGTGCGTATTGCCGCTCCTCGGCCCACCGATCGGGATCGAGCGGGTGCCCTATCGGACCGCCTATGCCCCACGCGGCAAGGGCTGCTGGCTCGGCGCCGAAGGTCAGGATCTGCGGATCGTCCAGGGCGAGGATGGTGTGAAAGCGGATCCGGAACAGCTCTTCCACGTCGCGGAGATGGCAGATGATCTCCGTGGCCGACCAGCTCGCGGTCTCGGGCCGCCGGGCAAGCTGAGCGGCGCTTCGGTTGCGGGTTGCCTCGGTGAGCTCGTCAGCGGTGCCGGCCAGGCGGGCGAGCCGCCGCTCGAGCGGCTGCCGCAGGTAGTCTTCGCGCGTGGGCATCGCGGCCGCTTAGGACCGAAACTCCTGATCGAGGATCTCGGTGATGAAGCGATCGAGGGACACGGGATAGAAGCGGATGCTCGGTGCCCTGATGACACCGGTATTGATGACCTCGCGCATGGCCAGCTCGTCGAGGGCGCGCTCGATCTGCGCCTGGGGGTTGCGCTCGAGCCGCTTGATCGACAGATCCTCGCTCTCCAGAGTTACTTGATGCCGCGAGGAGTAGGCGAAAGAGAAGATGCGGGCGACCAGGGCCTCGTCCATGAGTCCTTCGTCCTGGAAGAGCTCGCCATAGGTCTGCCCCGCCCGTCCCGGGGCCAGCACCAGTCGGGGCGAGACCTTGATCTTGCCGCGAATCTCCACGGCGCGGGTCGGCTGATCTTCCTGCGGTCCCACCAGGATGTACGGGAGGATGTGATAGCCGGCGATGATGCCGGCCACGGGCTTGCGCAAGATCTCGGTCTCGTCGAAGAGATGCTTGAGGAACTCGGGGTCGTGTTTCTCGCCGAACATGCCGGCTATCCGCGGTACGTCGAGACTTCCATGCAGTCGAAGCCGAAGTCGAGCTCGCGGGTCGCGTACGAGCCGTTCCGGACGTGCTCGAGGTAGGGCTTGACCTCGCGGCGGTACACGCCCGTGTTGTCGGCGATGACGAGGGCGCCCTTGACGAAGCGCGGCTCGAGGGCTTTCAGGTAGTCGAGGTAGTCTTCCTTCTTCGCGTCGATGAGCACGAAGTCCACGGGGCCCCGCAGAAAGGGAAGGACACGGAGCGCGTCACCCACCACGACCTTCACGCGGCTCTTGAGCCCCGCGTGATCGGCGTTGGACTGGGCGAAGCGCGCGAGGTAGGGATTCTGCTCGACGCAGGTCAGGTGCCCACCTCGCGGCATGTTGGCCGCGATGAGGATGGCCGAGTACCCGAAGAGCGAGCCGACCTCGATTCCCCGCGTGGGCTTGTGGCGGGCGAGGAGCCGCTTGATCACGCGGCCCTTCTCCTTCCCGATGACCGGAATGTGCCACTCGGTGACGGCGCGGTCCATCAGGCGCAGCATCTTCTGCGCGCGCTTGGTCACCGGGCGGCGAGGCGCTCCTTCACGCCGTCGGGAAGGGGATAGCGCCGGCTCCACGCGCCCGCCTTGACGATCTGCCCGGGGAGCACGCGTCCCACGATCTCCTGCACGCGCTTCGACACGCCGATGAGCGCGTCCAGGTCGATGCCCGTCTCCACGCCCATGGCGGAGAGACAGTGCACGAGGTCCTCGGTGCAGACGTTGCCGGAAGCGCCCGGCGCGAAAGGACAGCCGCCCAGGCCGCCGATGGAGCCGTCGAAGTGGGTGACGCCCATCTCCATGGCGGCGAGGATGTTCGGGATGGCCATGGCGCGAGTGTCGTGCGTGTGCAGGGTCCACTCGACGCCGGCGAAGCGCGGCATCAGGTGCTCGAGCACGCGGGTGACCTGAGCGGGGTTCGCCATGCCCGTGGTGTCTGCGAGGCCGATGCCCGTGGCGCCCATGTCCACGAGGCGCGCGACCACGGACTCGAGCTGGGCCACGGGCACGTCGCCCTCGAAGGGACAGCCGAAGGAGCAGGAGATGCCGGAATACACGGGCTTGCCCGCGCGATGAGCGACCTCTGCCGTCGCCGTGAGCTTGACGAGCGATTCGGCGACCGACATGTTGACGTTGGCGAGATTGTGGCTCTCGCTCGCCGAGACCACCGTGTGGATGTCATCCACGCCCGCGTCGACGGCGCGCACGGCGCCCTTGTCATTGGGCACGAGGGCGGAGTAGCGCGTGCCCGGGCGCCTCGTGATTCCCGCCATCACGGTCTCGGCGTCCTTGAGCTGGGGCACCGCCTTGGGCGAGACGAACGAGGTCACCTCGATGCGCGGCATGCCGGTGGCCGCGAGCTTGTTCACAACCTCGATCTTGGCCTCGGTGGGAATGAAGTCGGGCTCGATCTGGAACCCGTCCCGAGTTCCCACCTCGCAGATGGTCACGCGCTTGGGCAGCTTCATGGCGTCTCCTCAGGCACCGAAAGTGAACGTGCTTCCCACCGAGCTTACCACCAGCTCCTTCGGCAGATGCACAGCCATCTGGATGACGGCTTCGAGCCCGGTGCAGTGCTGCGGGATCAGGTAGTCCAGGTCGAGGCCGCGGAAAGCGTCCACGACCTGGGTGATGCGCTCGCCCGCCAGCCCCGAGAGGTGGAAACCGCCCATGACGGCGTGCACCTTCGAGACGCCGGTGACCTTGACAGCATGGCGGCAGATGCCGACGATGCCGCGGTGGGAGCACGAGGTGACGACGACGAGGCCGCGGTTCCTGACATTGGCGACGAGCGTCTGCTCGCCGATGAAGGTGTCCTGGACCACTTCGCCATCGCGCTCGACCTTGAGCGAGGGGGGAATGATCTCGAAGGGCGCCGTCTCGTGCATCTCGCCACTTAGGAGGACGCCCTCGGGCAGCACGGTGGGCTTCTCGACCACCCGCACGTCGAGGTCGTAGCGCTCCAGCTCGTCGCGATCGAGTCGGCCGACGTAGACGCGCTGGCTGTTCCGCTCGTTGTAGCGCGGCAGGAAGTGGTCGCTGCCGCCGTAGAAGACGACGTCGCGCTTCATCCGCCGGCGGTAGGTCTTGAGGAACCCGCCCAGCCCGCCGTAGTGGTCCATGTGGCCGTGACTCAAGGCGACCGCGTCGACCTTGCCCGCCTCGAGCCCCAGCTCCAGGAAGTTGTGGTTGTAGCTCTCGGCGGTGAGCCCGAAGTCGAAGGCGATGCGCCCCCGCTCCCCGCCACGCTCCACCTCGACCCAGTGGCCCAGGCCGTGCTCGGCCTTGAGGGTGGGCATGCGGCGGGCCTGGGCGTGGGTGAAGCGCTTCGCCACCTTCTCGTCCGCGCGCAGGTTGTCGATGAAGTTGTCCACCACCGTGGTGATGGACAGGCGATCGACCTCAGGCAGGCTTGGCACGCTCTAGTACGAGCGGGGCATGCCGAGGACGTGCTCCCCGACGTAGGCCATGATCAGGTTGTTGTTGATGGGCGCCGCGCGGTAGAGGCGCGACTCGCGGAACTTGCGCTCGATGTCGTACTCCTCGGCGAAGCCGTAGCCCCCGTGGCAGTCGATGCAGGCGTTGCCCGCCTCGATGGCCGCCTCGGAGGCGAGGTACTTGGCCATGTTCGCCTCCGGCCCGCACGAGATGTCGGCATCGAAGAGCTTGGCCGCCTTGGTGCGCATGAGGTCGGCGGCCTCGATGGCCATGTACGCCTTGGCGATGGGGAACTGGACGCCCTGGTTGGCGCCGATCGGCTTGCCGAAGATGACGCGCTGGCTCGAGTAGGCGACGGCCTTCTCGATGAACCACCGCGCGTCGCCCAGCGAGTCCGAGGCGACGAGGATGCGCTCGGCGTTCATGCCGTCGAGGATGTAGGAGAAGCCCTTGCCCTCCTGACCGATGAGGCTGCTCGCGGGGATCTCCAGGTTGTCGAAGAAGAGCGCGTTGGTGGAGTGGTTCATCATCATCCGGAGCGGCCGCACGTCCAGGCCCTTGCCCTTGGCCTCGCGGATGTCGATGAGGAAGACGCTGAGCCCGTCCGTCTTCTTCTTCACCTGGTCCACCGGTGTGGTCCGGGCGAGCAGGAGCATGAGGTCGGACTGGAGCACGCGGGAGATGAACATCTTCTGGCCGTTGACCACGTAGCGGTCGCCCTTCTTGATCGCCGTGGTCTGGAGCTTGGTCGTGTCCGACCCCGCGTTGGGCTCGGTGACGCCGAAGGCCTGCAGCCGCAGCTCGCCGGTGGCGAGCTTGGGCAGGTACTGGCGCTTCTGCGGCTCGGAGCCGTGGCGCAGCACGGTGCCCATGATGTACATCTGCGCGTGGCAGGCCCCGCCGTTGCCGCCCGAGCGGTTGATCTCTTCCAGGATGAGCGCTGCCTCCATGATGCCGAGGCCGGCGCCGCCGTACTCCTGCGGGATGAGGACGGCGAGATAGCCCGCCTTGGTCAGGTCGTTGATGAACGCGTCGGGGTACTCGCGCTTGGCGTCCAGCTCGCGCCAGTACTCGCCCGTGTACTGCTTGCACAGGTCGTAGACCGCCGTCTTGAGCGCCTTCTGATCGTCGGTGAGCGCGAAGCTCATATCCTTCATGCCTATTTCCCCTGAAAGCGCGGCTTGCGCTTCTCGTTGAACGCCCGCACACCCTCCAGGCGATCGTCGGTGGTGACAGTGACATTGTAGGCCTCGATGGCCAGGGCCATACCCGTCTCGAGGTCGGTCTCGCTCCCCCAGCTCACCGCCTTCTTGGCCTGGCGGACGGCGATGGGCCCATTGTCCGCGATGACCTGGGCGATCTCGAGGGCCCTGGCGCGCGCCTGGCCGGCGGGCACGAGATGGTTCACGAGCCCGATGGCCTTGGCCTCCGCCGCGGGCACGCGGCGCCCCGTGAAGATCATCTCCTTGGCCAGCGGCGCCCCGATGATGCGCGGGAGCAATTGCGTCCCGCCAATGCCGGGAAAGATCCCGCGCGTCACCTCGGGCACCGCGAAGACGGCCGTCTCCGAGGCGACGATGAAATCGGAGAGCACGGCCAGCTCGCAGCCGCCGCCCATGGCGAAGCCCTCGACGGCGGCGATCACGGGCACGGGGCAGTGGAGCACCTTGGCCGCGGCCGCCTCGAAGATGGCGTGCTGGGCGCGCCATGTCTCGTCCGCCATGCCCTCGCGCTCCTTCAGGTCGCCGCCCACGCAGAAGGCCTTGGTGCCGGCGCCCGTGAAGACCACGCAGCGCGCCGTCCTGTCCCACTGGAAGGCCTCGAAGCAGCGCACGAGGTCCTCGCCCATGGCCGTGTTCATGGCATTGAGCGCCTCGGGCCGGTTGAGCTCGACGGTGACGACGTGACCGTCGGGCGAGGCCGAGACGTTGATCGTCTTATAGCTGGATGACATGGCGCCTCGCGAGATCCTTGACGGCCGCTTCGTCGTAGCCGAGAGCGCCCAGCACCTCGGCGGTGTGCTCGCCGAGCAGCGGGGGCACGCGGGCCACGCCGGGCCGCTCGCCGTCCCAGCGCACGGGCAGCCCGACGGTGCGGTAGTCGGGAAGCCGCGGATGCTTGGCGGAGATCAGCATGCCGCTCGCTTCGGTCTGGGGCTCCGCGGCGACGCGGTCGAGCGTCAGGATGGGCGCGCACGGCACGCCGGCGCTCTGGAGCCGCGCGAGAACCTCGGCGCTCGCGAGCCCGCGCGTGATCCGCGACAGCGCGTCGAAGAGCTCGCCGCGATGCGCGACGCGCGCGGGATTGTCGGCAAATCGCGCATCGCGCGGCAGCTCGGGGGCGCCGAGCGCGGTGGCCGCCTTGAGAAAGAGCGCGTCGGAGCCCGCGGCGATCATGACCCAGGCATCCCGCGTGGGGAAGGCCTCGTACGGGCAGATCATCGCGGTGCCGGAGCCTTGGGGCTGCGGGATCTCGCCGGTGGCGAAGTAGTGGGTCATCTGAAAGGTGGTCCAGGCGAGGGCCGTCTCGAAGAGCGCTGTCGTCACGTTGACGCCGCGGCCCGTGCGCTCGCGCTCCCGCAAGGCCCCCAGGATGGCGATGACCGCCCACATGCCCGTGCCCATGTCCACGATGGAAACGGGGACGCGCGCGGGCGGCTGCCCCGCGTGCCCATTGACGGACATGAGCCCGCCATAGGCCTGCATGAGCGGATCGTACCCGGGCCGGTCGCTGAGCGGCCCCTGCGTGCCGAAGGCCGTGATCGAGCAGTAGACGAGCCGCGGATTGATCGCCCGCGCGCGCTCCCAGCCGAGCCCCAGCTCCTCGATGGCCCCCGCGCGGAGCGACTGGACGAGGACGTCGGCGCGCTGGATCAGACGCTCGAGGATCGCCCGCCCGTCTTCGGCCTTCATGTCGACGGCCAGGCTCCGCTTGCTGCGGTTGAAGCTCATGAAGGTGGCGCTCTCCTCTCCCCAGAGGGGCGGCGCCCAGGCCCGCGCGTCGTCGCCGCGCCCCGGACGCTCGACCTTGATCACGTCCGCGCCCATGTCGCCCAGGATCTGGGTGCAGGTGGGGCCGGCCACGTTCTGGGTCAGATCGGCGACGAGGACACCGGCGAGCGGCGCGTCCATAGGGTGACCGATTATAGCCCGGACTGAGGAGCCGAAACGCTGACCGAGCCGTAAGTGACGCCAGACGAGGGAAATGGCGCCCGACCTCTCGAAGTTCTGGTGTAGGCTCCTCGCAGCATGGCGTTACTGGCCCTCTTCGTGGCGGTTGGTGCGCTGGCCGTGTCCCTCAAAGTGCTGCGCGAGTACAGGCCTCGCCCGGGGCAGCCGACGCCGGCCGAGCGCATCGCGGCCCTCGAGGAAAGGATCCGCGACCTCCTCTATCGGGTCTGGACCCTCGAGCAGCAGTCCCAGCCGCGTGCTCCGAGGCCAGATGTATCCCCGACGCCCTCTGAGGTCCCGTCGCCTTCGATGTCAACAGGGCCCGAGCCCGTCGTCTCCGCGCCGCCCTCGGCTCCCGAGCCCACCCTGGCTCCCGCCGAGACCGCGGCCGCCACCTCCACACGGGACGCCGTGGCGCCCGCGCCCGCCCCGTCCGGGCCCGCCCCATCGCCGCGACTGGATCTCGAGCAGCGGATCGGCGGGCGCTGGGCCACCTGGGTCGGCGTCGTCGCCATTCTCTTTGCCGCGTCGTTCGCGGTGAAGTGGTCCATCGAGAACAACCTGATTGGCCCTCGCGCCAGGCTCGGCCTGGGGCTCGCCGCGGGCATCGCGGCCTTGCTGGCGGGCCTGGTGCTACACCGCAGACGCGATGTCCCCTATCTCTCCGAGGCGCTCTCGGGCCTGGGTCTCGGGCTCTGCTACCTCTCGCTCTACGCGGGCTATGCCTACTACGAGCTGCTGCGCGTGGGGGCGGCCTTCGGGCTCATGTTCGTCGTCACCGTGCTCGGCACCATCGTCGCGGTCATCTCGGAGCGGCAGGTGACGGCCGTGCTCGCGCTGCTGGGCGGGCTCCTCACTCCCGTGCTTCTCGCCAGCGATCAGCCCAACGAGCGCGTGCTCATGGGATACCTCGTCGTCCTCGACTTCCTCGTGCTCGCCATCGCGCGCTTCCGAACCTGGAGCGCGCTGAACCGTCTGGCCTGGGCGGGCACGGTGCTCTTGCTCGTCCCCACCTTCACGCGCCAGCCCGAGGCGGAGACGCCGGTGGTGCGTCTGGCCCTTCTCACCGCGCTCTTCGTCCTCTTCCTCCTCACGCCGCTGGCCCGCGAGTGGAGCCAGGGGCGCCGCCTTCGCGAGGTCGATCTCCTCATCGTGGCCGGCACGGCGGCGGGCTACTTCTGGGCGGTCTACATCACTCTCGAGGCGTGGCGGCCGATCCTGGAAGCGCCGGTGGCGCTGGCGCTGGCCATCCTGTACACGATCGTGGCCGGCGTCTACCGCCGCCGCGTGCCGGGCGATGACGCCACCGTCGGCGTGCTCATCGGGGTGGCGTGTGTCTTCGTGACGCTGGCCATCCCGCTGGCCCTCAAGGGACCGTGGATCACCCTCGCCTGGGCGGCGGAGGGCGCCGTGCTCCTGTGGCTTGCTCCCCGCGTGGCCACGCCCGTCGCCGCCTGGGGCGGCACGGCCGCGCTCATCCTGGCCGTGTTGCGGGTGTGGGGGGGCGACACGTGGGCCTCCCCGAACTGGCCGCCCGTGTGGAACGCGACCTTCCTCGCGCATCTCCTGACCGTCGCCGCCATCGTGGCGGCGGGGCAGCTCGCGCTCTCGCTGCGTGGCGATCAGCTCTTGACCACGAAGCCGGAGGTGCTGAGGGCCGTTCTGTGGGTCCTTGCCTCCCAGACGCTCTCGGTCCTTCTGTGGCGGGAGCCGTCCGGGCTCTGGCCGGCCGGGCTTCTCGCCGCCCAGGTCCTGGTCCTGGGCGCGCTGTCTCGTCTCATCGCCTCGCCAACCTTCGCGGTCGCGGTGCCGCTGGCTGCGCTGATGCTGCTCGCGCGCGTGCTCATGGCCGATGACAGCATGGCCAAGGCCGCGGCCGAGGATCTGCTCAATCGCTACCTCGTCGCGCGCATCGTGGCCTGTGCGGTGATCGGACTGGCGGGCCGGTGGCTGGCCGGCTCGGGCGCGTCGGTGCACGCGGGCACCGTGGGCCGCACCGTTTCGGGCACGGCGGGCGTGGTGCTGCTCTTCGTGCTGAGCCAGGGGTGGACCCGCTATCAGAACGCGCTCTTGCAAGACGCGAAGCCGGGGGCGTCGCGACGCGGTCTCCGGAGCGAGATCCGCTGGAGAACGCAGGTGGGCCTGTCTGTGCTGTGGACGCTCTACGCGGCGGCAGTCCTTGCCTGGGGATTCCTTCGCCGCTCTGCGCCGCTGCGCTATGGCGCGCTTGGTCTCCTGGGTTTGACGATCTTCAAGGTCTTCGTGGTCGACCTCGCCTCCGTCAAGACGCTCTACCGGATGTTGTCCTTCCTTCTCCTCGGCGTGGTTCTCTTGCTCGTCGGGCTGCTGTACCAGAAGATGAGCCGAGAGCGCGGCGCTCCAGGCTCGCCTCGCCTGTAACCGGTCTCCCCAACCCGCTCAGAATCGGGGAAACAGCAGTGCCACGAGCTCGCCGCTCGGCGTCCCCACCTTGAAGAAGAAGACGGTGAGGCAGGCCAAGAGAACCAGCATGAGAGCTATGACGGCAGCGTCGCAGTGGTTGTCCATTCCAGCATCTCCTCTCTGGGCAACCGGTATGAGCAATCCTCACACTCCCACTGGCCGAGGCCACGCATCCAGTGAACGACCGAATACCGTAAGCACCTCGGGCAGTACACGAAGTCATGTTCCATGGCCGCTTCCTCCTCATGCGCTTGGGACAATGCCGCTCTTCCAACCCCTGCTTCAGCATCTTCTGTGCCACCCCCGCAAGCTCGCGTTCTCCGGATGTTTGCGGGAACTTTGAGGAAGGAAGTGCAAAGTCACGCGACACGGCTCACCTTGGGTCGGTAAGCATCGGTAAGCCTTACCGGGGTCGGAAGTGTTATCTCGGAGCCGTCCGTAAAGCTGGGGTCAGGCAACCCAAACTTCAGGGAGCTGCACGGCCAGCCACTTGGCGAGGGCGGCATTCACGGCCGCCGGCTTCTCCTGGGCCATCCAGTGGCCGGACGGGACGATCACCTCGGTCAGGTTCCGGCAATCTTTCCGCATCGGATCCGCCAGACGGGAGGCGACGGTCTCGCACGTGTAGTCGTACTCGCCGTGAAGGAACAAGACGGGCAGGCTCAAGACGCCGCCATGCACGGCTTGGCGCGCGAACTCGAGGTTGCGCGCGCTGTTCATGTACCAGGAGTCCGGGCCGAAGAAGCCGTTCCTCTCGAGGGCGGCCACGTATGTGTCAAAATCCGCCGGCGTCAGCACATCCGTGTCCATCGGCACCTCGGGCGCCTGCCCCTTGCCCCCGAACCAGCCGCCGTCCCGACGCACGTGCGCGGTGCGGGACGGCTTGCCCTTGCCGCTCGCGCTTCCCTTTCTGATCAGGGCCTTGACGGTGTTGGAGACGTTGGCCTCGAAGGCGGCCCGCGCCTTGTCGAAGCTCTCCTCGTAGAAGAGCTGATACTCCCACTGCCCCGCGGGGAATTGCGCGTCGGGATAGAGGGAGCGGTCGACGAGAGGGATGAGGGTCTGGGGAGCAAAGCCCCGCGCCAGGTACGGCACGCAGAGGTTGGCCACGCCGAAGCATCGCTCGGGATGATGGCTGGCCAGGCTCGACACCACCGGGCTCCCCCAATCGTGGCCGACCCAGATGGCCTTCTCCCCGCCCAGCGCGTCGAGCAGCTCGATCAGGTCCGCGACGGACTGCTCCAGCGCGTAGTCCTCGTGACGCGAATACACGCTCGATCGGCCATAGCCCCGCATGTCCGGCGCGACGGCGCGGAAGCCGAGATCGGCGAAGCAGGGCAGCTGATGCCGCCAGCTGATCGCGAGCTCCGGCCAGCCGTGCACGAAGATCATCAGCGGGGCGTCCTCGACGCCACAGGCGAGATAGAAGGTCTTGTGCCTGTCGGTCTTCAGGATGTTCTCGACGACGGGAAACATCACGACGCGAACGGGCGGGGCAGTGAGGTGGCCATGGCGGTATCCTACCTTGGGTGTCGCCGTTCACGCTGCTCGTTGCCGTGCCAGTACGCCTTGACTCCGGCGATGGGGGGCGCGATCCTACCCGCGCCGATCGAGCGAGCCAAGCCGTCCACCGTGCACCCGGGAGGCGTCGTTGAGTGACCAGATCAGCATCCAGTTCACACGCTTTTCCGCGTTCTACTCGCCCCTGATCGCCACGATCGCGGGCGGCTTCCTGAAGGCAGAGGGGTTCGAGCCGAAGCACTCGATCGCTCCGCCCGGCAAGTCGGCCATCGAGGGACTCGTGAACGGGACGGTGCAGGTCGCCCAGTCGGCGCCCTCGCAGGGCTTCGGCCCCCTCGAGAAGGGGCAGCGGCCGCCCGTCATGCATTTCGCCCAGATCAACGAGAAGGACGGCTTCTTCCTCACGGGACGTGCCGCCGACCCCTCCTTCACCTGGGACAAGCTCAAGGGCACGCGGGTGCTCGTCGACCACGGCGGCCAGCCGCTCGCCATGTTCAAGTACGCGTGTCACCGTCGCGGCCTCGACTTCGCGGCGATCACGGCGGTCGATCTTCCCAGCGCGCAGATGGATCAGGCGTTCCGGAAGGGCGACGGCGACTACATCCACCAGCAGGGCCCTGCGCCCCAGCAGCTCGAGCACGACGGCGTGGGCCACGTCGTCGCCTCGGTGGGCGAGGCGATCGGCCCCGTGGCCTTCTCGAGCCTGGCCGCCACGCGAGAATGGCTGGGCACGGAGGCGGCCAAGCGTTTCATGCGCGCCTACCGGAAGGCGCGCGCCTGGCTCATCGAGACGCCGGCGCCGAAGGTTGCCGAGGCCGAGGCCTCGTTCTTCCCCGAGATCGACCAGGCCGTGCTCACCTCGACCATCGCCTACTACCAGAAGCTCGGCTGCTGGACGCCCCACGTCGAGATCACACGCCCGGCCTTCGAGGTCGCCCTCGATGTCTTCCACCGCGCCAAGCTCATCACCAAGCGGCACCGGTACGAGGACGTGGTCGTGGCGCCGCCGGATGCTCGCTGATTCTCGGCTGTCTCGAGCGCTGCCGCCGGTCCAGGGGATCGACGGATGAGTCAGGCCCTCTCGGGCATTCGAGTGGTCGACATCACGAACAATCAGGCGGGGCCCTCCTGCGGCCAGATGCTCGCGTGGCTGGGGGCCGACGTCGTCAAGGTCGAGGAGCCGGAGCGGGGGGATCCGGCGCGTCACACGCATCGGGACCGGGCGGACTCCGACAGCCTCTTCTTCCTCTCCTTCAACGCCAACAAGCGGAGCCTTCCCCTCAACCTGAAGCACCCCCGAGGCAAGGAGGTCTTTCGGGCCCTCCTGAAGACGGCCGACGTGCTCCTCGAGAACTTCGGGCCGGGCGTCCTCGATCGCCTGGGCTTCGGCTATCCCGCCGTGAAGGCGCTCAACCCGCGCCTCGTGTACGCGAGCATCAAGGGGTTCGGCTCCTACGGACCGTACAGCGACTACAAGAGCTACGAGCCGATCGCCCAGGCCATGGGGGGAGGCATGAGTGTCACGGGCTTCCCCGACGGCCCGCCCACGTATGTCTGGCCGTCCATCGGAGATTCCGGCACGGGCATGCACTGCGTGATCGGGATCCTCGCCGGGCTCATGCAGCGCCACGAGTCCGGGCAAGGCCAGCAGGTCGAGGTCTCCATGCAGGACGTGGTGGTGAACCTCATCCGCGTGAGCCTCCGCGATCACCAGCGCCTCGGCAAGCCGGCGGCGCGAACGGGCAATCAGCTCGGCACGAACGTGCCGGGCACGACGTACCGCTGCCATCCCGGCGGGCCGAATGACTACGTCTTCATCTTCACCCAGCAGCAGATGTGGCATCCGTTCCTGCGCGCCATCGGACGCGAGGATCTCATCGGGGATGCGCGCTACGAGGCGCCGGAGGCCCGCTGGCAGCGCCGGGACGAGGTCAATGGCCTCGTGGAAGCGTGGACCTCGGAGCGCTCCAAGCACGAGGTCGTGAAGATTCTCGCCGGCGCCGGCGTGCCCTGCGGGGCCTGCCTCGACACCGGCGAGGTGATGACCGATCCGCACCTCCGCGCCCGGGACATGATCGTCGAGGTCGAGCATCCGGTGCGCGGGCGCTACGTCACCGTGGGCAATCCCATCAAGCTCTCCGCCTCGAAGACGGTGATCGCTGTCGCCCCGGTGCTCGGGCAGCACCGCGGCGAGATCCTGAAGGAGCTGGGCTACGACGAGGCCGAGATCAGGGCGCTCGAGGCGGACGGGGCGACGTGATTCAGAAGGCGACGCGGCCGCGGAGCATGTCGGCGAACATCCGGAAGTCGCCGGCCAGGCTGTAGAGCGGGTACTGGAAGGTCGCGGGCCGGTTCCGCTCCACCGCGAAGTGGGCGACCCAGGCGAAGCCGTAGCCGAACACAGGGAGCAGCGCGAGGAAGCACCACTGCTGCGCCACGAGCACGTAGCCGAGGGTGAGGAGGACGAGCAGCGTGCCCGCGAAGTGCAGGCGCCGGGTGCCGCTCTTGCTGTGCTCGGTGAGATAGAAGGGATAGAACTCGCGGAACGAGCGGTACTCCGCGCCGGCCATGGCCGTATCCTAGCGCAGGTGTCGCCGCTCCGCGGTGGTACTCTCTCGGTCGGGATGCCCGGCCCTTCCATTCCGCTGCGCGCGGTGACCGCGCTCTTTCTCCAGCGTCAGCACCTCGCGCGGCCGCGCGCGCTGACCCTCACCGCACACCGGCTCGCCCGCTTCGTCGAGGACGTGGGCGGTCTCCAGCTCGACTCGATCAACGTGCTCGAGCGCGCCCACTACCTCACCGTGTGGAGCCGCTTCGGCCCCTACGATCGCGCGTGGCTCGACCGGATCGTCTATCGGCGCCGCCTCCTCTTCGAGTACTGGGCCCACGCCGCCTGCCTCGTCCCGACCACCATGCTGCCCTGGTGGCGACGCGCCATGCTCGACTACCGACTCCGCCACACCGGCTGGTCCAGGTGGCTCCGCCGGAACGCGAAGGTGCTGGACCGGGTGAAGGCGGCCGTGCTCGCCAATGGCCCGATGGCCCAGGGAGATTTCGAGGGCCGCCGCCCCGCGGGCGCCGCCGGGTGGTGGAGCTGGCGGCCCGTTCAGCATGCGCTGCACTACCTGTGGATGACCGGCGCGCTGACCGTTCATTCGCGGCAGCACTTCCAGAAGCGCTTCGACCTCCTGGAGCGCGCGATCCCCGACTCGCTCGGCGGCGCGGCGGTCTCGTCCGAGGACTTCCAGCGCTGGCACATCGAGCGCTCGCTGCACGCCATGGGCGCGGCGACGGAGCTGGACCTGACCCACTACCTGACCTTCCCGCGCCTCGGGCCGGGTCCTCGCCGCGCCGCGCTCCGCGCGATGATCGAGGGTGGCGAGGTGACGGCGCTCGAGATCGAAGGCCGGCCGGGCCGCTGGCTCGCCCTCACGCGCGACCTTCCCGCCCTCGCCCGGGCACGGCGAGCGCCCACGCCATCGCGCGGGACGACCCTGCTCTCGCCCTTCGACTCGCTCCTGTGGTATCGCGACCGGGTGGCGCGCCTCTTCGGCTTCGACTACCGCATCGAGGTCTACACGCCCGGGCACAAGCGGGTGCACGGCTACTACACGCTGCCCATCCTCCATCACGGCCACCTCATCGGCCGCGTCGACGCCAAGCGCCACCGCGCCGAAGGGCGGCTGGAGATTCGACACGTCCACTTCGAGCCGTGGTTCGCCTCGGGGCAGAAGCCGCCCACCGGCGGCGCTCGCCTGGATCAGGACGAGGCGCTGGACGGGCTGCGGGATGCCTTCGCGTCCCTCGGCACTTTCGTGGGCGCGGGCAAGGTGGTGCTCCGGCGGGTGACGCCCTCGCGCTTGCGAAAGGCGCTGACACACGCCGGATCCGCATGAGCGGCTGTCCGGCACAGACGGCTTGATTGCCACGGTCGTCCCCGGCTATATCGTGTCGATCGGATCCGGCGAGAGTAGACCGCGGAGGAGGCGGAGCCTCATGGCGAACGTGACCGGCGGCGCGACCTGGATCACCTGGATCATCGTCGCTTCTGTGCTCGCCACCGGGTGCTCGTCCCTGGGCCCGGGGGCCCTGCACGAGAGCCGGCTCCAGTACAACGAGACGGTGAAGGCGAGCAGCGAGGAGGAGCTGCTCCTCAACATCGTGCGGCTGCGGTATACGGATACGCCCAGTAGCCTGGCCGTCTCCGCCATCGCCGCCCAATACGAGCTGACCAAGAACTTCCAGCTGACGCCGTTCTTCGTCGCGTCCGGGGCCGAAGTGGCCAAGAGCTACGCCGCCGTCCTGCCCCAGCTGGGTATCGCAGGCGCCGACCGCCCAACCTTCACCCTCACGCCTCTCGACGATCAGGAGTTCACGCGCAAGCTCTTCACCCCCGTCCCCCTGGACGGGATCCTCTACCTCGCCAAGACCACGTGGCCGATCGCCACCGTGTTTCGCCTCTACCTGGAGAACCTCAACTGGGTGCCCAATGCCCAGACGGCGAGTGGGCCCACCCCGAAGCTCTCGCCTGCTTACGAGGAGTTCTTGCGAGGAGTCCGGGCCATGCAGGTGCTCCAGAACCGCGGTCAGCTCGTGTTCGGCGTGGAGGAGCGGAGCGAGGCGCAGGGAAGCCCTCTGCCTGCCGGAAGCGTCACCGCTCGGGACATGGTCGAGGCTGCCAAGAGCGGCTACGAGTACCGGCTCGACGAGCGGGGCACGGCGTGGACCCTGTTCAAGAAGACCCCGCAGCCCGTCCTGCTCCTGGATCCGCGGGCCATGGAGTCGGCGGAGGTGCGCGAGGTCACGGAGGTGTTCCGACTCAAGCGGGGCATCAGCAAGTTTCCCATCACCCAGGAGAAGCTCAACCCATTTCCGTCCACGTATCCGAGCGAGGGCGTGACCAGCATCGACCTGGAGACTCGCTCGCTCCTGCAGGCACTCTATTACGTGAGCCACGGAATCGAGATTCCCTCCGAGCATGCCGCCGCGGGTCTGGTCACGGTGACGCGCGACCCGTCGGGCCAGCCCTTCGACTGGCAGCGCCTGACCGTGGACCTTTTCCGCGTGTACTCGGTCGCCAGCGACAAGCGGCCACCTCGTGCCCATGTCGCCATCCTCTACAAGGGGTACTGGTTCTACATCGATCAGACGGACCAGGACACCAAGGCCACCTTCTCGCTCCTCGTGGAGCTCGCGCGTCTCGAGCTGACCGGGAAGACCGGGGTCAGCCCCGTGCTCACCCTGCCGCTGGGCGGAGCGCGCTGACCGCCGACGCGCTCCAGGACCTTGAACTCGCGCCAGTAGGGGCGCGGATGACTCCAAGTGGCTCGACGACGCCGAGGATCGGCCGGGCGCTCACGGACGCAGGGACGCGCACGCAGCTCGAGGCCGGTCCCCGGAGCCGCGGCGTTCCGGGCGCCGGCAGAACGAGAGCGTACTCAGCGCTTCGGCGGGCGCATGATCCTCGGTTCGATCCCGGCCCACATCAATTCAGCCCAGCGCGCGTACCCCTCATCCGACGGATGATAGTGGTCGGCGCCGATCAACTCAGGCCGGCTCGGCACCTCCTGGTGGCTCGCGGTGTAGAGGTCAACGATTTCAGTTCCGTGGGCGCGCGCCTGACGAGTCAGAATTTCGTTGAACGCGACCACCCGCTGCCGCAGCCGCGGCTCGATCTCCTTGCCTCGGAACCGAGGCGTGAGGGTGAGATCGGGGATGAGATTGACCACCACGACGGCGGTCGTGCGGTTCGTGAGGGTCCGGAGGATTGTCTCGATGTCGCGGGCGTAGCTCGCGGGATCCCGCTCTCGCGTGATGTCGTTCGGACCGACCGACAGCGTGACGAGATCGGGCTGGAGCCCGAGAGCGCGCGGGAGCTGGCGACCCAGTACTCCGGCAGCCGTGGCGCCACCGACCCCGAGGTTCACCAGCCGCGCGCGGGGGTACACCTCGAGGAGCCGCTCGTGGAGCCGGCCCACGTAGTTGCGCGTGGGCGCGGAGGCGCCAACGCCCTCCACCGTGCTATCGCCCAGCGCTACGTAGAGGACCGATGCCGCCGATCCGGCAGGGAGCAGGCGCAGGGTGTCAGGAGGGGACTCGCGGGGTGGCGCGCTCGAGACGCATCCCGACAGCATGGACGCCGCCGTGAAAGCGGCCAGCCGGCGCCTCAGCGGCGATCGGTGCCGATGCCACAGGGAAACACACCCGAACGAGTCTCGGCGCATCAGCCCTTTGAAAGTCCCTCTGGCGCGGAGTCGTGCGCCGAGGCCGGGATCGGGCATATAGCCAGCTATCCGCGCAGGCGGGCCGCGATGCGCTCGACCGCCTCGGCACTCTGCGCGCGGGAGCCGAAGGCCGTGACGCGGAAGTAGCCCTCGCCGCTCGGGCCGAAGCCGGATCCGGGCACGCCGATCACCTGGGCTTCGGCGAGGAGGCGGTCGAAGAAATCCCACGAGGACACGCCGGCCGGCGTGCGGATCCAGATGTACGGCGCATTGCGCCCGCCGTACACGGTGAGACCAGCCGCCTCCAGGCCCGCGCGGATGATGCGGGCGTTCTCCATGTAGTGGTCGATCAGGGCTCGGACCTGCTGCTGGCCCTCCGGCGTGTAGACGGCCGCGGCGGCCCGCTGGATGACATAGGGCGGACCGTTCGACTTCGTCGATTGTCGGCGAAGCCAGAGCTGGTTCAGGCTCACGGCACGGCCATCCGCCGTCCGCCCCTGCGCCTCGCGGGGCACGACCGTGTAGGCCATCCGCAAGCCGGTGAATCCGGCGCTCTTCGAGAAGCTGCGGGACTCGATGGCCACCTCGCGCGCCCCCTCGATCTCGTAGATCGAATGTGGGATGTCGGAGTCCCGGATGTACGCCTCGTAGGCGGCGTCGTAGACGATCACCGCCTCGTGCGCGCGAGCATAGTCGACCCAGCGCCCGAGCGCCCCGCGCGTCATCACGGCGCCGGTCGGATTGTTCGGGTAGCAGAGGTAGATCAGGTCGACGTGCCGATCGGGCAACGCCGGCTGGAAGTCGTTCTCCGCGGTGCACGGCAGGTACACGAAGTCGGCATAGCGCCCCGTGCTGTCGGCGGGACGCGATCGGCCGGCCATCACGTTGGCGTCCGCGTACACCGGGTAGGCGGGGTCCATCAGGGCCACGACGGAGTCCTGCGCGAACAGCTCCTGGATGTTCGCGGCGTCACTCTTGCCGCCGTCACTCACGAAGATCTCGTCGGCGCCGAGCTTGACGTCACGCGCGCCGAAGTCGTGCGCGGCGATCTCGCCGCGGAGGAACTCGTAGCCTATGTAGGGGCCGTAGCCCTTGAGCGTCTCGGCGCTCGCCTGCTCGCCGACGGCCACCTCCAGGGCCCGGACCACCGCCGGCGGAAGCGGCAGCGTGACGTCGCCGATCCCCAGGTCGATCAGCCGCGCATCGGGGTGCGCCTCGCGATAGGCCTGGCTACGCCGCTTGACCTCGGCGAAGAGATAGCTCGCCTGGAGATTCAGGAAAGCCTCGTTGATCCGGGGCACGCACGGGCTCCTTTCGTCGAGTGTGCCTCAGGAGTATAAGCGATGGCGCCGACCATAAGGTCGCAGAACGGGCCGGGCCATTCCTCAGTCGAAGGGTGAGGCGTCGAAGACGCCGCGGATCAGCGGGCCCTCGGTGAGGCCAGCGAGCAGACGCGCATCATGCACCCCGCCCCGGAGCCCCTCGATGGTCCGACGAGCCGCCGCGAGAGATTCGGCCGCCGCGTCACGCCTGCCCCTGGCGGCATGGAGTCGCGCCAGGGCCAGCTCGGTCTTCCAGGTCTGGTTGGGATGCGCGATCGCCCGGGCGACTTCGACCGACTCCCGCAAAGCGCCCTCGGCGTCGTCCCATCGTCGGTCCCGGCGCGCGACGTCGCCGAGGAGCCGCAGCGCCCGCGCGACGTACTTCAGCGACCGAGTCGGCCGCGACCCCGCCAGCGAGCGCTCGGCGAACTCGGCGGCCCGCCGATGGTCGCCGCGCGCCAGCCAGTACTCGCCGAGGCTCGCGTGGAGGTGCAGCGTGTAGCGCCACTTCATCCACTCGTGAGTCTTCGGGTCCTCCGCGATGCGTCGCGCCTCGTCGAACTTCTCGCCGGCCAGCACGAGATCACCCTTGGCCAGGAAGGCGTCGCCGAGGTTGACGGTGCAGAAGGTGTACATCTCGACGCCGAAGGCGTGGCGGATGTCGCGGGCGAACGCGGCCGCCCGCGCCGTGACATCGATCCCACGCTCGATGTCGTCACATTCGATATGCAGCCAGCCGAGGGTGTTCATCATCCTGGGCATGAAGCCGCGGTCGCCGATCCGTTCGGCCACCGCGATGCCTTCCTCGAGGTCACGCAGGGCGCCGTCCCAGTCGCCGATCGACGTCGACACCAGGCCGCGCGTCCACAGGCTGCGCAGGTAGAGGACAAGCAAGCCATGGTCGCGCGCGAGGCGGACCGCCTCGTTGGCATCGGCGTGCGCGCGCCCATAGTCACCGTGCCAGCCGTCGAAGACGCCACGCATCTGCAGGGTGAGGATCTCGCGCGCCGGATCGCGCGCGATGCGGCTGACGCGGAGCGCCTCGTCGAACTCCGAGCCCGCCTTGTCGTGCCGGCCGCTCAGAGCATTCACGTAGGCCATGGTGAGGTAGCCGCCCCCCACCGCGGCGGGGACGTCAGCGGCGCCGCCGACTTCGATGGCGCGGCGCGCATAGTCGCTGGCCGCGCCGAAGTCTTGCGCCCACATGGTGGCGAAGCTCGTCCACGCCAGGGCCGACGCGGCGGCCGCCCGATCGCCTGCGCGCTCGGCGAGCGCGAGCCACCGCTCTCCCTCGGCCCGGCCCTGGTTGAAGTCGCCGAGGAAGAACGCGTGGGACGATCTCGCCTGATGGATGGCCATGCGGGCGGCGGCGGGCAGGGCGTCCCCGAGTCGATCGGCGACGGTCAGCGCCTGATCGTACAATGCCAGCGCGTCACGCAAGGCGAACGCCGCCGCCGCTTTCTCGCCGGCTCGCAGCAAGTAGTCGAACGCGCGTCGCCAGTCTTCCGCGAGCGAGAAATGATGGGCGAGGATCTCGTAGTGCTCGGTGAGCCGGTCGGCGTAGCCGACTTCGATGGCGCGGCGCGCATAGTCGCTGGCCGCGCCGAAGTCTTGCGCCCACATGGTGGCGAAGCTCGTCCACGCCAGGGCCGACGCGGCGGCCGCCCGATCGCCTGCGCGCTCGGCGAGCGCGAGCCACCGCTCTCCCTCGGCCCGGCCCTGGTTGAAGTCGCCGAGGAAGAACGCGTGGGACGATCTCGCCTGATGGATGGCCATGCGGGCGGCGGCGGGCAGGGCGTCCCCGAGTCGATCGGCGACGGTCAGCGCCTGATCGTACAATGCCAGCGCGTCACGCAAGGCGAACGCCGCCGCCGCTTTCTCGCCGGCTCGCAGCAAGTAGTCGAACGCGCGTCGCCAGTCTTCCGCGAGCGAGAAATGATGGGCGAGGATCTCGTAGTGCTCGGTGAGCCGGTCGGCGTAGAGCTCTTCGATGGCGCCGCCGATCAGACCGTGCAGTTCGCGACGGCGCTGTACGAGCAACGAGCGATAGGCGACGTCCTGGGTGAGGGCGTGCTTGAAGCGGTACGCGACCTCGGGGAACACGCTCGTCTCGTAGATCAGCTCCACGGCCCGTAGCTCGCGCAGCAGCGTGTCGCTCCGGCCGCGGATCTCGCTCAGGCGCTCGACGAGGCGCTGCGTGAAGTCGCGCCCGATGACGGAGGCGGTCTGCAGCGCCCGCTTCGGCGCCTCGTCCAGCCGGTCGATGCGCGCCATGATCACGTCGTGGATCGTGTCGGGGATGACGACATCGTCGAGCCGGGCGGTGAGCACGAAGCGGCCGTTCTCGACGCGGATCGCCCCCGCCTCACGCAGCGAGCGCACGACCTCCTCGACATAGAACGGGTTGCCCTCGGCCTTGGCGGCAATGGCGCTCCGGAGCGTGTCGGGTAACGCGTCACTGGAGAGAATGGCGGCGGCCATGTGCGCGCTGTCGGGCTCCGAAAGTGGGGCCGGGACGATCCGCGTGTGGTACGTGCGCTCCCCGAAGGGTTGCGCGTAGCCGGGTCGGTAGGTGAGGATCAGGAGCACCGGACTCGCGGGCACGCTGTCGCAGAGCACGGCCAGGAACTCCTCGGTCGCCCGATCGATCCAGTGGAGATCTTCGATCACCACGATCTGCGGCCGCCGCTCGGCCGCACGCAGGATCATTCTACGGAGCGCCTCGAAGATGCCGCCGCGGCGCTCGCGCGGATCGAGCGCGGTGATCGCGGCGTCGGCCGCGCCGGGCGAGAGGAGATAGCGCAGGTAGGGCGCCGCCGCCCCCACGTCGTCGCCGATGGCCGCGGTCGCACGCTCCACCTTGGTCACCGCGACATCGTCGGCGTCGCGCTCGTCGATGCCCACCCATCGCTTGAGAAGATCGACGAGCGGGTGAAAGGCCGTGGCGCGACCGAAGGAGAGGCAATGCCCTTCGCGCCAGTCGGCGTCGCCCGCGCGCCCGCGGAACTCGTAGAGCAGGCGCGACTTCCCGATGCCCGGCTCGCCGACGACGAACACGACCTGCCCGTGCCCGGCGCGCGTCCGGGCGAGGGCGGCCTCGAGGGCCTCGAGCTCTCGCCCGCGTCCGACGAGAGGCGTGAGCCCGCGCTGGACACCGGCCTCGAGCCTCGTCCGGCCTTCGCGTGCTGCCTCGACGGTCCACGCGCGGATGGGCTCCGCCTTGCCGCGCACGGACAGCTCACCGAGCGGGCGGGTGTCGAAGTAATCGGCGACGAGTCGGTAGGTGGTTTCGCCGATCACGATGTGTCCGCTCTCGGCGCCTTGCTGCAAGCGCGCGGCGACGTTGGTGGTGTCTCCGACCGCGGTGTAGTCCATCCGGAGGTCGCTCCCGATGCTGCCGACGACGACGAGCCCGCTATTGAGGCCCTGGCGCACCTTGAACGTCAGGGCGCGCTCGCGCTCCAGTTCACGGCGATAGTCCTCGAGGGCGCGCTGGATGCCGAGCGCGGCGCGCACCGCCCGCTGCGCATGGTCCTCGTGAGCGATCGGCGCGCCGAAGAGCGCCATGATGCCGTCGCCGAGGAACTGATTCACCGTGCCTTCGTACCGATGGACCTCGGCCAGCATGAGCTTGAACGCGCGCGTCATGAGTACGTGCACGTCCTCGGGGTCGAGTCGCGCGGAGAGCGCGGTGAAGCCGGAGACATCGACGAACAGAACGGTGACCTGCTTGCGCTCGCCCTCGAGGGCGGCCTTGGAGGTGAGGATGCGCTCGGCGAGATGCTTGGGGGTGTACGTCGCCGGGCTCGCGAACTCCGCGGTGACGGCCGGGCGCGTGAGCGAAGCCTCTCCACACCGAGGACAGAACCGGGCGTCGGCGGGAAGCTCCGCGCCGCACGCCGAGCACGCATGAACGAGGCGCGCCCCACAGCCCGCGCAGAATCGCGCTTCCGGAGGACTTTGCTGCCCGCACCCCGCGCACTTCATGCGCGCATCATGAACGCCGACCCTCTGCGTATGATGCCCCCCATCGTCGGTAGCATTTAGCCAGTTATGGAGGCAACGATCAAGCCACTCGGTGAGGCTGTGGGCACGCGCCGGCGCGCCATCAACTCCGGGTGCTCCCGGACGTACCGGTCCCTCTCCGCATATACTGGTCTGCCGACCAAGAGATATGCTGAGCAAATCGTCGAGTTCGTCCGGCGTCGCCTTTCCTGGCCGAGAATACCGGCTTGCCGGCTGCGCCGCATGATCATGTCCTAGGTGGCCACCCGCGTGTCCTTCCTCCAGTCGCGAACCAGTGTAGCCCGCGAAGGATTCGGCAAGCCCGTCCTGCGCCAGGAGGACGCGCGCCTGCTCGTGGGCGGGGGCTGCTACAGTGACGACGTCAACCTGCCCGGCCAGGCCTACGCGTGCTTCGTGCGCTCCCCGCACGCCCACGCGCGCATCGGGCGCATCGACACCGCGGCGGCCCTCGCCACGCCGGGGGTGATCGCGGTGCTCACCGGCGAGGACGCCGTCGCCGACGGCATGAGGCCGCTCACCCACAGCCCGATGCCGGGGAATCCCCACGAGGAGATGGTTCGGCCCGGCGACGTGTCCTTCATCGCTCCCCACCCGTCGATTCCCGCCGACCGGGTGCGCTTCATGGGCGAGGTGGTGGCCGTGGTCGTCGCCGCGACGCCTGCGGCCGCGCGCGATGGTGCCGAGCGCATCACCGTCGACTGGGGGCCGCTGCCCGCGGTGACGGCGAGCATCACCGCCGCCGCCTCTGATGCCCCCGTGCTCTATGAGGGCATGTCGTCCAACGTCTGCGTGGATTCCGAGGGGGGCGATGCCGCGGCCGTGGACGCCGCGTTCGGACGGGCGGCCCATGTCGTGCGATTCGAGACGTGGGTGCACCGCGTCACCGGTGTGCCGATGGAGCCCCGCGCGGCGGTGGGTGTCTGGGATCCCGCGAGTGGCCGCTACACCGTCCATGCGGGGGCCGGCGGTCTCGGGCGCACCCAGACCGGGGTGGCCGGAGCCCTCGGCGTTCCCGAGAGCGCGGTGCGCGTGATGGCGGGCGACGTGGGCGGGAATTTTGGGACGCGCAACAGCTGCTATCCCGAGTTTGCCCTGGTGGCGTGGGCGGCGCGGCGTGTGGGCCGCCCCGTCAAGTGGACGAGTGAGCGCCGGGAGGCGTTCCTCGCCGATTACCACGGCCGCGACCTCGCCGTCCGGGCCGAGCTGGCGCTGGACGCCCAGGGCCGTTTCCTCGCGCTTCGCGCCGCGAACACCAGCAACGTCGGCGCGCATGCCGTCTCGTTCCACCCGCTCAACAAGGGCATGGCGCTCACGGGCACCGTCTACCGTGTTCCCGCCGTCTCGATCCGCGGTCGGGCCGTGGTCACCAACACATCGCCGACCACGCCGTACCGGAGCGCGGGCCGCCCCGAGATCATGTTCGTCACGGAGCGGCTGATCGACCTCGCCGCGCGTCGGCACGGCTTCGATCGGCTCGAGCTGCGACGGAAGAACCTCGTGCCGGCGAGCGCCATGCCGTACCGCAACGCCGCCGGCACGCTCTACGACAGCGGCGACTACCTGGCCGCCTTCGATCGGGCGGTGGTCCTCGCAGACTGGGCGGGGTTCGAGGCGCGTCGCGCCGAGGCGCGCCGGCGCGGACGCCATCGCGGGATCGGCGTGGCGAGCTACATCGAGCTGAACACGGGCTTCCCACGGGAGCGCGCGCACATCACGGTGCGGCCGGAGGGATCGGTGGACGTGGTGCTGGGCACGCTCTCGTCCGGCCAGGGGCACGCGACCAGCTTCGCGCAGCTCGTCGTGGAGTGGCTCGGCGTGGAGCTGTCCCAGGTGCGCCTGGTCACCGGCGACACCGACGCCACCGTCGTCGGCGGCGGAGCGCATTCCGCTCGCGCCCTGCGACTCGCCGCGGTGGTGATGGCGAAGGCGTCGGATCAGATCGTGGAGAAGGGCCGTCGGATCGCCGCCTGGCTCCTGGAGGCCGCGGAGGCCGACGTGGACTTCTCGGCGCGCCGGTTCACGGTGAAGGGTACCGACCGCTCGGTCGACCTGTTCGAGGTGGCGGCCGCGACGCTCCGGCACGATGCGCCCGAGAACTGCCGGGGGCCGCTCGACGGTCTGAGCGACGAGACGATGCCCGCGCCGTCCTTTCCTTACGGCACCGCGGTGTGCGAGGTGGAGGTGGATCTCGAGACAGGAGTGGTCGAGATCGTGCGCTACACGACCGTGGACGACTGCGGGCGCGCCGTCAATCCGATGATCCTGCACGGCCAGACGCACGGCGGCATCGCCCAGGGCGTGGGGCAGGCCCTCTGGGAAGCGTGCGCGTACGACGAGGAGAGCGGCCAGCTCCTGTCCTCCACGCTGATGGAGTACGCGCTGCCGCGCGCGGACATGCTGCCGTCCTTCACGACGGAGATCAGCGAGGTGCCGTCGACGTCCCATCCCCTCGGGCTGCGCGGCGGGGGCGAGGGCGGGACGACGCCTGCGCTCGGCGCAGTGATGAACGCGATCTGCGACGCGCTGGCCGAGCTGGGCGTCGAGCACATCGAGATGCCGGCGACGCCCGAGCGCGTCTGGCAAGCGATCCAGACCGCGCGGCGCCCGCGCTGAGGCGCCGCGCATCCAACACTGACGGCTCGCTTTACAGTCCGGGCGATCCCGGCGCTGAGCAGGCCCGCAACTATCGAATTTCCTGGAGCCCTCTGGATGGCACGAGCGGTGCAGCCGCGTCATGTCACGCCGTCGCCTGGACAGCGGCGGACATCGCGAGCCATCGGAGAGAGTCGTGACCGAGATCCGGACGACCGTGGTCGTGGCGCCGCGCGAGCAGTTCCGCGTGACACGACCGGCGCTCGAGAGCATCTTCGCCCATACCGGGCTGCCGCATAAGCTCGTCTACGTCGATGGCGCCTCGCCGGCGCCCGTCCGTCAGTATCTCAAGCTCCAGGCTCGGCAACGTGGCTTCACGCTCATCCGTGCCGAGCACTACCTCTCTCCCATGGAGGCCCGCGCCCTCGCGCTGTCTCACGTGGACACGGAGTACGTGTGCTTCATCGACAACGACGTGCTCGTCACGCGGGGGTGGCTCGACCGCCTCGTCCAGTGCGCCGATGAGACCGGCGCGTGGGCGGTGGGGCCGCTCTATTGCAACGAGGAGCCCGCGCGCGGGCTCATCCACATGGCGGGCGGGGAGGCGCACATCCTCGAGGCGAACGGGCGCCGGTCGTTCTTCGAGGAGCACAGGTTTCCGCGGCGCCTGATGTCCGAGGTGCAGGGGCAGCTGCGTCGCGCCCCCACGGAGCTGGTCGAGTTCCACTGCAAGCTGCTCCGCACCGAGACCTTCGACAAGTTCGGCCTGCAAGATCCGCGGTACCTGAGCTGCGGAGAGAGCCTGGACCTCTGCCTGCAGCTGCGGGACGCAGGGTACCCGGTCTACCTGGAGCCGTCCGCCATCGTGGCGAACCAGCAGCCCCCGCCGTTCCTCTGGTCAGGTCTGCCCTTCTACCTCCTCCGCTGGAGCGACGCGTGGAACCGGATCAGCCTCCGCTGCCTCCGGGAGCGGTGGGATCTCCCCGCCGACGACTGGTGGATCGGGGACCACTACCGATGGCTCACCCATCATCGTGAGCTCGCCACGGAGTGGGTCGCGGAGAAGATGATGAAGATCCTGGGTTGGCGCCGTGGCAATCGCGCGGCGAACCTCGTCGTCGAGGCTCTCCATCGCCGAGTGGTCCGGGCAGATCTCCGGCGCCGGCCGGAGCTCCGGGAGTACGAGCGGACCGCGCCCGGGCCGAAATTCCCGACCCCGAAGCCATGAAGGCCGGCCCCGCTTCGGAGCGCTCCCTCGCGGTCACCGTGCTCATCGCCACGCACAACCGCGCCTCCCGACTCCGCAAGACGCTCGAGGCCCTGCTCGCGCAGCAGACTCCGGCGGGTCTGGGTTGGGAAATCCTCGTCGCGGACAATGGCTCTACCGACGACACCCTCGAAGTCTTCCGGACCATGGCCATGCGGGCGGAAGGCCGCCTCCGCTACGTGTTCGAGCCGCGGCTCGGCAAGAGCCGGGCCCTCAATGCCGGCATCGCCGTCGCGCGCGGCGCGGTGATCGCGCTGACGGACGACGACGTGTCGCCCGCGGTCGACTGGGTCGCGGCGGCCGCCGGCGTGCTGGACAAATGGGGCGTTGACGGCGCGGGGGGGCGTATCCGGCCCAGGTGGGAGGCCGAGCCTCCATCGTGGCTTCTCGAGAGTCCGAGACTGCTCGACTACCTGGCCATCATGGAACATGACAGGCCGGCCATGATGCCCGTCCCCGCGGGGAAGTATCCTCAGGTCTGGGGAGCGAACATGGTGTACCGACGCGCGGCCCTCCAGGCGCTGGGAGGATTCGACGTCAACCTCGGGCCGGTAGGCGGCAGGCGGTTCTGCAACGAGGACGTGGATATGGTGCGCCGCGTGCTTCAATCCGGCCGCGCCGTCGCCTACGATCCCGGGCTGGCCGTCTTCCACCGCATCCCGAGGGCCCGAATGCGGCGCGCGTACTTCCGCCGCGTGATGTGGGACATGGGCGAAGGCGAGGCGCGTGCGGCGGCGGAGCCGCCCGGCGGCCCTCGCATTCTCGGCATTCCGCGCTGGCGGATTCGCTCCATGGCGCGCATGACCGCTCATTCGAGCGCCCGCACGCTTGCCCGGCGGCCCGGCGCCTTTTACGAGATGCTCGACTGCGTCTACGCGGCGGGGGTGGCCTGGGGCCAGCTGAAGCGTGCTGTCCGCGAGCGCCGAGCGCGCGGTCTTCTCGTGCCGCGGCGTCCGGGCGGAGCCGCTCGCGCCGTGCGCGGACCGCGATAGCGGGCGGAGCCGGCCGTCAACGCCGTCGCGGGCGCAGCCGGCCCACGTACCATGCCGTGACCGCCGACGCGTGCTCCACCGTCTGGGCAAGGCCGCTTCGTACATACGCGTCGCGCGCGTGAGCGGCGAGGCGCCCGGGCGCCCGTAGCGGCGTCGGGGTCAGCCCTCGAATGCTCTCGAGGGCGCCGATGAGCCGGGCTTCGACGGCGGCCGCGTCCCACCGGTGGCGCACGTGGGATCGCCCAGCCTGGCTCAAGTCTCGATGGAGCTCGCCGTCGGTGCAGAGACGTGCGACGGCCTCGGCGAAGGCCGTCGGCGAATCGGCGATGAGCGCGGCCTTCCCATCCTCCAGGTCCATGCCTTCGGCGCCCACGCGGGTCGTCACCACCGGGAGGCCCGCCGCCAGCGCTTGCCCCACTTTCCCCTTCATGCCCGCACCGAACCGCAACGGTGCGATGGCCACGCAGTGTGAATCGAGGTACGGCGTCATCTCCGGCACCCAGCCTGCGATGACGACGCCGTCGCCGGCGAGATCCCGGATCTCCGGCGGCGGCCGGTCGCCCACGATGGTGACCTCGACCTGCCCGAGCGCCCGCTTCACCATGGGCAGGATGTCGCGGCAGAAGAAGAGCACCGCGTCTCCATTCGGCGGATGGGCGAACCCGCCGACGAACAGCAGCGAATTGCGCCGGCGCTCGTTGAATCCCGGGACGTCCTCGCGGACCTGGTGAATATTCGGCACGATGGAGACGCGGGCCTTCGGCAACGTCTGGAGGATCTGGGCGCGATCGCACTCGGTGACGGTCAGGACGAGATCCGCGCGCCGGTAGACCCCGAGCTCCCGCCTCATCGTCCGTCGCGCCTTGCGGGCCGCGCGGCGCGGCCTCATGGCATACGGGACTCCCCGCATCTCACGGAGGAAGTGCACGTCCACCGAATCGATCACGACGGGAAGATCCGGCCGCAGCAATCTGACTCGCCCGATCACCCGTTCGGCGCTGGTGAAGAACTCGAAGAGCACGCAGAGGCGGACCCGTCCGAGGATGGCACTGACGCCGCCGACCACGCCGGCGTGGGACACGACCTGCACGGCGAGTCCGGCGTCGGCGAGGGCCTTGACATAGCGCGGTGATCGCGGATCTTCCGCATCCACCCATCCCAGGAGCATCACGCGGTATCGCCGGGCCAGCATCTGCAACATCTGATAGAAGCGCAGAGACCCCGAGGCGCGATCGAAATCGGGTATGGGCGCCACCACCAGCACGTCTATCGCGGCGCGCTCGAGTTGAGGCATCAATGTCAGGATAGCAGGGTGGGGCCAGGCCCCTCGCGTCCAGGAGCGCTTACGCGGGGCTGCGCGCGCTCGCGAGATCGAGCGATTCGCGGACGCGCTGGACGAGGGCGGCGGGCGCGAAGGGCTTCTGCAGGAACGCGGTGCCCGCGCCGAGCACGCCGTGGCGGATGACCGCGTCGTCGGTGTAACCCGACATGTAGAGCACGCTGAGGTCGGGCCGGAGCGGGCCCAGGCGCTCGGCCAGCTCGCGGCCGCTCATCCGGGGCATGACCACGTCCGTGAGGAGGAGATCGAGCGGGCCCTGGTGCCGCTCGCAGAGCAGCAGGGCCTCGGGGCCGTTGCGCGCCTCGAGCACGGTGTACCCGCTGGCCCGGAGGATGTCGCGCGCCAGCTCGCGCACGCCCTCCTCGTCCTCCACGAGCAGGATGGTCTCGCTGCCGCCTGCGGCCGCGGTCGGCCGCGGGCTTCGATCAACGGTGATGGCCGCGGCGTCGAGCTGGGGCAGGTAGATCCGGAACGTCGTGCCCTTGTCCGGCTCGCTGTCCACCTCGACATGCCCGCCGCTCTGCTTGACGATGCCGTAGACAGTGGCCAGGCCGAGTCCGGTGCCCTTGCCCTGCTCTTTGGTCGTGAAGAACGGCTCGAAGATATGCGCCTGGATCTCGCGCGGGATCCCGGTGCCGGTATCGGAGACGGCGAGCATGACATGAGGCCCGGGCCGCGCCCCGACGTGCCGGCGCACGTACTCGTCGTCGAGCTCCACGTTCGCGGTCTCGAGGATGAGGCGGCCGCCCTGGGGCATGGCGTCGCGCGCGTTGACGGACAGGTTCATGATCACCTGCTCGATCTGCCCGCGGTCGGCCTTCACGCGGCCGAGCCCCGGGGTCGGCGTGGTCAGGAGCGCGATGTCCTCGCCGATCAGCCGCCCCAGCATGTCCTTCATGTCCATGGTCACCGCGCTCAGGTCGAGGACGACTGGCTCGAGCACTTGCTTGCGCCCGAAGGCGAGGAGCTGGCGCGTCAGGTCCGCGGCGCGGCCGGCGGTGCGCTGGATCAGCTCGATGCCGCGGTGCATGGAATCCTCGGGCTTCAGCTGGCGCAGCAGGATGTCGGCGCGCCCGAGGATGACGGTGAGGAGGTTGTTGAAGTCGTGGGCGACGCCGCCCGCGAGCCGGCCGATGGCATCCATCTTCTGAACCTGCTCGAGCTGACCCTGGGTCTCGGCCAGCTCGTCGTAGGCGCGGCGGGACTCGAGCAGCAATCGGCGGTTCTCGACCGCGATCGCCGCGTGGGAGGCGAAGGCGGTGGCGATGGCCATGTCCTCGGCTGAGAATCCCTCCTCGCGCTTGGTCTGGAAGGTGAGGACGCCGACCACCCGGTCTCCGATCTTGGCGGGTACCCCCAGGAACCCACGGGCGCCGAAGCGACGCACCTCCTTCGCGTCCTCGGGGAGCATGCGGGGATCGTCGGCGGGATCCCGCACCAGGAGCGGACGTCCGGAGGCGGCCACGGTGCCGGCCAGGCCACTGCCGATCTTGAGACTCGGCGTCACCATCAAGTCACTGCTCTCCAGTGTTCCGGCCATGGCCAGCTCGTCGCCCTCCACGAGGCGGAAGCCCACCCAGTCGGTGTTGACGAGCCGCCCGCACGCCTCCGCGATGCGCCCGATGAGGGAGTCGAGCTCCTGCATCCGGGACAGGTCGCCGCTGATCGCGACGAGGCTTTCCAGCCGGGCCTCACGGGTGCGGGCCTCGTGGAGCGCCTGCTCGAGGCTGGCCGCCATCGAGTTGAAGGCGCGCACGGTGGGGGCCATCTCGCTGAGCCTGGTCTCCCGCATCCGGGCGGTGAGGTCTCCGCTGCCGAGCCGAGCCGCGCTCTCGGCGAGGGCGCGCACCGGCCGCAGGCCGACGAGCAGGATCACGTGGGTGAGGCCGAGGAGGGTCACCAGGAGCACGCCGGTGACCGCGATCATGGTGCGAATCTCGGCCCAGAGGTCGCTTTCCAGGCTCTGCACGGACGGAGTCACCGCGAGCACGCCGTAGACGACGGGCGGCGCCGCGATCGCGACCCGGTGCTCCTCGAGCGTCACGGGAACCAGGTGCTTGACCCAGCGCGGAGCCCCGGATTGTTTCAGGTTGTCGGGAGAGGCATCGAGGATGAGCCGGCGCCCGTCGCTTTCGTACAGGGCCAGCCGGCTCCACACCGATTCTCCGTTCAGGCTTCGCAGCATCTGCTCGGCGCGCGCCAGGTCGCCGACCACGAGCGCGTCGAGGAGCAGAGGAGCCGCCGCCGTTCCGAGGCGCTCCGTTTGCTCGCTGAGCCTCATCCGGGCTGCCGTGCTGCGATCGCTCAGGTTGACGGCGAGGCCGCCCAGCGTGACGGCGACGATCGCCACGCTCGAGACGCCCAGCAGGAGCGCGCGAAGGCTTGATTTCACTGGCCGACGAGACGGTAGATGCGCCGGACGCCGTCGTAGTCACGGTCGGTGGCCGCCTCGAACCCCTTGGACTTGGCGAGGGTGAGGATGGAGGCCGCCGCGGTGTCGCTGCTCATTCCGAGCAGGGCGCGGCGCACGCGCTCCACGGTGGCGGCGGGCACGCGCGGGTGCGCGATCACCGCCAGGTCGGGGAAGCCCTCGGACACGTAGATCTCGCGGAACTGCACGTGCTCGCGCTCCGCGTACTGGCCGAGGAAGCGGGAGTTGACCGCGCCCGCCTCGACGCGCCTGGCCTTGAGCTGCGCCAGCGTGCCTTCCTGGTTGCCACCGAAGACCTCCTCCACGCGAACGCCCGCCCGCTTGAGCGCGACCAGCGGGACAGCGTAGGCGACGAAGGCCTCGTTGGAAGGGAAAGACACGCGCTTGCCTGCCAGCTGATGCAGGTTCTGGATCGGGCTGTCCGCGGGTACCGCGATGACCGCCCGGATCGGCTCTCCCGCCCAGCGGGCGATCACCTTGAAGCCGAGGCTGTCGAACTCCGATTGAAAATTGTGGTTGGTGAACACGAAGTCGAATTCGCCGCGGGCCATCATTGAGTTGGTTTCCTGCACCGTGCGGCCCATCTTGAGCTGGAGCGGGACGCCGCTCACCGTGCTCGTGTAGTGGAGGATCGGGTTCCAGCGCTCCGCGGTGAGCGCCGGACTCTGCTGGTTCAGCACGCCGAACGCCAGGGGTGGCTGCTGAGCGGCGGCGGTCCATGGCTGCAGTAGCACCACCAGTCCGAGTAGGAGCTTCGTCAGGTGTCTCATGATTCTTGAGGGACCCTCCTCCTTTCCAGTCGCGTGCCAAGTACGCATTCTTGTAAGTCAGCGAAATGGCAGCCCAAAATATTGCCTCATCGGGAAGGACTCCACAATCAGCCGAGGCGTGTCACATGAAGGACGGAATTCGTCAGACGGGGCGTCGAGAGGGTCGAGAAAGGACCGGTTTCTGGGGCCTTGGGTCTTGGCCCGGCTCTTGCGGGGATTCCTCGACGACCATGGCCAAGCCCAGGACACTCGCCGGCCTCCTCGTGCTCGTGACGGTGGGCATCCTCGCGGCGCTGAAGGCTTCTTCGGGCGAAACTCCGGGATCGTGGTCCGAGCCTGTGGACATCTCGGTCACGGTGAACCGGGTCGATTCGACCGAGCGCGCCGACCTGATGGTCTGTCTCGTCGACGCGGCCGGACGCGTCCAGTGCCACCACAAGACGGGTGTCCTGGCCTGGGGCGCGAGCGCGGAGGGTCACGCGGTGTGCCCGGGCGCTGATGAGCGCATCCGACCGCGGTGTGATGGGTCGGCTTCGTGTAAGTTCGCGGGCGTGGCGGCGCCCGGCGGGTCCTTCGGGCTCCTCGTTCTACGCCTCGCGCCTCCGCTGTTCGGCGCGCCCCGCCACGACGTGCTGGACGCCGCCGTCTTCACCCGCTCGAACGATGATCCGCAGGCTCCGGAGAACCGGCAGATTCGAGCCTCGCTCCAGGCGCTGGCCCGGTGCATCGCCCCGTCCGGCGGCCGCATCGCCGAGCGTCGGCCGGTGCCCATCCTCGCGCGGCAGGCCTGCGAGCGCGCCACGTGCCGCCTCGGCGAGTCCAGCGTGACGCTGTTGCCCGGTCTGTCGCGAACCGCTCAGCAGCCCTGATCGTCCCCGGACCTCACCGCCCGGTGTGACACCGCCTTCCTGCCGGTCTCGTGCTATACGAGAGCGTTGGACACTCTCGTCTACTCCGGGCTGGTCTTGTTTCTCGCCTACTTCGTCCGGGGCATGGCGGGTTTCGGCTCGGGTCTCATCGCTGTCCCGCTGCTGAGCTTGGTCTCGCCCGTCACCGCTGTTGTCCCGCTGGTCGTCTCGCTGGACTATCTGGGCTCGGCCAGCCAGGGGATCAAGAATCTCGGCCAGATCGCGTGGAGGGAGCAGCTCGCTCTCGTCCCGTTCATGCTCGTGGGCGTGGGACTCGGGCTCTATCTGCTCCAGGCGGTTCCGACGGCGGCGCTGGCCCGGGTGCTCGGCGCGTTCGTGATCGTCTATGCCGTGTACCAGGTGCTCCCGCTTCCCGCGCTGCGCGGCTCGCGTCTCTTCGCCATCGTGTGCGGGCTGCTGGGCGGCCTGGTCGGGACGCTGTTCGGCAGCGGGGGCCCCTTCTATGTCATCTACCTGAGCCTGCGAAATCTCGAGAAGACCACGTTCCGGGCGACCTTCGCCTCGAACTTCCTCATCGACGGCGGCATCCGGCTCGTCGCCTACGCCATCCTGGGCCTGTTCCGCTGGGAGACGCTGGTGTCCATGGCCGGCGCGCTTCCGATCGTGGCGGCCGGATTGTTCCTGGGCGGGCGCATGCAAGCCCGCTTCTCGCAGCGCGTCTTCGTCTGGGTCATCAGCGCGTTGCTCATCGCCAGCGGCGCGGGCCTGCTCTTCAAGGGCTGAGGCCGTCAGCGACAGGCCTCTCGCTCGGTGCCGTCGGCCGGCACGTCCCTCCACAGCGCTCCGTTGCGGATGACGCGTCCGAAGCGGCGTGCCTCGTACATGACGCCGCCCGCCGTGATCGCCCCTGCCGCATCGATCGGACAACCGGCGACGGCGAGCGCGCGGGCCGTCCAGGTGTTGGAATAGGTCGTGTGGATGAAGCGGGCCAGATCCTCGAGGCCCCGGCGTGACAGCGTGACCTCGATGATCTTCGACATGCCGAAGAACTCGGGAGGTCCCGCGTCGAATGCGGCGACGTGGAGCACGCTCCCTCTCGAGCGGAACGTCGCCTTCAGCGCGAGCCCAACGGAGCCGTGGGCGGTTGGGTAGTAATCGGCGTCTCCCCAGCCGACCTCGAGGTACCGGAAGCCGCTGAACTCCGCGCTCTCCGGCCAGATCGTCGGTGGGACGTTCCCCTGCTCCACGGCGATCCCGACGTGCCAGCCGTGGCTGACCAGATAGACGAAGGGTCCGGATCGGGGAGTGTGCGCCGGCGTGACGGGCGGCAGCGGCGCACACGCGGCGACGAGGGTGATCAGGAGTGGGCCGGTCAGACCCTTCACGATCTACCAGGCACCTCAGGGTCAAACTGCGGTGTAGCCGCCGTCGATGAGCAGGTCGCTGCCTGTCATGAAGGCCGAGGCATCGCTCGCGAGATAGACGGCGGCGCGGGCGATCTCCTCGGGCAGACCGAGCCGACCGAGCAGATGCTTCGGCCCCATCATCTTGCGCGCCTCGTCCATGTCCTTCCACCGCCGGAGCATGCGTCGTGTCTCGATGGCGCCCGGCGAGATCGTGTTGGCCCGGATGCCTTGCCCCGCGTGGTCGGCCGCGAGCACCTTCGCGAGCTGGATCAGGGCGCCCTTGCTCGCGCAGTACGCCGGGCGCCCGGGTGAGGCGACGCGGCCGAGCTGCGACGCGATGAGGATCACGCTTCCGCCGCCGCGCGCGATCATCGCGGGGATCGCCGCCTTGGCCATCAGGAACGCGCCCGTGAGATTGACGCGGATCACGCGATCCCAGGCCGCCTCGTCCATCTCCAGCACGGTGGCGGTACGGTCGCTGTCGGCGGCGCCGTAGAGCAGGACGGCGAGATTGCCGAAGCGCTCGACGGTGGCGGCGATGGCGGCGCGGCAGCTGGCGCTGTCCGTCACGTCGAGAGACACGGGCAGGGCGTGCCCGCTGCCCTTCTCGATCTCGGCCGCGGTGGCCTTGGCCCCCGGCTCCTCGATGTCGGCGCAGGTCACGTGGGCGCCGGCCGCCGCGAACGCGAGGGCGGTCGCGCGCCCGATCCCGTTGGCCGCGCCGACGACGATGGCGGTCTTCCCCTCGAGGGTGAACGCCGGGTCCATCATCGCGACCTCCTGATCCGCAAAATCATGGCGGTGTCTCCACTACCTCGACTTTCACGGCGTAGGCGGGATGAGGGGCATGACGGCAAGATCCTGCCAGAGGGCAAGGGACAGATCAAATTGAGCCTCGGAGCGCCTGCGCCTCATGCGCTGTGCCCGCGCTGTTCTTTCTCGCAGCGTGTGCGACAAGCCGAGGCGCGTGCAGCTCGATAGCTCGGGGCAAGCGTGGGGCGAGTGGCCCATTGTTTACCTCTGGCCCGAAGATCACCCGGTCTTCGGGATGAGGCGGAAGCCGCCCGGGATGTCCTGCACCTCCCATCCCAGCCCCTCGATCTGCCCGCGCAGGCGATCGGCCTCGGCGTAGTCGCGGCGCGCCCGCGCCGCTTGACGCTCCTCGGCGAGCCGGCTGGCCTCAGGCGAGCGATCGGTGCCGCCCTGATCGATCGCGAGGCCGAAGACGGCGAGGCCGCGCGCCAGGAGATCGAGCCGGCCGGCCGCGCGCCAGCCGTGGAGGATGGCGAGCGCTCGGGGCGTGTCGAAGTCGTCGTCGAGGGCCGCGGCCAGGTGCTCCCACGTCAGGTCGCTGGGGCGGGCGGCGGCCACGCGGAAGGCGTTGCGGAAGTCGTCCGCCTGGGCGCGGGCCGCCTGAAGGGAGGCCTCGGAGTACTCGATCGGGCTCCGGTAGTGGGCGCCCATGAAGAAGACGAGGATGGCCTCGCGGCCCCAGCGGTCGAGAGCGTCCCGGAGTGGCACGATATTGCCGAGGGACTTCGACATCTTCTCGGCGCCCATCTCGATCATGCCGTTGTGCAACCACCAGCGGGCGAACTCCCGCCCGGCGCCGCGCGACTGGGCCAGCTCGTTCTCGTGATGGGGAAAGCGCAGGTCGAGCCCGCCGCCGTGAATGTCGAAGCCGGTGCCGAGGTGCTTCTCCGCCATGGCGGAGCACTCGATGTGCCAGCCCGGACGCCCGCGGCCCCAGGGCGAATCCCACCAGGTGTCCTCATCGGCTTTCCACGTTTTCCAGAGCGCGAAGTCCCGGGGATCCTCCTTCCGGTCCTCCGGCTCCTGGGCGATCATAGCCTCGCGCTGGACGCCCGAAAGACGGCCGTACTCCGGGAATCGCGCGACGCGGTAGTACACGTCGCCGCCCGCCTGGTACGCGAGCCCGCGAGACATCAGCTCGCTCGTGAGGGCGATGATCTCGGTGACGGTCTCGGAGGCGAGAGGCTCGGTGTCGGGCCGCCCGAGGCCGAGTGCGCTCGTGTCCTCGATGTACCAGGCCGTCGCCTGCCGGGCCAGCTCGGCGCTGCCGATACCCTGCGCGCGCGCCGCGACGTAGATCCTGTCGTTGATGTCGGTCACGTTCTCGGCGAGCTTGACGTCGTAGCCGCGGAGGGTGAGCCAGCCCTTGAGCCACATCGACAGCACGAACGGCCGGGCATTGCCGATATGGATGCGCTGGTAGACCGTGGGGCCGCAGAAGTACATGCCGAGCCGCCCCGGCGGCGCCGGCAACTCCACCTTCCGGCGTGAGTACGAGTCGTGGATCACCATGGTCATCAGGGACGCTCCGTGGCGAACATCGAGCGAAAGTCGAGGTCGTCGCTGAAGACACGCGGGCCGAGGCCCTTGTGTCTGGTCACGAGGAAACTGCCTCCGCGAGGGCTTTGAGGTTCAGGAGCTGGCACCGCATCATCAGGAGGTCGCCCCAGGGCAGGCCCCAGCGCATGAGCGCGCCCCTGAGTCCCCGAGGATACCGCACGACCAGCTTGACGAGAAGGCGGCAGCTGTCCGGCTCCTGCGGCAGGATGAGATATGTCACCGCGAGGTCGCCGAAGAGGCGGAAGGCGCCGGTGCCGTGTTTGATCCGAAGGGTGACGTGGCGGTCCCGGCCGAAGTCCACGAGGGTGAAGATGCGCATCATGGATTGCCCGACGGCGAGGGCGTCCATGCCTGGCGTGAGGGTGCGCGGGCTCCGGCGGCCGCCGTTGTCGATCCAGTCGTAGGAGTACGGCGCCACGCGCATCTGGCAGAGCCAGCGGAAGAGTGCGGCCGGACTTGCGTGCACGGTGATGCCGCGAAAATAGACCCCGTCGGGCTCATCGACGTACCGGTCGCAGGGGAAGGGCAGCGTCCGCTCGACGGTATCCGTCCCCCAGGTCTCGGCGACCGACATGAGAGCTATTTCTTGCCCGTCAGCTCCTGGCGGGCGAGCACGGCCCCTGCGGCCAGCGCGCGGACCTTCTGGTTGCACATGTAGCGCGGCGACCAGCCGAAGCCGCAGTCGGGATTGACGGTGAGCTTCTCCGGCTTGCACACCGCGAGCACGCGCTTGATGCGCGTGGCCACGTCCTCGGGCGTCTCGGGGTAGAAGCCCTTGACGTCGATGACGCCCGCGCCCAGCTCGCGGTCTCCGCCGTACTCCTTCCACACGTCGAGCTCGGAAAGCTCGCGTCCCGCGAACTCGAGGACGAGCTGGTCGGCGCGCGCCTTGAGGACGCCGGGGAAGTAGGGGCGGTAGGTGCGATCGAAGCGCGAGCGGCCGAAGCGATTGCCGAAGCAGATGTGAAAGCCGAGCTTGACCTTGACGCCCTCGGTGGCAAGGTTGAAGAGACGGGCCATCTCCTCGCCCGAGACATTGCCCCGCGCGGGCTCGTCGATCTGGATGAGCTCGGCGCCGGCGGCCACGAGGCCCTTCAGCTCCTCGTTGATCACCTCGGCGAAGCGCTCGGCCACGTCCACGACGCCCTTGTACATCTTGCCCGGGTGAATGCGCGAGCCGAAGGTGAGGGGTCCCGCGCAGGTCGCCTTGGTCGCCTTGGCCGTGTGGGCCTTGAGATACTCGAACTCCTTGATGATGCCGAGGCCCCCCGGCGGCGCCTCGATGCGCCCGACGGCCTCGTAGCGCGTCTGCTGGTCATAGCCCCAGGGCCCCGCCTGGCGGCGCACGGGCAGCGGCTCGATGCCCTTGATGACGGCGTAGTAGGAGTCGACGTAGCCGTCCAGGCGCCGGACTTCGCCGTCGGTGATGATGTCGAGACCGGCGCGTTCCATGTCGCGGATGGCCGTGTCGGCGGCATCGTCGAACATTTCCTCGAGGTCGCCCGGGCCGAACTGGCCGGCCTCGAAGGCCTTGACGGCGGCGAACCACCAGCCGGGCTTGCCGTGGGATCCCACGACGGTGGACGGAATGAGGGGAAGGGTCGGCATCAGGTCGTTCCTCCTATCACGCGGAGGACGGCCGGATCCTTGCGGACATCGTCCGGTCGCCCCGCGAAGATGATCTCGCCGCGCTCGATCACGTACAAGCGCGTGGCGAATTCTGGCACGTGGTGGATATTGGACTCGGCCATGAGAATGGCGTGGCCGCGCTGAGTGATCTCGGCGAGACCCGCGGCCACAGTGGGGATGATGGCGGGGGAGAGGCCCTCGAAGGGCTCGTCGAGCAGCAGCATGTCGGGATCGAGGGCGAGCGCCCGCGCGATCGAGAGCATCTTCCGCTCTCCGCCCGACAGCTCGGGGCCCTTGCGCGCCACGTACTTGCGCAGGGCGGGGAAGACTTCGTAGGCTGCGGCCAGCCGCTCGGCGGCCGGGCGACCGCCGGGCCGGGTCCACGTCGAGATCTCGATGTTCTCCGCCACCGTCAGGTCGGGAAAGATGCCGCTCTCCTCGGGGGCGAATCCCAGCCCCAGCCGCGCGATCTCATGGGTGCGTCGCTCGTGGATCGGCACGTCGTTGAAGCGGACGCCGCCGCCCCGGGGGCGATGGTAGCCCATGATGGTCCGGAGTGTCGTCGTCTTCCCCGCGCCGTTGCGCCCGACGAGGCAGACCACCTCGCGCGCGCGAACCTCGAGGGAGACGCGCCTCAGGATATGGCTCTCCTGGATGAAGACGTCGAGGTCGGCGACGGCGAGCATGCTAGCGACGCCGCCTCCCGACGACCATGTCGACCACGCGCTGGTCGGCCTGGATGGCCGCGGGCGTGGCATCGGCCAGCACCTTGCCCTGGTGGAGGGCGATGATCCGGTCCGAGTAGCCGAAGACGATGTCCATGTCGTGCTCGACCTGGATGATGGCGCGAAGGCCGATCCGCTTGGCCGCCTTGACCAGGATATCCATGACCACGTGCTTGTCGGCCGTGCTGACGCCGCTCGTCGGCTCGTCGAGCAGGATGATCTCCGGACGCAGGGCAAAGGCCGAAGCCACGTCGAGCAGCTTCTTGTCTCCCTGGGGCAGCTCGCGGGCGAGGGCATGCGCCTTGTCGCCGAGGCCGAAGAGCGTGGCGACTTCCAGGGCGTCGGTGTGCACCTCTCGGTCGGAGCCGAGCGAGGTGAGAAGGCGGGCGCCGCGGCCGAGCCGCGAGATGACGGCGGTCTGGAGCGTCTCGAGCACGGAGAGCTCCGGGAAGATCTGGACGAGCTGGAAGCTTCGCGCCATGCCGAGGCGCGTGAGGGCGACGGTGCCGATCCCGGCGATGTCCCGGCCCTTGAAGCGCACGGAGCCGCCGCTCGGGGGCAGCACGCCCGTCAGCACATTGATGAGCGTGGACTTGCCCGCGCCGTTGGGGCCGATGATGGAGACGAACTCGCCCTCGCGGATCGACAGGCTCACCCCGTCCAGCGCCACGTAG
>QHSC01000098.1 GCA_003220345.1 Candidatus Rokuibacteriota bacterium | reverse complement strand
GTCTTGAGACAGAGCCCGAAAGGCGAGCGCACGATGCGCCACATCAAGAGCGTGGCCAGGATCAAGATGCCCAGCGAGAAATAGTAATAGGGACCCACCAGGTAGGCGGTCTTGGAGAAGCCCTCCCAGCCGCTGCCCAGGAGATAAGGGCGGAGCATGCGCATACCCTCGTCGCCGCCCGTCAGCTTGTAGAACTTGAGCAGGAACGTGTAGAAGACCATGCCGAAGGCCAGAGTCAGCATGCCGAAGTAGATCTTGACGTAGCGCACGCAGAGCGCGCCCACGGGAGCCGCCACGATCGCGGCGGCGAGCGCAGCCGCGGGC
>QHSC01000359.1 GCA_003220345.1 Candidatus Rokuibacteriota bacterium | reverse complement strand
GTCGCCCGTGTTGTAGCGCGTGCCACGCACCTTCGCGTGATCCCAGGGCCTCCCGAGATAGCGCGCGCGCCATTCCGGATTGGCCTCGAAGCCGCCGCAACCCAGCACGACTGATCGGGCGGTCAGCTCGGAGAATCCCTCGGGTCCCTGGATGCCCACGCCGGTGACGCGGCCGCTCTTGTCCTGGAGCAGGCGCACCACCGCCGTGTCGTAGCGGATGTCCACGCCCTGGCGCTCCGCCGCCTTGAACCACATCGCCGAGAGCCCCACGCCTTCGTGCCTGGCGCGAATGACCGCGCCGGGGGACCACTTGAGAGTGTTGCCGACTTTCACCGCGGAGAGCGACACCGCCGGCTCCATCTCGATGCCCTGGCGCGCCATCCAGCAGGCGGTGTCGTAGGAGCGGCTGATGAGGAGCTCCGCCAGCTCGGGATCCGTGCGTCCGTCGGTGACGCGCAGGAGATCGGCCATGAAGAGCTTGTGAGGGTAGGGCTCGACGCCGGCGAAGAAGCCGGGGACCTCGGTCTCGGCCTCCGGCACGAGGATGCGCAGATCCTCGGCACGCTCGAAGGCGATGCGGAAAAGCCCGCCGCTATAGTGCGTGTTGCCGCCGCGTAGCGTGCGCGGCGCCTTCTCGAGCGCAGCCACGCGCCCGGCGCCCTGCTCCCGCGCGGAGACCGCCGCGGCCAGGGCTGCATTGCCCGCACCCACCACGATGACGTCGTAGTCGCTCACGGGCGCAAGCATACACGACCCCGCGGACGCGCGGGCTGACTCGGCTCGCAGTGCCTCCCAGCAACACGCTGTGCCCGATACACGATGGTGGTCGAGCTTGACCGAAGCATGGAATCTGGCTAGAGTCTGGCCAGGATGCGGTATGAGGTCGTTCTGGCCCCTGAGGCCGCACGAACCTTCCGTTCGCTGTCGGCTTACCGTCGGGCGGAAGTGCGGGACGCTCTCGAACGGCACTTGCGACACGAACCTACCCGGGTGAGCAAGAGCCGAATCAAACGGCTGCGGAGTCTCCGCCAGTCACAGTATCGTCTCCGGGTCGGGGAAGTGAGAGTGTTCTATGACGTCACGCGCGAAGCTGTCCAAGTCCTCGCGATCATCACGAAAGCTGAAGCGGCGCGCTGGCTTGCCGAGCACGCGACGCCCAGTACGCCAGGTAGCCCTGGCTGAGGTCAAGGACGATCTTTCCAGATTCCTGCGGTTGGCCGAGTCCCAGGAGATCCTCATCACGCGGCACGGAAAGCCGGCCGGCGTGCTGATCGGTTTTGAAGGCGACGACGACTGGTTCGACTACCGCCTCGAGCATCATCCTGAGTTTCTCCGGCGAGTAGCCGAAGCGCGAAAGGCCTTCAGGACTGGAAGCGGGGTCCGATTGGAGGATTTGCCATCGTAATTGGCGAGATCGCGCTCCAGCTCGCCAGGTTTCGCGACTTTTCCGCGACTATCACGCGAGGTGCTGGCCGAACCAGGCGAGGACCTTCTTCCAGCCGTCCACGGCCGCGTGCTGGCGATATTGCGGTCGGTCGACGGCGAAGAAGGCGTGGCCGGCGTTCTCGTACGTGTGGAACTCGTAGTTCTTCCCGTGCTCCTTCAGCGCAGCCTCGGTCTTGGCCACGTCGTCCGGCGAGGGGCGCGTGTCCTCGATGCCGAAGAGCCCGAGCAGCGGGCACGGCAGGTTCTTGGTGAAGTCGACGGGCGCCACCGGCTGGCGCGCCGTCAGCTCCTCCGGCTTGGCCACCACGCCGCCGCCATAGCAATCCACCACCGCGTCGAGGCCGCGCAGCGTGCACGCGGCGAGATAGGCCTGGCGCCCCCCCGAGCAGTAGCCGATGACGCCGACCTTGCCGTTCAGATAGGGCAGGCTGCGGAGATAGTCGATGGCTCCCTGCACGTCACCCATGGTGCGGTCGTCGGGCATGCCGCCGGCCGCGCGGATGCTCGCGCTGTGCTCCTCGGGCGTGGCCTTGGCCTCGCGGAAGTGCAGGTTGGGCACGATGGCGACGTACCCGTGATGGGCGAAACGGCGCGCGATTTCCTTGTTGGCGCCATCCCACCCGGGCATGTGATGGATGATGACCACGCCCGCGTACAAGAGCGCGTTCAAAGGCCGGGCGAGGTAGGCGTCGATCTGATCTCCCTGATGCCCTCGGATCAGGACCGTCTCGGCGATCTGGGCTTCGTACGTCATGTCAGGCGTTCCGGTAGGCGGCGAGGACGGCCTGCGCCATGTCGCGCGTCTTTGCCGTGCCACCCTGATCAGGGGTGAGCGTCTTGCCGTCGCGATAGACGCGGCCCACGGCGCTCTCGAGCCGCTGCGCCTCGGCGCTCATGCCCATGTGCTCGAGCATGAGAGCGGCCGAGAGAATGGTGGCGGTGGGATTGGCGATGCCCTGGCCCGCGATGTCGGGCGCCGAGCCGTGGACGGATTCGAAGTAGGCCCAGCCGCCGTCGCCGAAGTTGCCGGAGGGCGCGAGGCCGAGCCCGCCCGCCGTCTCCGCGCCGAGATCC
>QHSC01000290.1 GCA_003220345.1 Candidatus Rokuibacteriota bacterium | reverse complement strand
GAGCCCGGTCGAGGCCATGACGTCCGCGCGGTAGTGGACGCCCGGCACGTACTTCTGCCCCGAGGGACCCACGCCGCCCACCAGGCCGAAGGATGCCCCGTTCTTCGAGGTCCACTGCGGCCCGTCCGGGCCGTCCGTGACATAGGGCATGCGATCGCGCAGGGCCGCCGAGGCATTCGCCGTGAAGAGATCGGGCGGAATCCAGGGCATGTCGATGTGGCAGTCGGCGGAGATCCTCGTGTAGTTCATCGTGTCACCCTCGATTCTGTCGGTTCACGGCTTCAGCCGTACATCATCATACGGCGCGGAATACGGAAAGTACGGAATCAGCGTGAGGGCCGGCTCCTCGATCCGCGGCCCCACGCCACGGATGAAGCCGTTCTCCCAGATGGGCGCGAAGATCGCCCGATCGTGCAGGATGCGCTGCGCCTGGTGGAGCAGCTCCTCGCGCTTGCGGCGATCCAGCTCGCGCGCCTGTCGCTCGTAGAGGTCCTGCACTTCCGGGACGACCCCGGCGGTGAAGGGGCCGCCCTTGACGGCGAGGATCTGGAGACGCGTCGCCGCGTTGCCCGCGGGGCCGATGCCCCCGAAGACCACGCCCTTGAGCTTGCCCTCTCGCCAGCTCGAGAAGAAGGTGGCGCGTTCCATGGTCCGGATCCGCATCCGGATGCCCACGGCGGCCAGGTAGTTCGCGATCGCCTCCCCCGCGCCCTCGTAGGGCGGGGCGATGGTGAAATCACCGCCGTCGAAGCCGCGAGGATGTCCGGCCTCTGCGAGGAGGCGCTTGGCGCGCGTGGGGTCATAGGGATCGGGGTCGAAAGGCAGCGCGAACTCCATGTACCGGGGCACCACGCTGCCCGTCAGCCCGGCGAAGCCGAGCTGCTCGGCCTCGTTGAGCGACTTGCGGTCGATGGCCACGCTGGCGGCCAGACGCACGCGCGGATCGCGCCACGGTGAAGCTGCGTCCCACTGATCGTGGAAATAGAGAGAGAAGATCGTGTTGCTGCGGACGGCGAGCAGCTTGAGCCCCGGCGTCCGCCTGACGTCCTCGGCGATGGGCCCGTTCAGGAAGTAGGCGATGTCCACGTCGCCCCGCTTGAGGGCGGCGGCGCGCGTGGTCTCGTCGGGCAGGCTGCGCAGGACCAGGCGCTTCACGCGCGGCGTCTTGCGCCAGTAGCCCTCGAAAGCCTCCAGGACGATCTCGATGCCCGGATTGATGCTGACCACGCGGTAGGGCCCGGCGCCGATGGGCGCCTTCCTGAACCCATCCTCGCCGACGCTCTGGAGATACTTGCGCGGCACCACCCATCCTGCGCTCGAGGCCGTGGTGCCGTAGAACGTGATGAAGTCCGGCCACGGCTCCTTGAGCCGGAACTGGATGCGCCGGGCATCGACGACGCGCACCTCTTTCATCTTCTCCTTGAGGACCTGGGCGTTGGCGCCTCGGTACCGCTCGAAGGAGAACTTCACGTCGTCGGCCGTCACGGCCTCCCCGTTGTGGAAGCGCGCGCCGTTGCGGAGCAGGAACTCGTACACGAGCCCGTCGGGGGAGACCGTCCAGGACTCGGCGAGACACGGCGCGCTCGGGCCTTTGGGCATGGGCTTGAGGAGGGCATCGTGAATCGCGTAGAGGGTGAGGAACGGAGTGATCGAGCCTTCGTTCTCACCCGGATCGAGCCATCGGGGAGCCAGCGTGAAGTGGACGGCGTACGTGACCTGGCCCGAGGGAGCCGGATCGGCCGCCGGGGCCGGCAGGGCGAAGGAGACGAGGCACACCACCGGGAGGGCCAGCACGACGAGCAGATCGATCAACCGCCTCACGGGACCCTCCCAGGCAACAAGTCTGCCCATGATAAGCCATTCCCGGGCGTCACGCTTGGAGGTGTTATGGTATGGCTCCCGACAAGGAGGATGGCCATGAAGACTGTCGTCGCGCTGCCCGGACAGGGCATCGGAATCGAGGTCGTCGACGCCACGGGCGAGCTCCTGGTGGGCACGGGGCTGCCTCTCAAGATCACCACGCCTCCCCAGGGCGATCCCCTGCCGGAAGAGACCAAGCGGGCGGCCCGCGAGGCCGACGGCGTGCTCTTCGGCGCGGCCGGTCCCGCCACCACTTCCGTGGTCTCCTGGCTCCGCTGGGAGATGCAGGC
>QHSC01000291.1 GCA_003220345.1 Candidatus Rokuibacteriota bacterium | reverse complement strand
GCCTTGCACTGCCGCTTCCAGTAGTCGCTGGGCTTCATCTTCAAGCCGAGGTCGCGGAAGCGGTCCTCCCACTCGAAGTCCATGCGATCGAGGGCATACGGCAGCCAGCCGATCCCGCTCTCGCCGAGCGAGATGCGGATGTTGGGGTACCGCTCGAGCACCGCGCTGCCGATGACGGCGGCGATGATGTTGATGAGGTTCATCTGGAAGCCCGACACGCTGGTGAACATCGCGGCGCGCCTCGTGAGCCCCGTGGCCTTCTCCCTCACGCTGGGCGGCATGGTCGGGAAGGTGTGGAAGTGCAGCGGCAGCCCGACCTCGTCGACGGCCTGCCAGAGCGGCTCCCAGGAGGGATGCCACATGGGATCCATGTCCCACGAGCAGGAGAGCTCGATGCCGCGCAGCCCCATCTTCGCCACGCGGTGGATCTCCGCGACGGCCGCGCCGATATCGCCATAGGGCAGGCAGGCGAGACCGATCTGGCGGTCGGGATAGTGGCGGCAGAAATCCACGAGCCAGTCGTTGTAGATCCGGAACATCTCGCCCGCCGCCTCGTGGTCGCCCAGCCGCGTGGCCGCGCCCAGGATGCCGAAGATGATCTCGGCCTGCACGCCGTCGCGCTCCATGTCCTTGATGCGC
>QHSC01000289.1 GCA_003220345.1 Candidatus Rokuibacteriota bacterium | reverse complement strand
GCGTGAGAACAGCGAAGGTCTCTATCCCGGCCGTGAAGGCGCGCTGTCCGACCTGATCGACGTCATGCCGAACCTCAGCGACCGGACGGGACGGAGCATCAAGGATTTCGGCGAGGAGGGGCGCTTCGCCGTCAAGGTCGTCACGCCGAAGGGCGCCGAGCGCATCGCGCGCTTCGCCTGCGATCTCGCCCGGAAGCGGCAGGCCAAGGGCAAGCCGGGCAAGGTCACCTGCGTCACCAAGTCGAACGTGCTGCGCCAGACGGACGGGCTCTTCCAGCAGACGGCCGAGCG
>QHSC01000208.1 GCA_003220345.1 Candidatus Rokuibacteriota bacterium | reverse complement strand
GGGCGACGTCCTCGGTCAGGGAAGCATGCCAGGCGAGCGCGTTGCCCCGCCGCGCGGCGCGGGCGGGGTTGGGCCCGATGTCGTAGCCGGCGCAGAAGCTCCGCCCTTCCGCGCGGAGGACGACCACGCTGGTGGCGGGATCGCGGTCGGCCTCGTGGAAGCGCTCCATGAGCGTGCGCTTGAGCTCGGGGCTGATGGCGTTGAGCTTGTCGGGCCGGTTGAGCGAGACGATCCCGACGCGGCCGTCGGTGGCATAGGTCACGAGCTGCTCGGTCATGGCAGGCTCCTCAGGTTGGCGGATGTGCGAAAGATGGCGTGGCCCTCGTTCACCGTGGCCCTCGTTCACCGTGGAATGACGGGCAGCACGACATGCGACGGGTAACGCTCGTCGTGGAAGACTGTCTGCCGGGCCGATTGCCGGCGCGTGCCGGTGGCCTGGTCCTCGCCCGTGTTGAGGTTGCGGTCGAAGCGCGGGAAATTGCTGGAGGCGATCTCGAGGCGGATGCGATGGCCGGGCAGGAAGACGTGGCTGGTGGCCCAGAGGTCGACGGTGAAGCGCGCCACCTCGCCCGCGACGAGGGGCGCGGGGGACGTGCGCGACTCGCGGTAGCGGGCGCGCACGATGCCGTCCGCCAGGTTCTGGGCATACCCGTCGGGGCGCACGTCCACGAGCTTCGCGGTGAAGTCGGTGTCGGACGCGTTGCTCGCCGCGTAGAGCGTCACGGTGACGGGCCCGGTGACCTCGAGCCTCTCGGTCATCACCGCGCTCGTGTAGACGAGCACGTCGTCGCGCGCCTCCACCGGGCGCTGGTCCTGCACGCCCATGGCGAGGATCAACGTGTTGCCCCCGCGGGTCGGCACGGGGTCGTCGGGATCGTAGACGAAGCGGTCGGCCGCTTCGCCGACGGGCCGCCGCTGGTCGAGCACGCCGTCGCCGCGGTCGCTGTTCGCGCGTCCCCCGCTGTGGAGAAAGTACGGTGTGTAGCGCGTCCGCGCGAGGGGCCACTCGCGCTCGTCACGCCAGCGGTTCTCGCCCATCACGAAGATCTTCACGGGCGGCTCGTCGAGGATTCCCGTATCGATCCCCTTGAGCCAGTGATCGAACCAGCGCAGCTGGATCTCGTGGAGGTCGATGAGCGCTTCCGCCCCGAAGTCGATCTCGCCCGTCCCCGTCGAGGTCGGGCTGGTGTAGGGGAACAGGTGCGCCCACGGCCCGATGAGAAGCTTCTGCGCGGCCCGCGCCTCCGCCGTCATGGCGCGCTCGCGGAGCCCGCAGAAGTTCGCGAGGCCGCCGTGCAGGAAGATGTCGTACCAGGACGTCACGTGGTACATGGGCACGCTGATCTGTTCGTGCTGGCGCTCCAGATTGACCTGCCACCAGGGCGGCCCGTCCTCCGGATGGCGGAGATAGTCGCCGAGGTAGGGCGCCACCGGCTCGAGCCGTTTCGCCCAGTCCAGGAGAGGCAGGCGTCCATACGCCTCGGGCGACAGCGGGGGAGCCCAGGGCGTGGGCGCGGCGGCCAGCTCGCGCTCGAGCTCGGGCAAGAGCGTGGCCGTGAGCCCCCGACGCGCGATCGTGTCGCGCGCCATCAGGATGGCGTAGGGGATCTGCCAGCCGAGCTCGAAGGCCCCGCCCGAGTGATACACCCAGCACTGGTGAAAGTCTGCGGGGGCGGAGGCGGGGAAGGACGCCTTGAGATGGGGCGGCCGCGTGGGGGCGAGAAGATACTGCGTGGCGCCGAGATAGGACTGCCCCATGGTGCCGACCTGGCCGTCGGAGTAGGGGAGGCCGGCTGCCCACTCGACGGCGTCGTAGCCGTCCTGCGCCTCCCACACGAGCGGATAGTACTCGTCCCCGTCGGAGGCGAAGCGACCGCGCGTGTCCTGCATGATCACGACGTACCCGTGCTCGACGAAGACGTCGATGTCGCCCGGGCGCCGGCGGAGATTCTTGTCGTAGGGGAGCCGCGAGAGCAGCACGGGGAAGCGGCCCGGCCCGTCCGGGCGATAGACGTCGGCGCGGAGTGTCACGCCGTCGCGCGTCGTCATGGCCACGTTCTTGTCCATCAGCATGCGGGTTCGCTCCTGTGTGAGGAGGGTGCCGGCGCAAATTCTACCCCATCGTGGTAGGCTCGGGGCCGCCGTTGCCAATCTTCTCGTCGTGACCCCGGAGGATCCTGATGCCCTCAGTCGAGCCCGGCCGCAAGGCCCCCGCGTTTTCACTCAAGGACCAGGACGACAAGACGCACAGCCTCAAGGACTATACCGGCCGTCCCCTCGTGCTCTACTTCTACCCGAAGGACGACACGCCAGGCTGCACGCGCGAGGCCTGCGACTTCCGCGACGCCCTCCCGGACTTCAAGAAGAGCAAGGCGGCTGTCCTGGGCGTGAGCATCCTGGACACCGCGAGCAAGGCGAAGTTCGCCCGCAAGCACAAGGTGAGCTTCCCGCTCCTGGCCGATCCTGATCACGTCGTCGCCGAGAAATACGGCACGTGGAAGAAGAAGAGCATGTACGGCAAGACCTTCATGGGCCTCGCGCGCACCACGTTTCTGATCGACGGCGCCGGCACCGTCGTGCGCCGCTGGGACAACGTCAAGGTGGACGGCCACGCCGACGCGGTCCTCGAGGCCGTCGAAGCACTCTAGCTGGCGTGGCGGAGGACGTGGAGCGTGTCGCGCCGGCGCCTCGAACGATGAATCCAGATTTGATCCGTACTTACAATGCTGGCATACTGTACGTACGGAGGGCTCAAGCATGCGGAAGAAGTTGACGAAGACGGGGAATAGCCTGGCGCTGGTCCTCGACAAGCCGCTCCTCGACCGGGTGGGGATAGACGCGAGCACCTCGCTCGAAGTGTCTACCGACGGACAGGTCATTGTGATCTCGCCCGTCCGCAGTCGGCAGCGGACGGCCCAGCTCAAGCGGGTGGTCGAAGAAGCGCACAGGCGATACGGTGGCGCGTTCAGGCGACTCGCCGAGTAGGAAGTGAAGGTCGAGTTCCTCACGCTCGATGAAGTGCTGGCACTGCACGCGGACCAGATCGAGCGGTACGGGGGTCGGCCGGGAATTCGGGATGTGACCTTGCTGGAATCCGCTCTGGCCATACCGCAAGCGACGTACGGAGGCCATTGGCTGCATGAAAGCTTGCCCGAGATGGCCGCGGCCTATCTCTTCCATCTGACCCAGGGGCATGCCTTTGTCGACGGCAACAAGCGGATTGGTCTCATGGCCATGCTGGCCTTTTTGGGCTTGAACTCGCGCTCTCTCCATGCGTCCAGTGATGAACTTGTCGATCTTGTACTCGGAGTGGCGACGCGGCAGGTCAGCAAGGCAGAGGTAGCCGTCTTCATTCAGCAGCACACGAGACCGCGTAAGCGGTAAAGTTGGGCCTGTCCATGTACCTCGACCGGCGACTCTGGGCGTTCACCCGCGGCGTGCGGCTGCGCATCGTGGGCACCGTGGTCATCGGGCTCCTCGCCGTGGCCGCGGGCATCGCGCGCCTCGCTCTCTTCGGCTGGCTCCTCGGCCGCGTCATCGCGGGCGAGTCGCTCCGCGCGCTGCTCCCCCTCGTGGCCGTCACCGCTGCCGCCGTCCTCGTCCGTGGCGCGCTCGACTACTGGCGCGCCATGGCCGCCCACCACACGGCCGCCCGCGTGCAGGCCGCGTTGCGCCAGGCGATCTATGATCGCGTGACCGCTCTCGGCCCCGCTCACTTCACGCGCTCACGAACGGGCGACGTGATCCTCTCCATGGTGGAAGGCGTCCAGCAGCTCGAGGTCTACTTCGGCCAGTACCTGCCCCAGCTCGCCGTCGCCGCGCTCACCCCCGTGATGATCTTCGCTTTCGTCGCCTTCGTGGATCTGCCCGTCGCGCTGGTCCTGCTCGTTGCCGCCCTGGTGACGCTGGTCGCCCCGGCGATCTGGCACCGGAAGGACAGCAGCCACAGCCTCGTGCGCCAGAAGGCCTACGCCGCCTACGGCGCCGAGTTCCTCGACTCGGTGCAGGGCCTCGCCACCCTCAAGGCCTTCGGCCAGAGCGGATCGCGCGCGCGCATGCTCGCGGAGAAGGGCCACGCGCTCTTCCACAGCACCATGGGCGTCCTGGGAACGAATACGTTGGCCCGCGGCATCACGGATACGGGCATGGCCGTGGGCGCGGCGGTCGCTTTGGGGCTCGGCGCCTGGCGCGTCTCGTCGGGGCGGATGAGCCTGGCCGCGCTCCTCGTCATCCTCATGCTCGGCGTCGAGGTGTTCCGTCCCCTGCGCGAGCTGCGCATTCTTTTGCACCAGGGGATGCTCGGCATCTCCGCCGCCGGCGGCATCCTCCAGATCCTGGAGGCCCAACCCAAGGTGCGCGATCGAGAGACGCCGCTGCTCGACGCGTCCACCCTCGCGCCATCCGTCACCTTCGAGGGCGTGTCCTTCTCCTATCCGGGGGGTCGCCAGCCCGCGCACGACGGTCTGTCCTTCGAGGTCAAGGCGGGCGAGCGCACCGGCATCGTGGGCACGAGCGGCGCGGGCAAGTCCACCGTGGCCCGACTGCTCCTCCGCTTCTACGATCCGGAGCGGGGCCGCGTCTTGATCGGCGGCCACGACATCCGTGATCTCACTCTCGATCAGCTCCGCGGGCTCATCGCCGTGGTCAGCCAGGACACGTATCTTTTTCATGGGACAGTGGAGCAGAACCTGCGCATGGGCAAGCCCGACGCCACCCCGGCCCAGCTGCAGGCCGCCGCCCGCGCCGCCAATGCGGAGGAGTTCATCGTGCGGCTGCCCCAGGGCTACGACACCGTGGTCGGCGAGCGCGGTGTCCGGCTCTCGGGAGGCCAGCGCCAGCGCATCGCCATCGCGCGCGCCCTTTTGCGCGACGCGCCCATCCTCATCCTGGACGAGGCGCTCTCCGCCGTCGACGCCGAGAGCGAGGCGGTGATCCAGGAAGCCCTCGACCGGCTCATGGAAGGGCGGACCACGCTGATCTTCGCCCACCGGCTCTCGAGCGTCATCGGAGCCGATCGCATTCTCGTCCTCGAGGGGGGACGCGTGGTGGAGAGCGGCAGCCACGCCGAGCTGATGGCCCGCGGCGGCGCCTATCACCGGCTCATGGCCGCGCAGGCGCAGGACGGCGCGGGCCGCGCCGAGCCGCTCGTCGCGCTGAACAGCGCGGCGCCGCCGGCCACGGGCGAGGACGAGTCAGCGGATCCGGCGTCCCTCGAGCCGACGGACGCGATCCTGCGCGCGCAAGGCATGGGCTGGGCGCAGCTGATTCGCGTGCTCCTCGGCATGGTCGCGGGCTACCGCGCGCGGCTCCTCATCACCTTCGTGCTCGGCGTGGCGCGGGTGATCGCGCTGATCGGGGTGGGGGTACTGAGCGCGCTCATCGTGCGCGCGGTCAAGAACGGCGCGCCGTTCGGCGGGCTGCTGATCGCCCTCGCCCTCGCCGCGCCGCTCGCGGGCGTCCTGCACTGGCTCGAGTCGTGGCTGGCCCATGACATGGCCTATCGCCTGCTCGCCGACATGCGCCTCGACATGTTCCGCAAGCTCGACGCGCTGGCCCCCGCCTATCTCACGCGACGGCGCACGGGCGATCTGGTCGGCGTGGCCACTCATGACGTCGAGCTGATCGAGTACTTCTTCGCCCACACGATCACGCCCGCCTTCGTGGCCGTGCTCGTGCCCGTCGGCGTCCTTCTCGTGCTGGCGGGCTTCGGCTGGCCCCTGGCCCTGGCCCTGCTGCCCTTCCTGGCCTGGGCCGCCCTCACGCCGGTCCTCGGGCGCTCGCGCATCGACCGGCTCGGCTCGCGCGCGCGCGAAGTCTCCGGCGATCTCACCGCGCATGCCGTGGATTCGGTCCAGGGGCTGGGCGAGATCGTCGCGTTCCGGCAGGTGCGCGCGCGCGGCGAGGAGTTCGCCGCCAAGGCGCGAGAGTACTTCCGGGTGCGCATGCCCTTCCTCCACGACCTGACCCTGCAGACCTCGCTGCAGGAGATCGCCACGGGGATCGGCGGGCTCGCCGTCGTCGTGGTGGGCGCGGCGCTCGGAGCGTCGGGCCGGCTCGACACGGCCATCCTGCCGCTGCTCACGCTGCTGGCCATGTCCGCCTTCATCCCCGTGTGGGAGATCGCCCAGGTGGGTCGCCAGCTCGCCGATACGCTGGGCGCGGCGCGCCGCGTGCACGCCGTGCACACGGAGCGCGTGCTCGTCACGGACGGCGCCGGCGTGCACGGGATGAATGCCGGCGGTCCGGCCCTCGAGATGGCGCAGGTCACCTTCACCTATCCGGGCCGACGGCGACCCGCGCTCACCGAGGTCTCGTTCACCGTCCCGCGCGGGAGCACGGTGGCGCTGGTCGGCCCGTCCGGCGCCGGCAAGACCACGATCGCCAGTCTCTTCCTCAGGTTCTGGGATCCGGGAATCGGCTCCGTGCGGCTCGATGGTCACGATCTGCGAGAGTTCGGCCTGGACGAGCTGCGGCGCCGGGTGGCCCTGGTCGCGCAGGACACCTACCTCTTCAACGACACACTGCGGAACAACATCCTGCTCGCCCGGCCCGAAGCTTCCGAGGCCGAGGTGACGGCAGCGGTGGAGCAGGCCGCGCTCACCGAGTTCATGGCCTCGCTGCCCGATGGCCTCGACACGATCGTGGGCGAGCGCGGCGCGCAGCTCTCTGGCGGCCAGCGGCAACGGGTAGCCATCGCCCGCGCCTTTCTCAAGGACGCGCCCGTCCTGATCCTCGACGAGGCGACCTCGCACCTGGACGCGGTCAGCGAGCAGGCGGTGCGCGGGGCACTCGATCTGCTGGCCCGCAACCGCACGACGCTCGTCATCGCGCATCGCCTCTCCACGGTGCGCAACGCCGACCGCATCATCGTGCTGGAGGACGGCCGCGTGGCCGAGATCGGCAGCCATCACGATCTCCTCGCCAGGGGCGGCCTCTACGCGCATCTCGTCTCCCGCCAGCTCGCCAGCGCCTCCGGCGTGACCGGCTGATTCCGGGCATGGCCGGCACCCACACCACGACCGAGCAGAAGGCCCTCGAGCTCAATCTCGATCGGGTCAAGTACGGCACCATCGCGGAGATCGGGGCCGGGCAGGAGGTGGCGGCCTGGCTCTTCCACGTGGGGGGCGCCGCGGGCACCATCGCCAAGACCATCTCCGCCTACGACATGGGCGTCAGCGACGCTCTCTACGGCCCCACCAAGCGCTATGTCAGCCGCGAGCGGCTCCAGGCCATGCTCGCGCGCGAGTTCGACTTGCTCGTGCAGACACTCGGTCCGGGCCGCGGCGCCACCACCACCTTCTTCTCCTTCGCCAACACCGTGGCCACTCGCAGCTTCAAGCACCACGACGACGGCCGCGGCTGGGTCGGCATCCGCTTCCAGCACCAGCCCCAGGCCGAGCCGTCCGAGGCGATCGTCTACGTCACCCTGCACGACCGCACCGCCGTGGCCCAGCAGGAGGCGCTCGGCGTCCTCGGCATCAACCTGATCCACGGCGCATTCTTTCGCCATGCCGATCCCGCCGGGCTCATCGGCGCGCTCCTGGACGAGCTGTCGCGCGAGCGCCTCGACGTGGACATGATCAAGCTCTCCGGGCCGGCCTTCGTCGGGGTGGACAACCGCCTCATGAGCCTGCAGCTCGTCGAGCAAGGTCTCACGGACGCGGCCATGTTCACGGCGGCGGGGGACGTGGTGCAGCCCTCCGAGATGCTCTACAAGAAGCCCATCGTGATCGAGCGTGGCAGCTTCCGCCCCATCACCCGGCTCACCCTCGACCTGGTGGAGCGCGCGCGGGCGCGCTTCGTGCGCGAGGCGGGCGTGGCGGGCCAGGAGCCCGTCGTCCTCATGGAGATGACGCTCCGCAATCTGACCTCGCCCTCAGGGATCGACCATGCCGATTTCCTGGCGCGGGCAGACATCCTGGGCGCCCTCGGGCTCAACGTGCTCATCTCGCGCTTCGAGCAGTACTACCACGTGTCCGAGTACCTCACCCGTTTCACCGATCAGATGATCGGCATCGCCGTCGGCATGCCGAGCGTGCAGGAGATCTCCCAGGACAAGTACTACACCGATCTGGGCGGGGGGCTCCTCGAGGCGGCGGGCCGGCTCTTCAAGCGCTCGGTCAAGATGTACGTCTATCCGACGCAGGACCCGTCCACGAGCCAGCTCGTCACGGTAACGAGCGCGGGGACGCCGCCCCTCTGGCGTCACCTGCGCGAGCTTCTGCTCGAGAGCGGCCGGCTCGAGGCCATCGAGGAGTTCGACGCGAGCTCGCTCTCGATCTACCCCCCGGACGTGCTGGCGCGCATCCAGAAAGGCGATCCCTCGTGGGAAGCCATGGTGCCGGCGCCGGCGGCCGAGGCCATCAAGGCCAAGCGCCTCTTCGGCTACACGCCGTCTCGCTAGATGAACTCCTCGGTCGCGATCCGGCACGACCTCGTCCTGGTGGGCGGCGGGCACACCCATATCCAGGTGCTTCGCTCGTGGGCCATGGATCCCCCGCCCGGAGTACGGGTCACGGTAGTGGTCGACCGGCCTGTGGCCGTGTACTCGGGCATGGTGCCGGGCTTCGTGGCGGGACAGTATCGTCAGGACGAGCTCGAGATCGACGTGAGGCCGCTCTGCATGCGGGCGGGGGCGCGCTTCATCGTGGCCGCGGCCACGGGGCTCGATCCCTCTCAGCGCCGGGTCATCCTCGAAGGCCGGCCGCCGCTCGCCTATGACACGATCTCCTTCGACGTCGGCTCGACCATCGCGGGCCTGGACAGGCCCGGCGTCGCCGAGCACGCGATCCCCACGCGGCCCATCGGGGCCTTCGTGCGCTCGGCCGACGCCGTCGTCGGGCGCGCGCGAGGTCGGCCGGGCGTCAAGCTCGTGGTCGTGGGCGCCGGCGCCGGGGGCGTCGAGCTGGCCTTCGCCTTCCGCGCCCGCTTCGAGCGCGAGGGCATTCGGGGCGCGTCGGTCGCGCTGCTCGAAGCGGGGCCGACGGTGCTGCCGGGCTATCCCGCCGCGGCCGTGCGCGGGATCGAGGACAATGCCCGCGCGCGCGGGATCGAGCTCCGCTGCGGAGTCTCGGTGGCACGAGCGAACGCGGATCACCTGGAGCTCGAGGGCGGCGAGATCATCCCGGCAGACGCCCTCGTCTGGGTGACGGGCGCGGCGAGCCTGCCGCTCTTCGACAGCGCCGGGCTCGAGCGCGATCCGGCGGGCTTCGTGCGCGTGAGGCCCACGCTGCAGGTCGTGGGACACGACGAGATCTTCGCGGTGGGCGACTGCGCGAGCCTGCTCACCGATCCCAACCTGCCCAAGGCCGGCGTCTATGCGGTGCGCCAGGGACCGACGCTCATCGCCAACCTCCGCGCGCGCGTCATGGGGGGCTCGATGCGTCGCTACCGGCCGCAGCGAGACTTCCTGTCGCTGCTCAATCTGGGCGACGGCCGGGCGCTGGCCTCCAAGTGGGGAATCGCGCTCGAGGGCAACTGGGCCTTCACCCTCAAGGACCGGATCGATCGTCGCTTCGTGCGGCGGTTCCAGGTGCTGGGACCGGCGGGCGACCTGCAGCCCGAGTTCGCGCGGGCGCCCGCGATGGCGCAGGACATGATCTGCGGCGGGTGTGCGGCCAAGGTGGGGGAGTCGGTGCTCACCCGCGCGCTCGACCGGCTGGGCGCGGTGAGCGATCCCGACGTCGTGCTGGGGCTGGCCGTGCCCGACGACGCGGCGGCGGTGGCGACGGCGCGCGGCGAGATCATCGTGTCGAGCGTTGATGCCTTTCGCGCCTTCACCGACGATCCCTATCTGGTCGGACGCGTGGCCGCCGTCAACGCGGCCAGTGATCTCTGGGCCAAGGGGTCGGTGCCCCGCTTCGCCCTCGCCTGGGTGCAGGTGCCCGATGTCGAGCCGGCGCGAGCCGAGGAGACGCTCTACCAGGCGCTGGCGGGCGCCCGCGCGGTCTTCGACGCGGAGGGCATCACGCTGGTCGGCGGCCACACGACCAACGGCAATGATCTCTCGGTGGGCTTCGCCGTCTTCGGCACGGCGGCCTCGGCCGACGCGCTGCTCCGGATCGGCGGCCTGTCACCGGGCGAGAAGCTCATCCTGACCAAGCCGCTCGGCACCGGCGTGCTCTTCTTCGCCGACATGCGTGGCTGGGCACGCGGCGACTGGATGGAGGCCGCCGTCGCCTCCATGGTGCGGAGCAATGCGTCCGCCTCCCGCGTGGCCATGCAGATGGGCGCCAGCGCGTGCACCGACATCAGCGGCTTCGGCCTCGCCGGCCATCTGGGCGAGATGCTGCGGGCGAGCAAGGCGGGCGCGACGATTGATCTGCGCGCGCTGCCCCATCTGCCCGGCGCCGGCGCGCTCCTGCGGCGCGGCCACCGGAGCACCTTCCATCCCGAGAACGCGCGCGCCCGCCGCGCCATCCGGGTCGAGCGCGACGCCGACGTGCCGCTGCTCGACCTGATCTTCGACCCGCAGACCTCGGGCGGCCTCCTCTTCGGCGTGGCCGCTACACGCGCGGAGGCTGCCCTGGCTGCACTGCACGCGGCTGGCGATGTTCACGCGAGGGTGATCGGCGAGGTGACGCCGCCAAGCGCCGACGGCGCCCTCTTCGAGGTGGCGCCCGGTTCTCGATTAAGAAGACCTTGACGCTCTCTCCAGTATAGTGGACACTAGCGTCCACCATGGGAGAAGCGGCCCCCGATCTGAACCAGCGCATCGCCGAACGCGTGCGCGAGTTGCGCGCCGCGCAAGGCCTCTCGCTCGACGCGGTCGCCACCAAGAGCGGCGTGAGCCGTTCGATGATCTCGCTCATCGAGCGTGGTGAAAGCAGCCCGACCGCGGTGGTGCTGGAGAAGCTCGCGGCGGGTCTGGGCGTGATGCTGGCCTCGCTGTTCGATGCGCCGGCGGCCGCGGCCCAGGTGCCCAGCGGTCCGGTGGCGCGCCGTGATGACCAGCCGCTGTGGCGAGATCCGGCCTCGGGCTACCTTCGGCGCAACGTCTCGCCGCCCGGCATGCCGCAGCCGATGCAGATCGTCGAGGTGCATTTCCCGCCCGGGGGGCGCGTGGCGTTCGAAACCGGCCCGCGCGACATGCCCGTGCACCAGCAGGTGTGGGTGCTCGAAGGAGCGATCGACGTCACGGTGGGCGCGGCGCGCCACCGATTGCGCGAAGGTG
>QHSC01000207.1 GCA_003220345.1 Candidatus Rokuibacteriota bacterium | reverse complement strand
GGTCAATGTCGCGCGGACCTGGGCACCGGGCAGCAGCTCCCAGAAGAATGGGCTGCTGTGCTCCGCAAGGAAGGTCCGCACCCGAGGGTCGATTTGGGGATCACTCGCCGCGGCCGGCGCCCCCGCCGCTGTTTGGGCCATCACGCTCGTTGCTCCCATGAGAATGATGGCAAGCGTTCTCATCAGCCTTGAAACGCCCATCATGGCCTTACCCCTCCTCCGGCGGTCCTTCATGGTTCTGTACCGACCAGTACTTATTGAGGCCTGGACGAGCTGGGTCAAGGGGGGTATTGTATCGATGGGTATGAAATCAGGGCGCCAGAGCGCGTCGACGGTCGGCCGCCCTCGCGCCTTCGACGTGGACGAAGCTCTCGACCAAGCGCTGAAGGTCTTCTGGCGCAGAGGTTACGAGGGCACGTCGCTCCCGGATCTGACCCGGGCCATGGGCATCAACCGCCCGAGCCTCTATGCCGCGTTCGGCAACAAGGAAGCGCTGTTCCGCAAGGCGCTCGATCGCTACGACGATGGGCCGGCAGCCTACGTCCGCGAGGCTCTCGAGGAGCCGACCGCGCGCGCCGTCGTCGAGGCGCTCCTGCGCGGGGCCGTCGAGCAGCTGAGCAGTCCGCGGCACCCGCAGGGATGCCTCCTGGTGCAGGGCGCGCTCTCGTGCGGCAGGACGGCTGATCCGATCCGGCGCGAGCTGGCCGCGCGCCGCGCGGCGGTTGAGGCGGCGATCCGGCGGCGCTTCAAGCGGGCGATATCGGACGACGACCTTCCGGCCGACACTGACGCTGGCGATCTCGCCCGATACGTCTCGACGGTCATGTACGGAATGGCCGTGCGGGCAGCGGGCGGCGCGAGCCGGAAGGAACTGCTCCGGGTCGTGAAAATGGCCTTGCGAGCCTGGCCGGCTGGCGGTGCCTAGGCGAGCGACCAGCCGTCGGCGCTCCCTCGGGGAGAGTCGCCGGGCCTGCTCATGCTCACGCACGCGGGCGCGGATCGTCCTTCACATCCCCAGCGTGACCCAACTCGATGGGATCGGCCAACTGCAGCTTTCGTCGGGCGCGGCCGTAGAAGCTGGTCCAGCCGAGCCGGACGAGCAGCCCGGGTGCGTCGCTTCGGCGCACCGCGATCGTCGCCCCCGGCGTGAGCTCGCGCTCGCGCGCGCCGTCGCGTTCCACGACGACCGGCGCGCTCTCTCCGAGCACCTCGATCTCGAGCAGCTCCGTCGCCGCGATCGTCAACGTGCGGTTGAAGAGACCGTGCGGTGCGAGGGGAGTGACGAGGATCGCGTCGACCACCGGCGAGACGATCGGTCCTCCGACCGAGAGCGTGTAGGCCGTCGATCCGGTTGGCGTTGCCACGATGATGCCGTCGGCCGCGTGGCGGGCGAAGAGCTCGCCTCCCACGGAGACGGCGAGAGCCGCTTGACCGAATCCCGGCGTGCGCCACACGACGAGGTCGTTGAACGCGTGGACCGTCATCGGTCCCTCGTGGGTGTGCAGCGTGCATTCGAGCGCCAGACGCTCTTCGACGCGGTACTCCCCGACGCCGATCGCCTCGAGCGCTCTTCCGAGCTCGGGAGGATCGACCTCGGCAAGGAACCCGAGACGGCCCAGGTTCACGCCCAGAACCGGGACGCCCGCTGGAGCCGCGAGCGCGAGCGCCCGCAGGATCGTGCCGTCACCACCCGCCGCGATCACCAGGTCGGCGGTGCTCGCGAAGCCCTCTCCCGGAACCTGATCGGCGTGCGAGACCCCGGCTGGTGCCTCTTCGGGCAGCGCGATCAGGCGCGCGCCACGGGCTCGGACCCAGCCCACGATGGCCGTGAACACCTCGTCGCAGTTCCGGCGCGGATGGGTCACCACCCCGACCGTGGTCAGCGCCCTCGGCGGCGATGCGATCGACATGAGCTTCGTCCCCTTCGTGAACGCGAGCTGAGGGTCGGGCCGCTGATCAACGCCCCCCGTCGCCGAAGACCGCCCGCCGCCTGCGGCCGCTGAGCAGGTAGACGTCCGCGCGCACCTCGGTGATGGGATCGCCCGATGAATCGATGCCATCGACCCTGGGCAGGGGGTCGAAGATGATCTTCCGCCGCTCCGGTACCTGGTCATCCACGCGGGCCGTTACCGTGAGGGTGCCGAATGGGATCTCGGTACGGCTGTCGGGCCAGGTCACACTGGCATCGGCGACGTCGTCCCCGGGCTCCGCCATTTGCACGGACACGCCGAGCCGGACCGGCTCCTTGGCGAGCCTCTGGCCGAGCTCGTCGAAGAGGAAGGTCTCGGACTTCGCCGCTGCGTCTGCGTTGGAGAGATACTCGGTCCCTGCTTCGGGCCGGATCCGAAACCGCCCGTGACGGCTCACGCCGTCGGCGTTTGTGAACTTGAACGACGTGACGGCGAAGAACGCCTCCCGGGCGAAGCTGGTCGGGATCGGCTTGGCCGTCTCGACGAACCGCTTCGCGTTCGGGTGGCCGGCGAGAAACGTGGCGAGCGCCTCGGGCTGCCCCGCGCCGGCGGCTGCCACGGCGCGGAGAAACTGCACAAACTCCTCGCCGGTGCGGACCGGGAAGCCGTTGGTCGAATGAGCGACGATGTCGGTGTGGGCGTGGTCGGCGAGGTGGAAGCGGATGGCCATTCCCCTGGGGCCGGACCGTGCCGGGTCGTTGTCGGGGATGGTCGGCACCCCGGTCGAGTTCGAGTAGCGCACGGTCACGGTCGTGGACGCCGTCCTCGCGTGCGGGGCGCGGGTCAGTTTCGCCGCCTCGCGCGAGGGCGTGAAGGTGCCCGAGCACATCAGCCCCTTGGCGTGGGCCGGCCGAAAGCCGGGGTGCAACCCGAATAGCGCGTCCAGGGCGTCGAGCAGCTGCTGAGCAAGCGCAGGGTTCGTCAATGTGGCGGTCGGCATGCGTCTCTCCTTTGGCGGCGGGCGCCGGCAAGCCCGCCCTTCCCACGCCGCGTCATACTCCGCTGCGGGAAGTCAGACCATCCCACCCGAGGTGTTTCGCAGGAGTGTGCCCCGCGAAACAGGTCACGGAGGACTAGGGGGTATTCGCGCTATGGCTCGTCCGCTGCGCCTCCGTCACGACGGGATATCGCATCGTCGCGCGACCGCACGGGGGCGTCGGTCGCGTCACGCCTGCGCGGTGGGGCGGACGACGATCTCGTTCACATCGATATCGGCAGGCTGTTCGATCGCGAACGCGATCGCGCGGGCGATCGCAGCTGGCGGCATCGCGAACTTGTCCCGCGCGGCGGCGAGCTGGGCCTTCACCTCTGGATTTGTTACGCCGTCCGCGAAGTTCGTCTGGACGAAGCCCGGCGAAATGATCGTCACGCGCAGCTTGTCGCCGGCCTCCTGCCGCAAACCTTCGGAGATGGCGCGCACGGCGAACTTCGTGCCGGAATAGACCGCCTGGTTCGGCACGGTCTTATGTCCCGCCGTGGAAGCGGTGTTGACAAAATGCCCGAAGCCCTGCCTGCGGAAGACAGGCAGCGCGGCAGCGATGCCGTACAGAACGCCTTTGATGTTGATGTCGATCATCTCGTCCCAGTCTTCGACACGCAGGTCGTCGAGGGGAGAGACCGGCATGATGCCGGCGTTGTTGACGAGAACGTCGAGCTTGCCGAACCGCTCACACGCCAGCCCGACGAGGCCGGCGACGTCGTCGCGCCGCTTCACGTCGGTGGGCGCATAGACGGCTTCGCCGCCCGCATCCGCGATGCGGGCTGCCAGAGCCGCAAGGCGATTCGCTCCGCGCGCTCCCAGCACGACCTTCGCACCGCGCCCGGCGAGCAGAAGCGCCGTCGCCTCGCCGATGCCGCTGCTCGCGCCCGTGATCGCGACGACCTTGCCTTCGGTTCCTGACATAACCATCTCCTCTCCGGTTCCCGCGAATTGCAGGATACGCTTTGATCATAAGCGCAATGCGTCCGCGCCGTAGCCACCGGCCTGGTGATCTCGTCGGGTATGCCAGGTTCATGGAATTCTCCGGGCTAGGAGCCCCTCAGTCGCCTGGGCACGGAATCGTCTGCCGAAACCGCTCCACAGCAGAGCGTCGGCGGCGAGGGGCTTGCGCACCCGGACCACCCTTCCGCGCGGCATGCTCCTGAGCCCTCCGGCGGTAGATCGAGGGCGGCGAGGTGTCGGATCATGGCGACCGGGCGGGCGATCTCCTCGAGTGTCGGTGGCAGCTGGTTGCCGGCGAGCTTGATCGTTAGCGCATCCCGTTCCCGGGGGCGTCGCCCTACTATCCCGTAGTCTGCTTCCAGTTCGGGACCGGGGGAAGCTGTTCGGGGGTTCTTGACGACGGAGGATTACATGTATATGCATGTAACGTGAACACGGAGCGCCACAAACGGCTCGCCTCGCCGTGCCTGTGCAACGCTCTGCGACAGGCGTCCCGGGCCGTGAGCCGGCTCTACGACGAGGAGCTGCGCGGCGTGGGCCTGCGCACGACCCAGTACTCGCTACTCAGCCGCCTCAACCGCGTGGGGGAGGTCCGGCAGCGGGACCTCGGCGGGATGACGTCGCTGGACGAGACGACGCTGACGCGTAACCTCCGCCCCCTGATCGACTCCGGCTGGGTCGCCATCGGCACCGGGGAGGACCGGCGCGAGAAGCTCGTCCGCCTCACCGAGGCCGGCGCGGCCAAGCTGCGGCAGGCACGCCCGGCTTGGGAGCGCGCCCAGGAGCGCATGCGGTCGCGCCTGCCAGACGGGGCCTGGTCGGCCCTCCTTGCTGCCCTTCCCGAGCTCGCCGGGTTGGCCGACGAGGCATGATGTTTTGGGCACAGAGACGAAGGTCTCGATCGACATCTCTCAGCCATCAGCTTCACTTCGGCTCACCTGAGCAAGGGGCGCGAAGTAGATACGGAGGGCGACAATGGTACCGGTCCGATCTTCGTATCGTGCAGCGCAGGCTGTGAGTCCAGACAAGCTCGAGCTGACCGAGAAGCCGTTGTTTGACCCGCCGCCGGGTCATGTCCCCATCCGCGTCGAGGCCTCGCGAAACGGCGCCCAAGACCGAGGGAGCATGAGTAGCCCGGAATCGCGCGTCAAACCAGACGCCGAGAGCGAGTTGGTACGGGATGGTGTCGGCGTGGCGAATCCGCTTGGATCTGAATCGAAGCAAGGCCCCGATGCGGCGATGCAACCGCCTGCAGAATCTCTCCTCACCGCTGTAGAGCGAACCCTCGAAATGATCGCCGGGGGGGCGAGCCTTGCGGATATCCTCACGAATCTGTGCGCCGCGATTGATGCTCAGAGCCCCGGCATCATTTCCTCTGTCCTGCTGATGGATCCCGACGGCCAGCGGCTATGGCCGGCGGCCGGGCCCCGCGTGCCCAGCGATTGGACCCGGGCGATCAGCCCGTTGATGATCGGCCCGGACATGGGCTCCTGTGGTACGGCGGCTTTTCGCAAGGAGCGGGTCATCGTCTCGGACATCGCCAGCGATCCGCTGGTCCCCACCGCCCAGTTACGCGACCTCGCACTGACTCACGGACTCCGAGCCTCGTGGTCTCAACCGCTCCTTTCGAAGGACAATGACGTGCTCGGGACGTTCGCGATGTACTACGGCGCGCCGCGAAGCCCCAGCACTCGCGAGCTGCGCCTGATCGAGGACGCGGGACACATCGCCGTCATTGCGATCGAGGGGGAACGGTCACAGGCGGCTCTCAAGAACGCATTCCTCGAAATCCAGACCTCGGAACGTCGACTTCGAACGATCCTCGACGCGATCCCTACTCAAGCGTGGAGCCTTCGCCCGGACGGCACCGTCGCCTATGTCAATCAACGCTGGCAAGAGTACACGGGCCTCTCGATGGAGGACGGGCCCGACATCACCCAAATCATTGTTCATCCCGACGATGTCCAAAGCGCGTTAGCCAAGTGGTCCGAGATTCTTCCCGCAGCGAAACCGGGCGAGTCCGAGGTACGACTGCGTCGCCATGACGGCCAATATCGTTGGTTCATCGTCCGCGTCGAGCCCATGCGGGACGAACAAGGCAACGTCCTCCACTGGTACGGAACGAATACCGATATCGAAGACCTCAAGCGCGCCGAAGCCAGGCTGCGACAGGACGAGCAGGAGTTGCGGGGCGTCGTCGACGCCATATCCCAGATTATCGTCGTCCTCAGCCCGAGTGGCACTGCCCTTTACGCGAACCGGCCCCTGCTCGACTATACGGGACTCACCATGGAACAGGTGATGGCCCCGGACTTTCGGGGCAACCCGGCTTTCTTCCATCCCGAGGATTGGGCTCGACTGCAGGATGAACGCCGCCAGGGGCTGTCCCGTTCGGTGCCATTCGAAATCGAGTGGCGGCTACGGCGCAAGGACGGCCAGTACCGGTGGTTCCTGGTCCGGTACCATCCCCTGCGCGACGAGCAGGGACGGATCCTCCGCTGGTATGCGAGCGCAACGGACATCGACGATCGGAAGCGCGCCGAGGAGCGGACGCGTAATGAAAACCTCGCGTTGCGCGAAGACATCGACCGCTCCTCGATGTTCGAGGAGATCGTCGGCTCATCACCGGCCCTGCAGCGCGTCTTGGCGCAGGTGGCGAAGGTGGCCACGACCGATTCCACGGTGCTCATCCTGGGCGACACCGGCACCGGCAAGGAGTTGATTGCGCGCGCCATTCACAAGCGCTCCCGACGCTCGACCCGGGCGTTCATCCGCGTGAACTGCGCGGCCATCCCCCCGTCGCTGATCGCCTCCGAGCTCTTCGGTCACGAAAAGGGAGCGTTCACCGGAGCACTGCAGCGACGCCTTGGCCGTTTCGAAGCCGCCGACGGCGGCACGATCTTCCTGGATGAAATCGGGGACCTGCCCGCCGAGACGCAAATCGCGCTTTTGCGCGTGCTCCAGGAGCGCGAGATCGAGCGCGTGGGCAGCAGTCATCCGATTGCCGTCGATGTGCGGGTCCTGGCCGCCACGAACCGCGACCTCGAGACCGCCGTACAGAGCGGCGCGTTCCGCCAGGATCTCTATTACCGTCTGAATGTCTTTCCGATCGAGATCCCACCGTTGCGCGAGCGCGTGGACGACATTCCCGTTCTGGTCGAATATCTGATCGAGCGCTACGCCAAGCAGGCCGGGAAGAGCATCCGCAACATCAAGAAGCAGACGGTGGAACTGTTTCAAGCCTACGACTGGCCAGGGAACGTGCGCGAGCTGCAGAACGTGATCGAGCGGGCCGTGGTGTTGTGCGACGGCGAGACGTTCGCAATCGACCAGTCGTGGCTCCAGGGGAAGCCATCCCGGCCGTCCGCGCGCATGCCACGGCCGGTGACCACGCTCGCCGAGGGCGAGAAGGAACTGATCGAGGCCGCGCTCGCGGCATCTAGCGGACGGATCTCCGGGCCTTTGGGAGCGGCGGCGAAGCTCGGCATCCCGCGCCAGACGCTCGAGTCGAAAATGAAAGCCCTGCACATCGACAGACTCTCGGTTCGCGTACCCTAGAGTCCCGCCGCGCCCGCCGACCCACGCCGACCGGTCGGCAATTGCTGATAGGTCGGCCGCATCTCCGTCGCCAGCTGCCTATCACGAAAGTACTTGGTCATGGCGCGGCGCTTGCTCCCTTACGCCGTGCATGGCCGAGGAATCCCGGTGACCTTCAAGATCGAAACCGCGTCCGACGGCCACACCGCGTCGCTGCGGCTCATCGGTCGCATCGAGGCGGAGTACCTGGACGAACTCGAGGCGCACGTCCGGAGGCACCGGCCGCCGCTCGCGCTGGACTTGAACGAGGTGACGCTGGTTGACGTCGCGGTCGTTCGCTTCCTCATCGCCTGCGAAGCGGAGGGCATCGAGCTGCGGCACTGTGCGCCGTACATCCGTGAATGGATGAGCACGGAGCGGAGCCGAGGGGAGTAACCGTTTCAATACGTTCGGTCCGGTGGGAACAGAAGTCTGGCGAGATTGTGACAGCGAAAGGCTCTCGCAAAACCGAAAAGGAGACCCGTATGGCAATCTTGAGCGACAAAACAGCACTCGTCACCGGCGGCTCACGCGGCATTGGCGCGGCGATCGCCAAACGTCTCGCCGCCGACGGGGCCAGTGTGGCCATCACTTACACCAAGGGTGGGGACGCGGCCGCGAGGGTCGTGAAGGAGATCGAACGCGCTGGCGGAAGGGCGATCGCCATCCAGGCGGATGCCGCCGATGCCGACGCCGTGAAGGCCGCGGTCGAAAAGACCGTGGCAACCTTCGGCCGACTGGACGTGCTCGTGAACAACGCCGGTACCGCCATTCCCAAGCAGTTCGAGGAGGCCACCCTCGAGGAGTTGGACCGCGTGATCGACATCAACGTCCGCGGCACGTTCGTCGCGACGCAAGCGGCGTTGAAGCACATGCGGGAAGGCGGCCGCATCATCATGATCGGCTCGTGCGTGGGCGAGCGCATGATGACGCCCGGCTTGGTGCCCTACGCGGCCACGAAGGGAGCCGTCAAGATGTTTACGCAGGGGTTGTCCCGCGAGGTGGGGAGCCGAGGCATCACGGTCAATAACATCGAGCCTGGCCCGATCGACACCGACTTGAATCCCGCCGCGGGCGATTGGGCGGTGCCCCAACTCGCTAACACCGCGCTGAAACGCTACGGGCACGTGGACGACGTCGCCGCGTTTGTGGCGTTCGTCGCCGGTCCGGAAGCCTCTTACATCACCGGTGCGAACCTCACCGTCGACGGCGGCACCAACGCCTGATGCAGAAGCGTTCGATCGTGCCCGGCGGGACGACGGCCGGCGTGTAAATGCCAAAGAATGAGAGGCGAAAATGTCGCAGACCCGATCTACGTATCGCGCAGTACAGGCCGTCAGCCCGGGCAAGCTGGAGCTGACCGAGAAGCCGCTGCTCGATCCGCCGCGAGGTCACGTCCGCATCCGCATCGAGGCCTGCGGCGTTTGCCATTCGGACGCCGGCACGGTGGAAGGAGTGTTCCCCATCCAATGGCCGCGTGTGCCCGGCCACGAGGCGGTCGGTCGGGTCGATGCGCTCGGTGAAGGCGTCGAAGGCTGGACAGTCGGCCAGCGTGTCGGGGTGGGGTTTCTCGGCGGCAGCTGCGGACACTGCGTTCCCTGCCGCGCCGGCGACCTCGTGAACTGTCAGAACCAGGCCTACACCGGCGTCCAGCAGGATGGAGGCTACGCGGAGGTGATGATCGCCAAGGCCAGCGGGCTCATGTCGGTGCCGGATGATCTGTCGTCGGTCAACGCGGCGCCGCTGCTCTGCGCCGGCCTCACGACGTTCAGCGCTCTGCGCAATTCGCCGGCGAAGGCTGGCGATCTCGTCGCCGTACTGGGCATCGGCGGGCTCGGGCACCTCGGGGTCCAATACGCTCGCCACATGGGCTTCGAGGTCGCCGCGATCGGCCGCGGCGCTGACAAGGCGGAACTCGCCACGAAGCTCGGCGCGCATCACTACATCAACAGTGCCGCGACGAATCCGGCCGAGGCGCTGCAGGCCCTCGGAGGCGCGATGGTGGTTCTCGCCACCGCGTCGGCTGGCAAGGCGGCAGCGGACACAGTGAAAGGTCTGAGGCCTCGTGGTGTGCTGATCGAGGTCGGCGCGCCCGCAGAGCCGATCGAGGTGTCATCCACGGATCTGCTGTTCGGTAGCCGAAGGGTCGAGGGCGCGCTCACCGGCACGCCTGCGACCGGAGACGCGACGCTGAAATTCAGCGTCCTGAGCGGCGTCGCCGCCATCATCGAGACCATGCCGCTCGAGAAGGCCGCCGAGGCCTACGCGAAGATGATGTCCGGCAAGGCGCGCTTTCGAATGGTTCTCGCCGTGGACCGGTGACCCGCCGTCGAAAGGAGCGTAGTCATGGCCGTCATCTCCGTGATCGTCGGAAGCACCCGACAGGGCCGGTTCTCCGAGAAGCCGGCGCGATGGATACTGCAACACCTGAAGAAGCGCAGTGGCGTCGATGCACGGCTGCTCGATCTGCGCGACTTTCCGATGCCGTTCTTCGACCAGCCTGTGTCGCCAGCCACGCCGGGTCGACCTCCCTATGAGAATGACGTCGTCAAGAAATGGACCGCCGAGATCGCACAGGCCGACGGCTTCGTCTTCGTCACTCCTGAATACAACTATGGACCCCCAGCGGTGCTCAAGAACGCCATCGACTGGGTCTATCCAGAGTGGAATCGCAAGGCGGCGGGCTTCGTGAGCTATGGCTCCGCACTTGGCGCACGCGGCGTCCAGCAGCTCCGCGCAACGGCGATCGAGCTGCAGCTCGCCCCGGTTCGCTCATCGGTCCACATCCCCGTCGCCACCCTATGGGCTCACTACAAGGGCGGCGATGTCGACGCTGGACTGGCCGAGCTGGAGGCACCTGCCGGGGCGCTGATCGATGATCTGTTGTGGTGGTCCACGGCCTTGAAGACGGCGCGCGCCAGTGCGTCCTGACCGCCCACTGCGCCTCGTGAACAGGCAACACGAGGTTCGTTCGCTCACTCTGCCTGAAGGAGACGAAGATGAAAGACTCGAAAGCGCTGCTGTTGGAGTATCTCGCCTCGATCCGTGATCCGGAACGCGCGGCGTCGCTTTTTGCGGCCGACGGGGTGTTCGAACTGCCGTTCCTGCGCTCGCTCGGGGTCGAACCTCGCCACACTGGGCGCCGCGAGATCACCGCGCTCCTTCACCGACTGCTCGAACTCTACCCGAACTTCGCATTCGCCCCGGCCGATATCCATATCCTCATCGAGACGCCGGAAAAGACGTTCGCCGAGTATGTGGCACACGCGCGCGCTGCTGCGACGGGGCGAACGCTCCATCAGCTGTTCACTGGGTACCTGGTGGCAAAGGCTGGTGAGATCAAGTTGCTGCGCGAAACCTTCAATCCGCTGGCGATGGCGCAGGCGCAACTGCCGAATGGAGTTGCCGATATCGCACCACCCGGCGACGAGGTGCACTCTTTCTGATTGAGCGCGAGCAACTAGGCCGAAGGGTTCAGGTAAGGAGACCATTATATGACGGCGCGGTAGCGGCGGGCATTGCCGGGATGATCGTCAGTCGACGGAGACACCACATGGCAGACACGACGGTGCAACGCACGAACGAGCTTCTCTATCTTGACGACCTTCACGTCGGACGGCGCTTCACGAGCGGCACCCATGCGCTCGACGAGAAACAGATCACGGCATTCGCCAGAGAATTCGATCCGCAGCCGTTTCACACCGATCACGAGGCCGCGAAGGCGACCCTGTTCCATGGACTCGCGGCGAGCGGATGGCACACTGCGGCAATCACCATGCGCCTTCAGGTCAACGGCGGCCTCCCGATCGCTGGCGGCATCGTTGGCCTCGGGGGAGAAGTCGCCTGGCCGAAGGCAACGCGGCCCGGGGATGTGCTCCACGTCGAAAGCGAGGTCGTGGAAGTCGTGCCGTCGCGCTCGCGGCCGGACCGCGGAACGGTCACGGTGCGGAGCGAAACCCGCAACCAAGGCGGCGACGTCGTACAGGCGGCGACGGTCAAGCTGCTCGTCCCACGCCGTTCGAAGATGGACAGCGCGATTCGAAGGTCCTAACGAGGTCAACGATAAGGGGGTCTCCTATGCGGCAGTTACAACTCGTAGCTTTCGGTGAACCTTCAGAGGTCATCGAGCTCAACACAGTCTCCGAACCGCTTCTCGGCCAGGATGATGTTCTCGTCTCGATGGAAGCGGCCCCGATCAATCCCTCGGACTTTCTGCTCGTCCGTGGCATGTACGGCGTCCGACCGGCCTTCCCATTCTCGGTAGGTGCGGAGGGCGTCGGGCGAGTCACCCAAACGGGCTCGAAGGTTGATGTTGCTTTGCAGGGTAAGCGCGTCCTGATTCTCCCGACCTTGGAGCAGGGCACATGGGCAGACCAGGTTGTCGTCCCGGTGCGCAACCTCGTGCCGATGAGCGACGAAGCAGATCCCCTGCAACTCTCGATGATCGGGATCAACCCGGTTACCGCTTACCTTCTGCTGAACCGATACGTGTCCCTGATGCCCGGTGACTGGATCGGTCAAACCGCAGCCAACTCCGCCATGGGGCAGTACATCATTGCGCTGGCGAAGCTCGCTGGAGTCAAGACGCTGAATGTCGTCCGCCGGGAAGACGCTGCCGAACAGGTTCGGCAGTGGGGGGGTGACCGCGTCGTCCAGCAAGGCGACAACTTACACAAGGATATTGAGGAGGCTCTGAACGGGAAGAAACTGAGCCTCGTCCTCGATAACGTAGGCGGAACTCCGGTGGGCGAGTTGGCCAAGTCGCTCAAGACTGGCGGCTCGACTGTCGTCTACGCCGTTCTGAGCGGGCAGTTCCCGGCGATCTCGCCCAAAGACTTGATCTATCGTGATCTCAGCCTCCACGGATTCTGGCTCATGAATTGGATACGCAACGCGCCCCGGACAGAGATCCAGGAGATTTACCAGAAGCTGGGCGACCTCGTAGCTGATGGATCGCTCTACGCCGCAATGGAGCATGTCTACCCGCTCGAGCAGTTCAAAGAAGCGTTCACACGATCTTTGAGATCGCATCGCGGCGGCAAGATCCTGTTCCAATTTGGCGCCCACTGATCGACGCTCGCGCGCCGCACCACCAACAAGCGTCGCCCGCTGGCGGGCTAAGGGGAGATAAGGTCATGACTGAACTCAGAACGCGAGACATTCCGTTGAACTGGGACGTCGATGAGTCGTGGCTTCCGCGAATCGAGCCGAAGGCCGGCACGATGAGAGCTCCGCTGGTCGCCGACCTCGTCGAGCGTGAAAGGGAACTGATCGAGGACGCATTGCGGAAGAGCGCCGGCACAGTCTCGGGGCGAACCGGTGCCGCCGCCAAGCTCGGCATACCCCGGCAGACGCTCGGTCGAAGATCAGGAAGGTGGGCATCGACCGGCATCGCTTCAGGGCCGCTTAGTCTCGCTGCTGGACACTCGTCGTCCATGCCGAAGGTTCGGCGAATGCCGAACCTTCGGCTCGACCACCACCCTCGACGCCTGTGATGCATGGGAATGGGCGCGGCACGGTCGTTGCGATGGGCTCCCGGATAGACGGCGTGCGGTCCGTCGAACGCATGCCGAGGAGGAGCTCATGAAGACCCCTGTCGTATTGATCACGGGTGCGCTCACGGGTATCGGGCGCGCGACGGCGAGCGCCTTCGCGACCGAGGGGGCACGCGTCGTCGTGTCCGGTCGACACGAGGAGGAAGGTCAACGGTTGGTCGCCGAGCTGCGCGAGCTCGGCGCGGAGGCCGAGTTTCTGCGCGCCGACGTGCGCCGCGAAGACGACGTGCGCGGGCTGGTCGACAAGACCGTCGCGCGCTTCGGCAGGCTGGATGCGGCCGTCAACAATGCCGGCACCGAAGGCACGCCCGGCCCCGTGACCGAGCAGTCGGCCGAGACGTACAACGCCACCTTCGAGACCAACGTGCTCGGCACGCTGCTCAGCATGAAGCACGAACTTCGCGTGATGTTGGCACAAGGACACGGCAGCATTGTCAACGTCTCCTCGACCTATGGTCGCACCGGCGCCGCCGGCGCCTCCGTCTACGCCGCCAGCAAGCACGCGGTCGAAGGGCTGACCAAGTCGGCGGCGCTCGAGGTGGCGGGCCGCGGCGTGCGCGTCAACGCGGTCGCCCCTGGTCCGATCGACACGGGGATGCTGAACCGCTTCACCGGCACCGACGAAAGGAAGGCCGGCTTGGTCGCGACCGTGCCGCTCCACCGACTCGGTGCTCCCGAGGAGATCGCCCAGACCATCGTGTTCCTGGCATCAAACAAGGCCGCGTTCATCACGGGCGCGTCGTTCGCAGCTGACGGCGGCAAGACAGCGGGGTAGCGCTCCGAACCCACGGCGCATCGTCGTCAGGAGGCTGATCAACCGTGCCGCCCGAGACCGAAACTGCAGCTCCTTTTCGTTCTCACTGAG
>QHSC01000288.1 GCA_003220345.1 Candidatus Rokuibacteriota bacterium | reverse complement strand
GCGCCGCGCCTCGGCGATCATCGACGGCGCGAAGTCGACGCCGATGACGTGATGCCCGCGGGCCGCGAGCTCGAAGGTGAGGAACCCGGTGCCGCAGCCGGCGTCGAGCGCGTTAAGCGCGCCTCGGGCGGGAAGGACCAGATCGAGGATACGATCCCAGGCGGCGCGCTCGGCGGGCGTGCGGATGCTGTGGCCAAAGTCCTCGTCGAAGTTCGGCGCCCGCCGATCCCAGTGGGCGGCGACCTGTTGCTTGACGACGTCAGCCATTACCCTTTCTCCTGCGCCCGCCCTTCGCACCTTGGCGGCGGACGCCTCGCGTACACGGTGTCCCCATCCACCTGCACCTCGTACGTCGGCACGTCCGCGGCGACGGGGCCGCTGAGCGGCTTGCCGGTGCGCACGTCGAACTGCGCGAAGTGGAGCGGGCACTCGATGATGTGCCCATCCAGCGTGCCCTTCGAGAGAGGGGCCTGCCGGTGGCCGCAGGAATCCAAGAGCCCGTAGAAGACGCCGCCGACGTTCGCGATGAGGACACGCTCGCGATCGAGCGCCACCCACTTCATCGCGCCCGGCGACAGCTCGGACGCCCTGGCCACCGGCACGAAGCCGTCCCGCATGCGGCAGATCGACAGAAGCGCTAGTTCAGCGTGAAGCCGAACAGCCGCGCGGCGTTCTCCGAGGTGATCTTCCGCTGCACCTCTTCTGGCGTCCCGGCGAAGATGCGGTCGAGAAACTCCCGTGACTTCGGCCAGGTCGACTCGGCGTGCGGGAAGTCGCTGCCCCAGAGCATGTTGTCGACGCCGATCGCGTCGCGGAGCTGGATGCCCAGGTCGTCCTCCATGAACTCCACGAACATGTTGCGGCGCCAGTAGTCGCTCGGCAGGAGACCTTCCTTCGACTTCCACCCGCGCGTGAACACCGGCCGCTCGCGATACGTGAAGTCCATCTGCTTCAGCCAGTGAGGCAGCCACGCCATCTCGTGCTCGACGGATCCGACCTTCAGCCCAGGGTAGCGGTCGAACACGCCCGCGAAGATCATGGCCGCCAGCGAGTAGCGCACCCAGTAGTCCGTGGTCGAGCGACCCGCCCCCGTCAGCTCGGAGAGGTTCATGGTGAACTCGCAGCCTGGGATGCCGCCGCGCGGAGTGCCGATGTGGAGCAGCAGGGGAATGCCGACGTCCTGCGCGGTCCACCACAGGCGCTCGTAGATCGGGTGGCGATAGGGCCGGTCGGCCGTCGGCGAGACGGGGATGAACGCCCCGACCAGCCCCCGCTTCGCGCAATGCTCAAGCTCCTCACAGGCCTCCTCGACGTCGTCCACGTTGAGCATGGCGATGCCCTTGAGGCGATCGGAGTGGGACTTGCAGAACTCCGCGATCCAGCCGTTGTAGACGCGGCAGATGGCGGAGAGCATGGGGCCATCCGGGATGCGGTACCAGAAGAGGCCCTGGCTCGGCTGTAGGCACGCGCCCCACACGCCGTCCATCTCGTTCTCCTTGATCATCGCCTGCGGGTCGTACGCGCCGAGCTTGACGTCTTCCCACACCCCCAGGAAGTCGATCTGGGACGGATCCTCGAAGCGCTGGCCCGCCTGCATCACGGCGCCCAGGGTGCCGACCTGCTGACCATCGATGAACCACGCGTCGTACTTGCGGCCTGAGGGCGTCTCCAGCCGCTCCATCCGCGGCGCTCGATCTCTGAACCGCGGCTCGATGCGGCTCGTGTACAGGTCCGGCGGCTCGACGATGTGGGAATCAGCCGAAATGAGCTTGTAGCTCGCCATCGCACACCTCCTACGGTGAATCGACAGAGTGATGTGACGCTTATCGCGCCCGGATCAGGGGCAGCGCCTCCTCTCGCCGCACGTCGTTGAGGATCTCGAGCACACGGGTGGCCAGCGGCGGGTACTCGATGCCGAACTCCTTGCACAGGCGGCTGTTGTCCACCAGGTAGTTGCCGGATTCCGCGCGGCCGCCGTCCTCCTCGAAGGTGATCTTCGCGTCGGGGAGGAGCTCGCGTACGATGTCGGCCAGCTCGCCGAGGCTGGCCGGGATTCCGCCCGAATTGTAGAGGGCGTGCTGCGGGGCGTCGGCGAGCAGAACGCGCGCGAACACCTCCGCGATGTCCTCCACGTGGATCAGCAAGCGCATGCGGCCCTTTTGCGGCAGATGCACGGGCTTGCCGCGGGCGGCCTCGCTCATGAGCTGCACGTGATCGGTGGAGCCCCGGACCTTGTCGGGGCCGGTGACGTTGGCGGGGCGCACGCCCGTGATCGACATCGCGTAGTTCTTGATGTACTTCTGCGCCTGAAACTCGTTGAAGGCCTTGTGGACGGCGTACTGGCTCGTGCCGTGGGGCGGATCGTCTTCGGTCGCCGGCCGGTCGCCGAAGTGGCTCTGCTGCCCGCTCACCGCGATCGAGCTGGCGTACACCACCCGCTTCACCCCAGCCAGGCGCGCCGCCTCGAAGCAGTTGTCCATCCCGAGGATGTCGAGGCGCATGACCTGGTGCGGATTGCCCTCGCCCGCTCCGAGGCCGTAGGCCAGGTTGATGAGCCGGTCCGGCTTGACCTGGAGCACCGTCCGCATCACGTCGTCGAACCGGGTCACGTCGCCGCGGATCAGCGTCACCTCCTTCGGCATGGCCGCAAACGGAGACACGGAGTGCGGATTCAGATCCATGCACGTCACCGTCTCGCCGCGACCGACGAGCCGACGCATGAGCCGGGGGCCGATGAACCCCGTGCCGCCGATCACCAGTATCGCCATGGCGCTCTCCTCAGCTCACCCGCACGTGTTTCACGACGCGCCTGCCCTTGCCCCAACCGCCCGGCCGCACCACGTAGAGGTCGCCGCGCGAGTCTCCCCAGATGCCGTGACACGAGCGGAAGCTCAGATCACCCCATTGCGCGAGGCGCTCGCCCTCGAGCGTGAGGACGCTCACGAGACCGCCGTTGTGCTCGGGAATGTAGACGACGTCGTGGGCGTCGACGTAGAAAACCGCCGGCCCGATCAGCCGGGTCGGCCACGCGTGCAGGAAGGCGCCCTGCTGGTCAAAGACCTGCACCCGGTCGTTCTCCCGATCGCACACCATGACGCGCCCGTGCCGGTCGATCCACACGCCGTGGGGCAGGCTGAACTGGCCGGGGCCGGAGCCGGGCTCGCCCCAGGAGCGCAGATGCGTGCCGTCGGCGGCGAACTTGTGGACGCGCGCGTTCCCGTAGCCGTCGGTGATGAACATCTCGCCTGACGGCGCGACGGCGATGTCGGTGGGCAGGTTGAACGGTCCGCCGCCGCGCGTGACCTTCCGGTACGCGCTCGAGCGCGGCTCGCTCGGATCGACCCCGGTGTCCGACCGGTAGCCTCGAGTGCCGACGGTCCTCAGCAGTTTTCCGTCGAGGGTGAACTGGAACATCTGCCCGTGATCCCGATCCACGAGCCACAGATTGTCGCTCGCGTCGACCCGGATCGTGTGAGGAAAGGCGAAGAGTCCG
>QHSC01000287.1 GCA_003220345.1 Candidatus Rokuibacteriota bacterium | reverse complement strand
GAGGCGAGGGCTGAGTTGAATGTTCGAGCTGAGCTGGTCTGGCTCGCAACTTGGCCCAGTCCCCGTTCATAATAGGCGCGATGACTCGGCCGATCGAGACTCTCGTCATCCACCCGGGCGCCCTCGGCGACGTCCTCCAGGCCGTGCCGGCGCTGTCCGCACTCGAGCGCGGCGGGCATCGTCTGACCTTCGCCGGCCAGCCGCGGCTCGGTGAGCTTCTCCAGGGAATGGGCCTCGTCCTCGCCGCCACGTCCTTTGACGCCTTCGGGCTCGAGGCGCTCTTCACCGAGGCGCCCCTGCCCGAGCGCCTCACGACGCGGCTCGGGCGCTTCGCCCGCGTCGTCTCCTGGTTCGGCGCGCGCGCGCCGGGCTACGCGGAGCGCCTCCGCGCGCAGGTGCCGGAGGCTCTCGTGGCGCCCCCGGTCCCGGACGACGACTCTCCGCTCACCGTCTGGGAGCATCTCCTCGACACGCTCGCCCCCTGGAGCATCGAACGGCCGGAGGTCCTCCGCCCGCTGCCCGTGCCCGAGCGCTGGCGGATCGCGGCGCGCACGGCCGCTTTGCCCAGGCCCTGACCCGGATGATCGAAGAGGGCGGCTTCCAGCTCCTGGTCCATCAGGGGCCTGCCGATGCGCGGGCCGTCGATGCGCTCTGCGATATCGTGCCGCCATCGACGCCGCGTCTCGTCGAGCCCACGCTGACGGAGCTGGCGGGCGCCCTCGCACTCGCTCAGGCTTATCTCGGCAGCGACTCGGGGGTGAGCCATCTCGCGGCGAGCGTGGGGACCCCGAGCGTGATCCTGTATCCGGCGGAGACGCTGCGACGCTGGGCTCCGTGGGCGCCGGGCGCCGTTCCGCTCGGCGTGGGCGCCGAGGGAGACACGCCGTGAGCTCCGACATGGAGATGCGCGCGCCGCGCCGACGCTGGTGGGGCAAGATCCCGGCGAGTCCGGAAGAGCGCCGTCTCCTCGCCGGCCCCGAGAACCGGCTGCTCGAGCTCCTGCGCGCGCTCCGTATCTTCGCCGAGTTCATCCGCGGCTTCCGGGCTCTGAGCTTCATCGGCCCCTGCGTCACCGTCTTCGGCTCTGCCCGCTTTCCCGAATCGCACCGCTACTACCAGATGGCGCGGGAAGTCGGCGCAGGCCTGGCGCGCGGCGGCTTCACGGTGATGACGGGCGGCGGGCCGGGCATCATGGAGGGGGCCAACCGCGGCGCGAGGGAAGCGGGCGGGCATTCCGTCGGCTGCAATATCGAGCTCCCGAAAGAACAGACTCCCAACCCCTACCTCGATCGCTGGGTGACCTTCCGGCACTTCTATGTCCGCAAGGTCATGCTCGTGAAGTACTCCTACGCCTTCATCGCGCTGCCGGGCGGCTTCGGCACGCTGGACGAGATCACGGAGACCGCCACCCTCATTCAGACGGGCAAGATCAGGAACTTCCCGCTCGTGCTCATGGGGGTCGAGTTCTGGAAGCCTTTGACGGATTTCATTCACGGCACCCTGCTCAAGGAAGCCACCATCGATCCCGCCGACGCGGATATATTCATGGTCACCGACTCGCCGGAGGAGGCGGTCGACCACGTGCGGGATGTCGCCATGAAGGCCTTCGGGCTCACCTACGGACCACGGCTGCGACGGCGCTGGTACCTCGGTGAGTAGCCGCGGGCCGATGCAGGCTCACGCGAGTCGTCCCAGAGAGGAGACGCCTTGACCCTTCGCCGCAGTGTTGCCGCCATCATGCTCGCGCCTTTCCTCGCCGCGCTCACGTCGGGATGCGGGACCATCATCCATGGGCGCAGCCAGGACGTCCTGGTCACCTCGGTCCCGAGCGGCGCCACCGCCAAGGTGGGCGACGTGCAGGTAGTGACGCCGGGCACGGTCACGCTCAAGCGCAAGGAGACGTATACGGTGGTCTTCACCAAGGAGGGCGTCCCCGAGCGCAAGACCAGCCTGGAGTCGACCGGGTCCTGGTGGCTCCTGGGGAATGCCATCTTCGGTGGCGTCGTGGGTCTGATCATCGACCTGGCGACGGGGGGCGGTTACAAGATCGTACCTTCGAATCTCGAGATGGACCTCGCCACGGGGGTCGTGAAGGAGCGCTCGGACGCGAGCGCGACAATGGCTGCCGTCCCTCCCGCCTCCTCAGCCACATCCGCCGGCGCCTCGCGCCTCCGTCCGGATCTCGCCGATCTCGTCGGCCTCTGGACAGGGACGACCCGATACGTCGACCGCGCCATCGCCGGCCCGACGGTGGGGCCCCAGCCCACGACCATTCGCATGTACGGAGATGGCGAGGAGCTCCGATGGGCCCTGACTCGCAGCAGCGCTACGCGTCCGGACATCACCGCCTCGGGAGTGGTGGCGAAGAGCGAGGACAAGATCCTGCTGCGCGGCCGCTATGGCGGCACGGGCGGCCGCCTCGGCGGAACCGAGGTGACATACACCTTGACTCGCACGGATGGCACGCTCAGTGGGTCGGGAATGGGAGCCGACGGGCTGCTGCAGACCATCTCCCTCACGAAGCAGGCTCCGTAGGCCCGTGGGTCCGGGCGGGGGACGCATCGAGCGGCGGACTGGAGTACGATAGCCACCATGGCGAACGCGAAGACCAACGATCTCCGGGCCCGCATCGACAAGAGCTGGACCCATCTCAAGGGCCAGCTCCAGGGCATGGACACGCACATGGAGGCGACCGACGCCCCCGGGGAATGGACGACGCGCCAGGTCCTCTCTCACCTTCTCTTCGAGCCCGGCTGGAAGCCCGTTCCCCTCCTCAAGACCTTCGCCGACAAGGATCTGCCCCTCGTCGAGATCGATCCGGGCCTCACGGATATGAGCGGCGGGCGCGAGACCATGACCCTCAAGCAATTCATGGACGCCCTCGACACGCAGCGCCGCGAAGTCTCCTTCTATCTCGACGGACTCAGCGAGGCCGATCTCAGGCGCAAGGCGCGCATTCCCCTCTTCAAGGAGATCATGGGAATCGACGAGATTGACATCCCGACCTTCGTGGGGGCGCTCTTCGAGTTCCACTGGAACGACCACGCCGGCCAGCTCGCCAAGATCCGCAAGGCCGTCGGCCTCCCCGCGAAGTAAAGCCTATCGAATCACCTCAGCCGCCCGCAGCAGCAACGACTGCGGAATTGTCAGGCCAAGCGTCTCTGCGGTCTTCAGGTTGACCACCAGCTCGAACGTGGTCGGCTGCTCGATGGGCAATTCCCCCGGGCGGGCGCCACGGAGGATACGATCCACGTACACAGCCATTCGCTGGAACCGCTCCTGCGGAAGCGGCCCGTAGGAGAGAAGCCCGCCCGCCTCCGGGAAAAGTCGCATCTCGTATACGGCCGGGACGCGGTAGCGAGCCGCCAGCTGAATGATCAGCGGCCTCTCGCTGAAGAGAAGCGGATCCGCCACCAGGAGCAGGGCGTCCGTATGCTCGCGCCTCATCGTCTCGAACGCTGCCCCCAGCTCTGCCGGCTGGCGGACGTCGAGAACGCGCAGCTTCATCCGTGTCTGCTGTGCCGCCGACTCGGTTGCTCGGAGAATGGGGATCGTCACCGGATTGGCTCGGTTTGCCAGGACGGCGATCCGATCTGCCCGAGGGAAAATCTCACGGATCAGCTCGAGCCGCTTGCCGCTCAACTCTGGAGCGAAGCCGGACACTCCCGTTAGATTGCCACCGGGTCGGGCCAGGTTCGGCACGAGGCCGATGCTGACCACGTCCGATAGTGACTCCATCACGATCGGAATCGTCGTCGTCGCGCGCTTGGCCGCGAGCGTCGCCGGAGTTCCCAGACTTGCCAGCACGTCGACCTTGAGTCTGACCAGCTCGGCGGCCAGCTCCGGGAGCCGGGCATACTGGTCGCCGGGATAGCGAACCTCGAGCGTAAGGTTTCGGCCCTCGACCCAGCCCGCAGCCTGCAGCGCCTCTCGGAAGACTTTGACGCTCGGCTCGAAGTTGGCCTCGCTGCTCGAGGCGAGAACCCCGACCCGCACAGAC
>QHSC01000286.1 GCA_003220345.1 Candidatus Rokuibacteriota bacterium | reverse complement strand
GCGCACCTTCGGGCGCGGGGGCGATGTACGCTTGGTCCGGCAATAGCCAGGTTGGAGAAGGCCGCATGACGGTGACGGAGAGCCGGCCCAGCGATCTGATTCGGATCAAGCTCGACTTTGAGAAGCCCTTCCGCGCCAGCAACATTGCCGAGTTCACCTTCGAACCGCGGGGCGAGCAGACCGCCGTCACGTGGACCATGACCGGCCGGAAGAACTTCGTCGCCAAGGCTATCCATCTCGTCATGAGCATGGACAGGATGATCGGCGGTGCCTTCGAGCAGGGACTGTCGCAGATGAAGGCAGTGGTGGAAGGGAGCCGGCGATGACCGCCGGAGGATTCTCGAAGGCACGCCTCGACTGCCTGCACGACGTCATGGCCGGCCATGTCGAGCGCGGAGAGGTGCCCGGCCTGGTGACGCTGGTGAGCCGGCGGGGCGAAGCGCACGTCAGTGTAATCGGCAGGAAGGCGCTCGCCGGCGAGTCAATACGGCGCGACACGATCTTCCGCATCGCTTCGATGACCAAGCCGATCGCGGCCGCGGCGGCCATGATCCTGGTCGAGGAATGCAAGCTGCGTCTGGATGATCCCGTGGATCCGCTCCTGCCCGAGCTGGCCGACCGCAGGGTCTTGAAGCGGCTCGACGGGCCCATCGAGGACACCGTGCCTGCCAATCGGCCGATCAGCCTCCGCGACCTGCTGAGTCTGCGCATGGGCCTTGGCTACATCGTGGATGCCTCGCGCGACTATCCGATCATGAAAGCGGCCAACGAGCGGCAGCTTCTCCTGGGTCCACCGAGGCCGCAGAACCTGCCCGCGCCGGACGAATGGATGCGGCGCCTCGCGACGTTGCCGCTCATGCACCAGCCGGGCGAGCGCTGGATGTACGACGTGGGGCTGGACGTTCTGGGTGTCCTGATCGCGCGCGCGTCGGGACAGCCCCTGGACACGTTCCTGCGCGAGCGCATCTTCACGCCCCTCGGCATGAAGGACACGGGCTTCAGCGTGCCGGCCGCGAAGCTCGATCGGCTCGCCACCAGCTACTGGACCAATTTCGAGACCGGAGTGTTCGAGATGTTCGACGAGCCCGCGGGCGGTCAATGGAGTCGCCCTCCTGCGTTTCCTGCGGCCGCCTCGGGCCTGGTCTCGACCATCGACGACTATCTGGCCTTTGGCCAGATGATGCTAGACAAAGGCAAGCACGGGAGCGAGCGCATCCTGTCGCGGCCCTCGGTCGAGACCATGACGACCGATCAGCTGCCGTGGTCACCCGACGCGACGACGTGGCGGCGACGCCCGGCCGCTTCGGCTGGGACGGCGGCCTCGGCACCTCGTGGTATTCGGACCCCCGGGAAGAGATGGTGGGGATCCTGCTGACCCAGCGCGCCTGGACCTCCCCCAAGCCTCCGAGTGTCTGCCTGGACTTCTGGACCTGCGTGTACCAGGCAATCGGGGACTAGGGGTCAGGTCTCACAATCCGACACGAGAGGCGGGAAATGGTGTAGGAAGGAAGATCTGCCCCCTGTCGATTTCGGGCTCGGCCATTCGACTAATGGGTGAAGGATGACGGTCGGCCGGCACGACTATCGGTCGGAATCTCCGGCGCCTGCACGACCGTCGAATGTGCTGAACGCGGTACGCGCCGCCGTGCCGTCATCACCATAACCGTAGACCAAGGAGAAGATCATGGGAGCCAAGGTGGAAGGATTCGCCAAACAGTACGAGTCGAAGGTGCAGGAGACCACGGCCGCGATCGAGAAGCTGAGCGATGCCGACTGGAAGAAGGTGACGGCCGCGGAAAAGTGGCCGGTGGGCGTGACGGCGCATCATGTCGCCAGCGCCCACGAGCCGATCGCCAACATCGTCAAGACCCTCGCCGCCGGGCAGTCCGTGCCGCGCTTCACGATGCAGATGCTGGACGAGATGAACGCCAAGCATGCGGTGGAGCACGCGGGGTGCACCAAGGCGGAGACGATCGCGCTCCACAAGCAGGGGGCGGCCACGGCAGCCGCGGTGCTTCGCGGCCTCTCCGACGAGCAGCTGGCGAAGGGAGGCACGGTGTTCACGGGGGCGCCGCCCATGACCGCGGAGGAGATGGTTACCCGTGCCCTCATCGGTCACATGGACGACCATTTCGGCAGTATCCGGAAGACCATCAGCGCTTGAGGGGCTCGGCGCGCACACCATCGGGAAAGAGGAGAACACCGTCATGATCAAGGGGCTGCGGGGAGCATCGATCTGGAGCGAGGACCTGGGCAATCTGCTGCCGTTCTATCGCGACGTGCTGGGCCTCAAGGTGGGGCACCAGACCCCGGGGTTCGTCGTGCTCGGCGAGCCGGGATCGCCGGCCCTCGCCCTGGGCACGCACAGTGAGGTGCGTGGCCGCAACGGAGACCCGGCCCGCCACATGGTCGCCCTCTCGACGGATGACGTCAGAGGCGAATGGGAGCGCCTGAAGGCCGCCGGCGTAGAGTTCGTCGAGAATCCGACGGACTATGGCCAGGTGCGAATCGCCACGCTGAAGGATCCAGAAGGGAACTTGCTCCAGCTCTTCCAGCCCCTGTCCTCATGAAGCTATTCTACGGCTGGGTGATCGTCGGGGCGGGCATCGTCGTGACCTGCGTCGGCTTCGGGGCGATGCTCTCGCTCAGCATCTTCCTGCAGCCCATGGCGGAAGCGATGGGCTGGTCGCGCACGGGCATCTCGACGGCGGCCACCATCAACTGGCTCTGCATGGGCGTCGGAACGTTCGTGTGGGGCGCCCTCTCCGACCGCATCGGCACGCGCGCGGTCGTGCTCTGCGGGGGCGTCCTGCTTGGCCTCGGCATGGTGACGGCGAGCCAGGCAACCACCCTCGGTCAGTTCCAGATCCTCTTCGGCGTGCTGGTCGGGGTGGCGACGGGCAGCCTGTACGTGCCTATGACGGCGACGACCACCCGCTGGTTCACTGCCCATCGCAGTCTCGCGGTTGCCCTCGTGTCGGCGGGGCTGAGCCTCGGCTCCTCGGTGATGGGGCCCATCGCGCGCTGGATGATCTCCGCGTATGACTGGCGCACCGCCATGCTCGTGCTCGGCGAGGTCGCGCTGGTCGTCATCATTCCCGCCGGCCTGCTCGTGCGCGAGCCACCGGCGCTGCCGGCCGGCGCGGGCGGGGGGGCCACGGCGGGCGGCGATGGGCGCGAGTTCACGATCGGGCAGGCGCTGCGCACGCCGCAGTTTGCCGCCATCGCGCTCGCGTACTTCGCGTGCTGCGCGGCGCACTCGGGCCCGATCTTCCACATGGTCACGTACGCCATAGACCACGGGGTTCCGGTGATGGCCGCCGCCACCGTGCTCAGCGTGGCGGGCCTCGCCTCGCTCAGCGGCAAGATCGTCTGCGGGCTCGTGGCCGACCGCGTGGGGGCGAAGCGCACGCTCCTCGTTGGCCTCGCCATCCAGGCCGTCTCCGTCAGCCTGTACGTCTTCACGCGAGAGCTCGTGAGCTTCTACGCGGTCGCGCTGATGTTCGGCTTCGCCTACGGCGGCGTCATGCCCCTCTACGCGATCCTCGTGCGGGAATACTTCGGCGCGCGGATCATGGGGACGGCCTTCGGCGCGGTCGCCTTCGTATCCACCCTCGGCATGTCGCTCGGGCCACTGGTCGGCGGGTGGCTGTACGACGCCCTCGGCAGCTACTTCTGGCTCTACATGGGCTCGTTCGGCATCGGCCTCGGGGCCGTGGCCATCGCGTTCACCTTCCGCCCGCCGCGCCAGCTTCCGGCCGCGCTACCGGTGCCGAGCGCTGCCCACTGAGGGCGGAAAGGATTTCTGACGTGCGCTACATGCTGCTCATCTACCGGGACGAGAAACTGTGGGAAGAGATGTCCGCGCAGCAGAGGGTGGCGGCCTACCAGGAGACGGTGGACTTCACCGAGGGCCTCCGGAAGAGCGGCGTGTACCAGGGAGGCGCTCCCCTGGAGCACGTGAGCACTGCCACCACGGTGCGGATGAAGCAGGGCAAGCCGGTCATGACGGACGGCCCGTTCGCCGAGACAAAGGAAGCGCTGGGCGGCTACGGCATCGTCGAGGCGAAGGATCTCGACGAGGTCCTCTCGATCGTCGCTCGCCACCCGCTGGTGCGGGCCGGTCTCTCGATCGAGGTGCGGCCCATCAGGGAGGGGCCGCCGCAGTAGCCGGGTTCGTGTGGCGAGCGGCCGCCCGGGGGGGTAGCCTTCCCACCGGGAGCGGACATGCACATCGAGGAGATCTTTCGCACCGAGCACGGACGGATCCTGGCCACGCTGATTCGCGTGCTCGGCGATTTCGACGTGGCCGAGGAGGCGCTGCAGGAAGCGTTCGAGGTGGCGCTCGAGCAGTGGCCCGCGGCCGGCATGCCGGACAATCCCGTGGCCTGGCTGATCGGGACCGCGCGCCACAAGGCGATCGACCGGCTCCGCCGCCGCGCCCGCCTCGCGCAGAAGCAGGACGAGATCGCGCGGCATCTCGAGCTCTTAGCCGAGGAGGAAGAGGCGCCCGTGCCGGAAGACAGGCTCCGGCTGATCTTCACGTGCTGCCATCCCGCGCTCGCGACGGAAGCGCAGGTCGCCCTCACCCTGCGCACGCTCGGGGGCCTCTCGACCGAGGAGATCGCGCGCGCCTTCCTGGTTCCCGCGTCGACCATGGCGCAGCGAATCGTGCGGGCCAAGGCCAAGATCCGCGCCGCGCGTATCCCCTACCAGGTCCCGCTCGACGACGCGCTCACCGAGCGGCTCGAGGCGGTGATGGTCGTGGTCTATCTCGTGTTCAACGAGGGGTACGCCGCCAGCTTCGGGGACCGGCTGGTCCGGCACGAGCTGTGCGACCAGGCCATCCGGCTCGGGCGCATGCTCGTCGAGCTCTTGCCCTCGCGCGCCGAGTCGAAAGGGCTGCTCGCCCTCATGCTGCTCCACGACGCGCGGCGCGAGACACGCCTGGACGGGGCGGGAGATATCGTGCTTCTCGAGGACCAGGATC
>QHSC01000285.1 GCA_003220345.1 Candidatus Rokuibacteriota bacterium | reverse complement strand
AAAGCCCGCCGAGAAAGTAAGGGCCTTGCGGGCGCTCCCTTCGCATCTCCGCCAGGTACTCCGCCGCCATGGCCTCGATCGTCGGCTGCGGCGACCGCAAGCTGTAGAGGCCCATGGCCTGGAATCCCCACACCGGCTGGTTGGCGCCGAGAAGCTCGAGGAAATGCGGGCTAACGAGCGCCTGCCCGAGCCTGCCGTGGACGAGGAACAGCGGCGTCTTGGTCCCGTGCCGCCGCAGCGGGATGAGCAGAGGGATCGACCGTATGCTTCCCCCGGCGGCTGCGCGCTCACGCCGGATCTCCGCCGCGATGCCGGCCACGGTGGCGCCTCCGCTCGGGTTCGCGAGCCCCACTCCGAACGTGTCGCGCAACCGGGTCTGCATCTCGGCCACTGATAGCGAATCCCCACCGAGCAGAAAAAAGTCGTCATTACGCCCGATCGGCGCCAGCTTGAGCATCTGCGCAAAGATCCCTGCAATCGAACGCTCCAAATCGTCGCGCGGCGGTTCGATTTCACGCTCCTCATTGGGCTCGGGTCGGTCCATCGCCGCCAGCGCCTTCCGATCGATCTTGCCGCTCGCGGTGAGCGGCAGCGCGTCCAGAAACACGTATCCTGCAGGCAGCATGTAGGAAGGCAGAACGCTCGCGAGGCGCCCGAGGATGAGCGCCGGATCGCGCTCCGCCTCACGCGCCATCACCAAATAAGCGACCAGCCGCTCAGGCTGCGCTGGCCGCTCGCTGCCCACCGCCAGCACCGCGACCTTCGTCACCCCGGCACAGGCCGCGAGCCCCGCTTCGACCTCCGCCAGATCGACCGTGTGACCGCGGATCTTGACTCGGCTGCCTTTACGGCCAAGAAAGTGCAGCACGCCCTGCTCATCGATGCGCCCGAGGTCGCCGGTGAAGTACCGGCGACTGCGCGCGTCCCTAGCATCGGCGGCAAAAGCCACCGCATCGAGCTCGGGCCGGCGCCAATAACCGGGACTGACGTACGGGCTGCAGACGACAATTTCACCCGCCTCGCCGGCCTCCGCCGCACCGCCATCGTCCCGGTGGATCTCGACGCGCACGCCGTCGGGACACCGACCAACCGGAACGATCGAGCCGGAGTTGCGCGGGCTGTTGTGTTCGATCTTGTGTTGTGCGATCAAGCCGACTTCGGTCGCCGCGAGCTGGTTGACGAAGACGCAACGAGCCTGCGTATGCGCTCGGAAGAGGTCGACGTCGCCCGCGAACACCGATTCGCCGCCGAGATCGATAACTCTCAGATGGGAAAGGAGCCGATCGGGCGGCAGGCGATTGCCCATCTCCCGGAAAACGGTCGGGACGGTATGAAGTACGGTGATTCGTTCGCGATCGAGCCAGTCAGCCAGCCGGGCGACGCTCTCCCGCCGCATGTCGTACGCGCAAAGCGTCGCGCCGCTGAGCAGCCCGCCGAAAATGTCCATGTTGGCCGCGTTGAAGCTCAGCGTATACAACAAGGATAAGCGATCATGTTCTCCGATCGCGAGCGCCCGCGTGTAGGCGTCAGCGAAGAACAGGAGGTTTCGATGAGTCTGAATCGCGCCTTTGGGCCTGCCGGTGGATCCCGACGTGTAGTAGAGATACACCGGCGCGTCGGAGGGCACTTCGGGTAACGGTCGAACTTGAGCGATGGGTTGCAGCCCTGCGATGTCGATCACCGTGCAGCCAGGCGGCGTAATCGTGCGCGCACGCTCGAGCAAACACTGCTCGGTCAGCAGTGCGACGGGCTCGCTGTCCAAGAGGATGTTGCGCAAACGCTCCTCTGGATCGCCGGCGTCCACTGGAACATAGGCGTAGCCGCTCCGGCCCGCCCCGAAGATCGCCTTGATGGCGGGAGCTCTGTTCTCGAAGAACAGGCACACGCGCCCTGGAAGGCCCTGCCGCACGGCGACGATCGCGTGTGCGATGGCCGTCGCTGCGGTATCGAGCTGTCTGAAGGTGACTGCCGAGGACCCCTCGACAACCGCAATCCTCTCCGGGAAGCGGCTCGCGAGCTTCGCGAGTCGGACGCCGATCGTTTGCATGCCGGCATCAACCAACGTGGTCACCCTCGATCCACCCTCGAGATGAAGTCGTTCCTGCTCTTTCGCGGGAGTTTGATCGTAGCGAACGTCGAGCTCGCCCGCGAGGAACGCCTCGCGGCAGGCGTTACGCCGCAGCTTGCCGCTCGATGTCTTGCGAATCGTGCCCGGCTCCACCAGAACCACCTCGGCGATCAGGCCGTGCACTCCGACAATTGCGGTCCGGATCGCGTCGGCGATTTCCGCATCGTGTCTTGGGCTTCCCGGCGCGACGGGGCGGAGTTCCTGCAAGACGACGACGCGCTCGTCGGCCCCGGTATCGATCGCGAATGCTACTGAACTGCCGGGGCGGGCTGAGGGATGGGAGT
>QHSC01000284.1 GCA_003220345.1 Candidatus Rokuibacteriota bacterium | reverse complement strand
CGTTCGGAGTCGCAGACCTTCACCGACTCGTCCAAGGCCTACTCGAAGGCCCACGATGACGTACCGGCACCCCGGTCCTCCGAACGGCTTCCCGGCGAGCACGGCCTCCACGAGCAAGAGAAGACCGTGCTGGTCGATTGCACGGAGTTGTGGCCGGGGAGTGATCGTCCAGGCAGGTTTGAACTGTAAGGCAGGGGCGACTGTCGAGAAAGACCTACCCGGTCATTCTTGCCTGCAGCCTCGTCGTCCGCGCCCTCCTTCTGTCGTGTACCCAACATAATCGTTGCTGCCTTCCTTCGTGCGCGGGATACTTCACGAGCGCGGAGGAAGAGCGATGGGCTTCCCCAGTGAAGAGGCCGTTCGTTTGGTAGTCAATGCAATCCTTCGCAGCGCCCCTTGGACTCACGCATTCCTCTGCTACCTTTGTCTCCTGAACCTGACGATGGAAGAGCTTGGTCCGGCCTACGAGGAGTCGGGGGTGCGACCCGCGATTGATCGAGTCTTCGAGAACCCCGGAGCCTTGATGTACCTCCAGTCATTCCGATGCGCGAAGTGCCAGTACACGATGGCGTGCCTCGGGTTCCGGTGATCCGCCGATGGATGAACAAGCTCTCCGAACGACGATTCGCGGGCTCATGGCCTCTGGAACCCTTCCGACCGACCCGTACGCCGGCATGACGCGCATGGAGGCGGGGCATCAGGAGCTACCTGGGGAGCAATGTGCCGTCGGCCAGGAAAGCGGACCTCAGGTGTCGTACACGTACCACGACGGGAAGGCGATTCACCTCCACGCTGCCTGCGATGCGCTGTGGCGGGGAGAATGTCCGGCGCCCTGAGCCCGAATGACTCCGCCCATCTGGCTCGACGAAGATGGACAGCGTCGAAGACGCCCAGTGGAGGGAGGATCTCGAACGACCCTCAGAATTCAAATCCCCCGGTCCAGCTTGTTGAGTCAACCTTCCTCAAATACGCAATTCGGAACAACTAGCGCGTGACAGGTTCCGCCGGGCGGGTCCTGGCAAGAGGCAAGAAGCCAGGCCCAGGCTGACCGGATATAAGACGGCGGCGAAGTTATTGGAGCCCGAGGGCTTCACCGCATTTCGGCTGAGGAGACTCGATGCGCCGCGGCTCGCCTTTCTTGACGATATAGGCGACTAGTAGGCGCACATTCCCGGGTCCTGGGTTAACACCGTTGTGCGGCTCCGCCGCCTCGGTGAACGATTGACCGGCCGAGTAGCTGTGCTTGACGCAGTCCTTGTTGTAAAAGTCGAGGCTGCCTTCCTTCACCGTGATCAAGAGAAGGCCGGGGTGACTATGCCAGCCGGTACGCCCGCCCGGCGCCACAACAAGGTCCTGAAAATAGAACTCTGATTGCCCCTTGTCGTCCAGATTGACCGCCCAATTGTCGCCGATGCGGATGTTTTCCTTGAGCGCACCGGCCGTGGGACCCTGAGCGAGGATGGTGTTTGATACGACACCGGCAGGCGGGGTCGCCACAGCGACCGTGGCGATTGTGAGGCTTGCGGCGAGAATGACCAATGGCCACCTGACAGTTCGCGGAGCGGGTGGATGATGCGGAGACGGCCGCCAGTGGTTTGTCATCGGAACGCCCCCTCAATAGTGACTTTGAATGTCTTACCCCGACCATTCCAGCACACTCGATCGCCGGCAACAGCGTGGCCCCGCGCAACCTATTCCGTCCAATAGAAAAAACATCTATGATCCATGCACACAGAGCATGGACAAACGATGGAACTGAGGCATCTCCGGTCCTTCGTGGCGGTCGCGGATTCGGGCAGCATTTCTATGGCCGCGCGCCGGCTGAATGTAACTCAGCCGGCGTTATCGCGGCAGATCCAGGATCTCGAGCGCGACATGGGTGTCCGGTTGTTTGATCGCATTGGTCGGCGGGTGATCCTGACCGGGGATGGTGGAGACCTCCTGGGGCGGACTCGACGAGTTCTTGCCGATGTCGATGCACTGCAGGGGCGCGCCCGCGCACTCGGTGGTGGGGAGGGTGGGATACTCCGGATCGGCGCGCCACCTCAGTTCATCGAGAGCGCACTTCCCGAGGTGCTGGCGGCATATCGGCGCGCTCGACCCGGGGTGGAGGTACAACTCGTCGAAGACGGCGCCAATCCGCTACTCAGGCGTGTTCAACACGGTGAGCTGCACTTGGCCGTCGGGGTGCTCCGCGGCGAGGAGGGGTTCCAGAGCCGCCTCCTGTACCCCCTGCGCGTTCTGGCGGTTATGTCGCGGGGGCACCGGTTCGCCGGTCGGAAGTCACTCCGCGTGACCGACCTGGCGAATGAGACGATACTTATGCTGGCGAAAGGATTCCAGACGCGCGAGCTGTTCGAGGAAGCTTGCCAAGCGGCGCAGCTTGAGCCTCACGTTCTCCTGGAGAGTCGGTCGCCACAGTCGTTAGTCGCACTCGCGCAAGCCGGCCTCGGAGTTGCGATCGTACCGTCTGTGGTCAAGCTCGACCTTTCACGAATTGCACTTGCCGGACTGGTTCACGACGGCAGGCCTTTGGGGCGCTGGGCTCGAGTCGCGTGGGATTCTCGCCGATATCTTCCTTCGTACGCTGCCGAGTTCATTGAGGAGCTCGCAAAGTATATGAAGAGGTCATACCCGGGACACAGACTGAAATCCACGCGCGATATTGCTCGACCAAGAGATACGCTTGTCCGATAAACGTTGGAGTCCTTCATCCGAACGAGCAAATCAGGCAGAGATACTAGCAGGCTTTGGGGGGACGCCGTCTATGTCGACAGAATTCTCAAAGGTGCGAAGCCCGAGACCCTACCCGTAGAGCAAGCGACGAAGTTCCAGCTGGTCGTGAACCTCAAGACGGCGAAGGCGCTCGGCCTGAAGGTGCCCCCGTCGCTGCTCGGGCAGGCGGACGAAGTCATCGAGTAGGGATGCCAGTCGCCGCCCCCTAGCCGACGAGAAGCGGCTATGATCGAAAACTTTTCAATACTGCGTGAATGACCTGCATCAGGAACCAGACGGGCGAAAACAAATGTATAGCCTCCTGCCTACTGGATAACCTGATCCGCCCGAAGCAGCAGCGACTGCGGGATCGTCAGGCCGAGTGCCTTGGCGGTCTCCTTCCCAGTCTCAAGGTCCGGTGAGAACAGGTAGGTTTCAAAACGGGGCGTCTGCGAGCGGGAAAGCGATGAACCCATCCCGCGCTCTGACGGACGCGCGGTGTCTGATTCTTGACGAACCGTCCTGGCGCTGACGATTACCCGGCGCCGCACAACCCACAATGGGGCGATTCCCGTGACTTGACGCACAGGACGGCATGGCATGCGGAATGCTCTTACGCCGAGAGGCCGAATGTCCAGCCAGTCGTCGCTGCCGCCGTTCCGGGTCCGCGCTGGCCGGAGAGCCGAGGCGCCTGGCGGAGTGTAGCGGCAGCAGCAGCGCCCGAGGAGGTAGCAATGCTTGGACGGAACAGCAGCAAGCCGCAGACGACGCTGGTGTCACAGGACAGCTCGGCCGGTCCGGCGTCCAACGGCGGGCCCCTGCTGACCATCGTCGGCGCCTCGGCGAAGCTCGAGGGCAAGTTCGAGATCACCGACTCGATCCAGATCGAGTGCGAGGTGGGAGGCGAGCTGTCCGTGGGCGGCAAGCTGGTCATTGGCGAGAAGGGGGTCGTCAACGCCAACGTCCAGACCGTGGACGCCGTCATCATGGGCGTGTACGAGGGCAACATGGTCGCCACGGGCAACGTAGCGATCGCCGAGACGGGCCGCGTCACCGGCAACATCGAGACGGACTCGCTCGTAATATCCAAGGGTGGCTTCTTCAACGGCAACGTCGTCAAGAGCAAGGGCGACGACGCCGCGGTGGGGCCGCGGCCAGTACACCTGGTCGATGGGGCGCGCGCTGTCACGACGCAGCGGTAAGGGAGCGGATTCCCCGCACGGAGGCCGGCCATGTTCAAGCGCAGGCGGAAGCCGGCGGGCAGCAACGGTCTCACGGCCTTCATCGACGAGGGCTCGGAGATCGAAGGGCAGTACACCTTCAGCGGGACGGTCATGCTGAACGGGCGGTTCAAAGGTGAGATCTCGACCACGGATATGCTGATCATTGGCGACAAAGGGGTCATCAACGGTGATATCCGCGCCGGGCAGGTGCTGGTGAGCGGCGAGGTGGTGGGTAACGTCTCGGCCGCCGAGCGCATCGAGCTCAAGCGCACCGCGCGGGTCTTCGGCGACGTCGAGGCGCCGGTCGTGGTGGTGGAGGAGGGTGTGCTCTTCGAGGGCCACTGCCGGATGACCAAGGTCAACCCCAACACCGAGGCGCTCCCGACGCGGGACCTCTCGGTCGTGCCGATCAAGCGCTGAGGGTCATGCCGGCGCAGCGCGGGTTCAATCTCCTTGTGGTCCACGGCGACGGGCGGCGCATCGCCCGTGTGACCCTCCCGCGGTGGCTGATCCTGGCGGTCCTGGGTCTCTCCCTGGCCGTGCCCGCCTCGGTCGCCGTCATCTACACCGACTACCTCCAGCTGCGCAGCCGGCGCGCCTCGCTCAATGAATTAATGACGCGCGTCGCGGAGCAGCAGGAGGTCATCGACACCTCGAGGTCGAAGATGCGCCAGATCCACGCCGAGATCGACGGCTGGCGCGATCTGCAGGCCAGGATCTGGGAGCCTTTCGGCCCCGAGGACGGCTCTGCGAAGCGCGCCACCGGCATCGGCGGCGGCACGGGTCCGGTGGGGGCCGCCGAGACCCCAGACCGCACCGCTATCGGCGACGAGCTCGAGCAGCTGGCGGGCATCGTCAAGAAGGAGGGTGACAACCTCCGCGCCCTCGAGCGTTTTCTCGGCCGCGCCACGCGCGCGCTGGCGACGTTGCCGTCGCGCTGGCCCGTGCGCGGCCAAGTCAACTCGGGCTACGGCATCCGCGCCTCGCCGTGGCTGGCCAAGTCGGAGTTCCACAGCGGGCTCGACATCGGCGCGCCGGTGGGCACGCCCGTCAAGTCGCCCGCGCCCGGCACCGTGGTCTTTGCTGGCGTGAATGCCGAATACGGCCAGGCGCTGATCATCGACCACGGTAACGAGACGAAGTCGCTGTACGGCCACCTCTCCAGGCTCAGCGTCGCTGTGAACGAGAAGGTGCAGCGCGGGGAGGTCATCGCGCTCACCGGCAACACCGGGCGATCTTCCGGCCCGCACCTGCACTACGAGATCCAGGTCAAGGGCCACGCGGTCAACCCCACCCGCTACCTCTGGGAGTGATCCCACGGCAGACCCCGGGGGAACACCGTCAGAAGTCTGGTCGGTTTCAAAAACACCCGCCGAATTTCAATCCCGGAGGGTGCATTGTTGAGTCAACAGCGCGTAGTTGCCAGAAACGGTTGAGAAAGCGCGTGGCGGACTGTAAACACGGGTTCGAATCCCGCGGAGATTTGGAACTCTGTCTGACCCGAAGGCCAGACGGGCCAGCGTAGCGCGCCGGCGTAGCGGCCCGAGGATCAGCGCAGGACCATCTGGGTCTGGATGGTGAGGGAGAGGAGCCGCCCCGCGTCGTCGGTGATGCGCGTCTGCCAGACCTGAGTGCTCCTGCCGCGGTGTATGGGCGTGCCCTCGGCGCGAATGAGGCCGTCGCGCGCGCCGGCAAAGAAGTTGGTCTTGGATTCGAGCGTGGTGGTGCCCGTGGCATC
>QHSC01000206.1:11948-20017 GCA_003220345.1 Candidatus Rokuibacteriota bacterium | reverse complement strand
CGTTGAACTGGGGACCGACCACGTTCCAGTGAAAGTTGCGGGTCTTGGTGTACAGCACGTACTCGTCGGCGAGGAGCGGGGTCAAGAGCTTGACGACGCCGTCCCGGTTCGAGTCGGACAGACCGATATTCGGCTTCATGGGAGGGCTCCTTTCTCGGTCTTTGGATGCATCTGGGCCCTCGGGCGTCGCAGCTCCAGGGCGAGTCTACCCGAGAAACGAGCGGTCGTTCCAGCGGCTGATGACCCGGACCTCCCGCTCCCAGCCCAGGACGCTCAGCGAGGCCGACCCCAGGACGAAGAGGCGCCCGTCGCCCGGAGGCAGCCCCAGCCACCGCGCTGCTAAGATGCGCAGCACGTGGGCATGGGCGAAGAGGGCGACCTCGCCCGAGGCCTCGAGGGTCCGGGCGATGACGCGGTCCGTGCGGCGGCCCACCTCCGCCACGGTCTCGCCGCCCGGAGGACCGCCTGTCCACACGCTCCAGCCCGGATGCTGCGCGCGCATCTCGGCCGTCGTGCGGCCCTCGGCCTCGCCATAGTTCCATTCGAGGAGATCCTCGGAGGGCTGGGCCACGTCGCCGTAGCCGGCGAGCCCGCAGGTATACGCGGCTCGGGAGAGCGGGCTCGTCAGGACGAGAGCGAAGGAGCGACCGGCGAGATAGCGGCCCAGCGCCCGCGCCTGCCTGATGCCCTCGGCCGTGAGCGGAATATCCGTGCGTCCCGTGTGGCGGCCGCTCGCGCTCCATTCCGTCTCACCGTGGCGGATGAGCCAGAGATCCGGGCGCCGCTCGCCGGGGGTCGCGTGGCTCATGGGGCGCGGCGATAGTACCAGCGATGGAGACGGGCCGGCGGCACGCCGCAGACGTAGAGAAAGCGAAGGGCCCACATCAGGACCATGGTCCGGAGCGCCCCTTCCCGCTCCCACTTGCGGGCCGCCGTGGTGACGCGCGCGCGAAGCGCGGCCACCCGCCCACGACGCTTCAGGCGCCTCGTCAGCTCGATGTCCTCCATGAGCGGGATCGCGGCGAAGCCGCCCAGGCTGTCGAAGACATCGCGGCGGACGAAGATGGCCTGATCGCCCGTGGAGATGCCGCTCCAGCGCGACCGCAGGTTCATGAAGAAGGCGATCATCGACAGAACTGGCCGCGAGCTGTCGAAGCGCACGTCGAATCGCCCGCCCACCACGGCGGGGTCGGCGAGGGCTTCGCCCACGGCCGCGAGGGCGCCGTCGGGGAGCCACGTGTCGGCGTGGAGGAAGAGGAGGACGCGCCCGTGCGCGGCGCGGGCGCCCGCGTTCATCTGGGTGGCGCGGCCGCGCGGGCTCACGAGAGCCGTCACGTCGGGCACGCGGCGGGCGATCTCGATGGTCCCGTCGCGGCTGCCTCCATCCACGAGCACGATCTCGGCCTCCGGAAAGCGGGCGCGAAGATCGGGGAGAAGGCGCTCGAGATTGGACGCTTCCTCGAGGGCGGGAATGATGACGCTGATGGGAACGGGCGGCGTTGCGCGGACCTCAGCGGCTCCGCGCCGTGTCGTTCAGGCTCCAGTCATAGGCGAGATAGCTGAGCCCGTCGTCGCGGAGCCCGGCGAGCTTCGCCGCCAGGCCCGGCTCGGCGCGGGAGCGGATGAAGGCCGCCACGCCTCCCGAGCCCGCGAAGTCCCCCGCGAACCACTTGAAGATGGACGAGACGCGGGCCGTCTTGCCGTCCGGTCCGGGCTGGAGCCCCTTGGTCGGGTTCGACAGGAACGCGGCCACCTGCTCGTCGAGCTGAGACTCGAGCCGGCTCGCCTCGTATGGCTCGAGGCGGAGATCCGGGCACGAGAGCGAGGCGCAGACGATGGCGAAATGCACGCGCGGATCCTTGAAGCTCTTGCGGAGGATGCCGTGCTCGATATCGTCGAGGGCATAGGCCGTTCCCCCCACCGCGCCGATCTTCTTCTTCCAGATCGGCGAGAGGAGGCTCCCGCCGTCGCGGATGCTCGTGGTCGGATACTGGTCGAGCACGACCTTGATGGCGAGGAGGTTATAGGCATTGGCCCACCGCGCGAATCGCGCGGCGTCGCTCGTGAGCGCGTCCGGCCTCGTCTCGGCGAGCGCGCTGAGGGCCCGGACATAGGCGGGATCGGCCTTCACGGAGCGATAGTCCACGAGGTGGAGCGTGATCCCGTTCACCGTGCCGGGCCGGACGTGAGCCTTCAACAGCCTGGCGTACGCCTCTTCGCCGGCCGGCGCCGCCGACGCGCTGGCCGCGAGCACGAGGGCATCGAGGAGCACGGCCATGACGCCCGCCCTCAGGAGATCGCCCGCGACGCGGCTTCGCCGCTGCAGCCAGCGCGGGATGAGCGAGACGAGTACGAGCAGCACCCCCGCCACCGCGAGATAGCCGAGCGTGCGCCTGACGTCGCCGCGGCCCTCGGACAGGGCGCCTCCCGCGAAGGTGAAGGCCGCCGTGCCGGGCAGCATGCAGATGGACGAGGCAATGGCGTAGGGCCAGAAGCCGATACGGGTCAGTCCGTAGGCGTAGTTCTGCAGGTTGAACGGGAAGAGCGGCACGAGCCGCGTGAGCATGACGATGCGCCAGCCGTGCTCGGCCGCCAGCTCGTCCAGCCGCGCCAGCCGTGGGCTGGCCCGTACCCAGCGCTCCACTGTGCTGCGCACGGCGTAGCGCGCGACCAGGAAGGACAGCGCGGCGCCGATGGTGGCGGCAATCCAGACGTAGAGAGTGCCCCAGACGGGACCGAAGGCCACACCTCCGAGCACCGTGATGGGTAGCCCGGGCACGAAGAAGACCACGGCGAGGACATAGCCGACAATGAAGACGACCGGCGCGAGGGCCCCGAACCCCTCGATCCACTGCTTGAGCCTGGCCACGTTCTCGAGACGGATCAGATCGCCGAGCCCGAGCCCCCGCGCTCCCACCACACCCGCGACGAGCAGGGCCAGGATGAGGACGGGCCGCACCCACCGCCTCATCGCGTCCACCTGAGCCATGCCGCGAAGAGCTTGCGCACCGTGGGCGTGAGCCGCGTGCGGTTGTACATGTCGCCGGTCTGCCGGATGGCCTCGGCCTGGGTCGGATAGGGGTGGATGACCGAGGCGAGCCGGCCGAGCCCGATGCCCGCCGTCATGGCCAGGGTCAGCTCGTTGATCATCTCGCCCGCGTGGCGGGCCACGATGGTGGCACCCACGATCGTGTCGGTGCCGCGCCGCACGTGCACCTTCACGAAGCCATCCTCCTCACCGTCGGCGACGGCGCGGTCGACCTCTGCGAAGGGCCGCAGATACGTGTCCACGGCCATCCCGCGCTTCTCGGCATCGCGGGCATAGAGGCCGACATGGGCGATCTCGGGGTCGGTGTACGTGCACCACGGGATGGTGAGGGCGGAGTGCTTCCTGCGCCCGAGGAAGAGCGCGTTCTGGATCACCACCCGGGCCGCCGCATCGGCCACGTGGGTGAACTTCTCGGGCATGCAGATGTCGCCCGCGGCGTAGATGCGCGGGTTGGTGGTCTGGAGACGGTCGTTCACCTGGACGCCGTCCCGCCGGTCGTAGGCGACGCCCACGGCCTCGAGACCGAGGCCGTCCACGTTGGGCTCACGCCCCGTGCCCACGAGGATCTCGTCCACCTCGACCCTGACCGGTCCGCTCGGCGACGTCGCGAGCAAGACTTTCCCTCCGCCCGCGCGCTCGACACGCTCGAGCTTGGCGCCGAGCACGAGGCGGATGCCTTCGTCCACGAAGGCGCGCTGGACGATCTCCGCCGCGTCGGCGTCTTCGCGGTTCAAGATGTGGTCGCCTGTGTGGAAGAGGGTGACCTCGGAGCCCAGGCGCCGGAAGGCCTGGGCGAGCTCGCATCCGATGGGGCCGGCCCCGATGACGGCGAGGCGTGACGGCCGCTGCGTCAGCTCGAACACGTTCTCGTTGGTGAGAAAGCCCGCCTCGCGGAGACCGGGCACGTCCGGCTGGTGGGCGCGCGCGCCCGTGGCAATGACGGCCTTCCTGAACGAGAGCCGCGTGCCGTTGACCTCCACGGTGTCCGGCCCCGTGAAGCGCGCGTCGCCGAGGAAGACGTCCACCCCGAGCCCGCTGAAGCGCTCGGCCGAGTCGTGATGGCTGAGGCGCGCGCGCACGCTCCGCATCCGCTCCATGACGGCGCCGAAGTCGGGCTCCACGGCCCCCGCCACCCGCACGCCGAGAGAGGCGGCCGCGCGCACGTCGCCCATCACGCGCGAGGAGCGGATGACGCACTTGGATGGCACGCAGCCGACGTTGAGGCAGTCGCCGCCCAGCAGGTGCCGCTCGATCAGCGCCACCCGCGCGCCAAGCCCGGCCGCCCCCGCCGCCGTGACGAGGCCGGCGGTGCCCGCGCCGATCACCACGAGGTTGTAGCGGGGCGCCGGCGCCGGCGGCCGCCAGTCGGGCGGGTGCACCTGGGCGATCAGGTCGGCGTTGTAGACGTCTCGGGGAAGAACTTCCACCGGTGGCGGCATCATGGCCCTCAGAACTTCCCGCGCGAGCGCTCCTTGGAAGGCAGGTTCTCGAGGCAGGTCGTCCACCACCCGGTGCGCACCGTCTCCGAGAACTCGGGCGGCAGCCCCTCCTGCTCCATCTGGCGGGCGAGCGTCTCGTAGTCGTAGTGCACGGGGATGAACTCGACGGAAAGATCCGGACCGGCGGTCAGCAGCGTGTACCAGACGTTGCTCGAGCCGTCGTTTTCCGGGCGGCCGATGACGCCGACGTTGACGGCATGCGTGCCATCGGGGAGCGCGCGGTGCCACTTGATCCCGGTGTGGGTGCAGAGAAGGACATCCGCCTCGCCCTCGCGCAGGAAGCGCTTGAGCAAACCCGTGGGCGTCGCCGACTCCCAGAGGAACTCGTTGATGACCCGGGGAGACCCGTGGCTCATGAGCACGCGGAGCGTTCCGAGCCGGAGGCGCCGGCGAGCGGGCAGGCCGCCCAGCCACCGCTTGTTCTCCGTCGAGGTGTTCGCGAACGTGTACTCGTAGCTGATCCGCGCGAAATGATTGTCGCGCGGGTCGGTGTAGCCGCAGCCGCAGTCCATCTTGCCCTGCGCGAGCGCCTCGTCGTAGTTGCCCTGGATGGCGAGCACGCCCGCTCCGCGAAGAAGGGGAAACACGCGGTCGGGGTGCGGCCCGAAGCCGCCCATGTCCCCGAGGCAGAACACGGCCTCGACGTCACGGCTCCGCGCGTCCGCGAGCATCGCCTCGAGGGCAAGGGCGTTGCTGTAGACGCCGCCGAAGACGGCGATGCGCCGATACTCGGCTACCCGTTCTTGCACGTCATCCCCGTCTGCACGCACGTCACGCAGGCTGGATGGTAGAGAGGGGCGTCGACGAAGGACTCCTTGAGCGTCCCCTCCGTCAGCCGCGCGCCCGGCAGCCCCGCGAGGATGGGGCAGGCATAGACGCCCCCGTCTCCGACCACGCGCGACTCGGAGCACTGGAGGAGGCCGCGATCGAAGCCGGCGAGATCCGCCTCGGTCAGCCGCGGGTCGCCTTCCCGTCCGAGACGGCCCAGCGCGAAGACGGGCATGATCTTCACCCGCGGCTTCTCGATGCCCCGGGCGATGAGAAAGTCGCGGAAGCGCTCGTACATCCCCTCCCCCGGGTGCTCGGCGCTCGCGATCTCGGTCGCCGTCACGATGGGAAGGAGGCCGCGGTCGTTCAGCCTGACGATGGCCGCCACCGCCCTGGAAAACGAGCCGGCGCCGCGCACGCGGTCGTTCGTCTCCGGGTCCGTGTCGTCGAGGCTGACCCGGATCTCGAGCGAGTAGGTGGCGCGACGGGCGCGCGCGGCGAGGGCATCGGCCATGGCGTCGTCGATGAGCGTGCCATTGGTGAGCACAGTGGTCGGGGCCACCTCGAGGGCATCGCAGAGCAGCGCGAGCATCTCGGTGTGGAGAAACGGCTCACCGCCCGTGAAGTAGATCTCTTTCACGCCCAGGTCCTCCGCCTCGCGGATGGCGCGGCGGGCCACGTCGGGATGGATGGGCTTGAGCCAGGGGTCGGCGGGGCCGCTGGCATTGATGCAGTGGACGCACTCGAGGTTGCACCACGTTCCCGTGATCTGGATCCAGAGGGTGGAGAGGCGCAGGAAGGGCGCGCGGGGGGCGTCCGCGGGCGGGGCCGTCCAGTTGATCACCGGCAGGCTCATCGGTCCGTTCATGTCCCGTTCGCGGATACGGTCAGACGAAGATGCTGTCGGGCATGAAGGCCGACACGATCCAGTTGGGCGCGTCCACGATCTCGCTGATCTTGAGATCGGCGGCCACGCTGCAGATGATGTAGGCCTCTTCCCGGGAAAAGCCCCGCTCCGTGGCGAGGTGATCGATCATGTGGCGCACGGCCTGCTGGGCGGCCGCGAAGAGATCGGGCCCGTGGGCGGTCGTGGCATACCACGGCGCCGTATTCGTGCCCGTGGCCAGCGGGCGTGTGGTGCGCAGCTGGGGCTCGGGCAGGCGGCGTCCGGGCTGGAGCCCGAACCGCAGCGTCACCTGCGCCCGCATCTCGACGGCGGTGACGCAGACCTCGCCGTCCCCCTGCGCGCCGTGCCCGTCGCCGACGCTGAAGAGGGCGCCGTCCACCCATACGGGCAGGTAGAGCGTCGAGCCCTTCGTGAGCTGCTTGATGTCCATGTTGCCGCCGTTCTTCCGCGGCGGCATCGTGCTGTGGCCGCCCGCCTCGTCGAGGGCGGTGCCCATCACGCCCGGGAACGCCTCGATGGGCACGGCCACACGCTTGTCCATGCGCGCGTGGGTCCCGTCGGACAGGTCCCAGATCTGGAGAAACGGCTTGCCGAAATCCGCTTCGGGCAAGAGGCCCCGCCCCGGGCGTATCGCCGTCCAGCCGAAATCGGCTCCCGGGCGCATGTCGAGCACCTCGACGACGAGCACATCGCCCGGACGCGCGCCCTTGACGCGCACGGGCCCGGTCAGCGGATGCCCCCGAAACGGGCCGCGACCGATCACATCGGCGTGCGTGGAGCGGCGGGAGTAGTAGCCATCCGCCGCGTCTCGGGTCCGGAAGGCGACGGTGTCTCCGGGCTCGATCTCGAGCCGGGGCGCGATCCCGTTGTTCCACTCGTAATGGACGGTGGAGTCGTCGAGCTCGTGCATACTAGCCGGCGATGGCATGGGTCTGTTACCTCCTCCAGTGCGGGGACGGCTCGCTGTATGCGGGCGTCACCTCGGACCTGAAACGACGCCTGGCCCAGCACGCCCTCGGGCGTGCGTCGAAGTATACACGGGCGCGGCTGCCCGTCACGCTACGCTATGTCGAGCGCAAGCGCGACCGTGGCGCCGCCCTCCGGCGCGAAGCGGAGATCAAGCAGCTCCCCCGCGCCGCCAAGCTCGCGCTCGTGCTGCGCGGGCGGTAAGATCACCACCGCCCATGGCCTTCTCCGCCGAGCTCTGGCGCAGCATCGAGCCGATCTATGCCGAGATCCTCGCCCACCCCTTCGTGCGCGGCTTGACGGACGGCTCGCTCCCCCGCGAGGCCTTCCGCTTCTACGCCGTGCAGGACGCGCTCTACCTCCGCGACTTCGCGCGGTCTCTCTCCATCGCGGCCGCCCGCGCGCCCCGGGACGAGTGGATCATCATGTTCAACGAGCACGCGGCCGGCGCCCTCAAGGTGGAGCGGTCGCTGCACGAGAGCTTCTTCGCCGAGTGGGGGCTCACGCCGGAGGCGGTGGCAGCCACCCCCCTGGCCCCGACCAACCAGGCCTACACGAGCTATCTGCTCTCCATCGCGTATGGCGCGCCCTTTCACGAGGGCGTGGCCGCCCTCCTGCCCTGCTACTGGATCTACTGGGAGGTCGGCAAGGCGCTCGAGCGCTCGGGCTCGAAGGACGCGCTCTACGGGCGCTGGATCGGCACCTACGCCTCCGAGGAGTTCGGCGCGCTTGTCCGCCTCGTCATCGCCTGTCTCGATGAGCTGGCCACGGGACTGGGCCCGCGCGAGCGCCAGCTCATGAGCCGCCACTTCGTCGCCACCAGCCGCTACGAGTGGATGTTCTGGGATATGGGCTGGCGCAAGGAATCCTGGCCCGTGTA
>QHSC01000206.1:0-11828 GCA_003220345.1 Candidatus Rokuibacteriota bacterium | reverse complement strand
GCGTACACGCCCAAGCCCGTCGAGGGCATGGGCTGGGCGCCCTTCCGCTATCCTCTCCCGCTGATCTAGGCGACGGGCGGCTGCTCGCGCCGCTCACCCAGCGCGCTAACGGTCGGCCCATGAAACGCCTGGCACGACTGGGGGTAGTCCTTTCGCTCGTCACCGCCACCGCCGGTTGCTCCGTCCTGGAGCGGGCCCGCGGCAACTGGTGGGAGCTCTCTCGAGAGCCCTCGGGCCAGTCGCCCGATCCCGCCACCACCCCGGAGGCCGTCGTCCAGGTCTATGCGGCGCGCGCCGTGGGCTGGCGAGGGCTGCTCGCCGTCCATACCTGGATAGCGCTCAAGCCTTCCGGCGCCGCGGGGTACACGCGCTACGAGGTCATGGGCTGGGGCGTCAGTCGCGGGGCGCCGGCCCTTCGCGTGAACCGCACCGGCCCCGACAACGACTGGTTCGGCAGCCGGCCCCATCTCCTGGCCGATCTCCGCGGGCCCGAGGTGGACGCCGTCATCGAGAAGGTCCAGGCCGCCGTCGCCGCCTATCCGTACCGCGACTCGTACCGGACCTGGCCGGGGCCCAACAGCAACACCTTCACCGCCTATGTCGCCCGCGCCGTGCCCGAGCTGCGCCTCGACCTGCCCCCGACCGCCATCGGCAAGGACTATCTCCCCGGCGGAGAGCCGGTCGCGCTGTCGCCGAGCGGGACGGGGCTCCAGGTCTCGGTCTTCGGCCTGCTCGGCGTGATGGCCGCGTGGGAGGAGGGAGTCGAGGTCAACGTCCTCGGCCTGACCTTCGGCGTGGCCGTGAAGCACCCGGCCCTGAAACTCCCCGCCGTCGGCCGCCTCGGAATGCCCTAGCCCGGCCGCTCAGCGAGCGGAGATTTGCTTGCGGTAGGTATCCAGAATTTCCTGCCCCCGCGGACCCACCTTGATCAGCCAGTCGTCGATGGCGATCTGCCCCGCTTCGCGCAGGGCCCTGGTGAAGCCGGGCGTCACCTCCGTGATGATCCCCACGCGGTTGGCGCGCATGCGCTCGTAGTTGTACGCGATGCGTGTCTGGATCTCCTTCCACTGGCGCTCGCTCGTGGCGCGCGCCGCCCCCTGCACGGCCAGTCGCAGGTCGGTGTCGAGCCCGTTCCACACGTCCAGGTTGATCGTCACCATGCTCATGGTCATCGAGTAGTTGATGGCGGTGAAGTACCGGAGGTTCTCCCAGAGCCGCTGGCCCGCTCCCCCGTCGCCCGAGGAGAGCACGGCATCGATGGCGCCGCTCTTGATCTTGGGGAGGGCGTCGGCGAAGGACAGCTGCGAGGGCAGCGCGCCCGCCGCGCGGAGGGTGGCGGTGGCGTTGGCGTCCGCCGTGCGCACGCGCAGGCCCCGGAGGGCTTCCATTCCCGCGATCGGCCTCCGCGACCAGAGGCCGGCGGGCGGCCAGGGCGAGGGATAGAGAAGCTTCTGGTTGTGGCGGGCGAGCACGCGCTCGTACTCGGGCCGCGCCACCTCGTTGAGGATCCGCGCCTGCTCCGGAGTGACGGCGAGGAAGGGCAGCGAGGGCAGGAGGAAGATCGGGTGGATGTCGCCGAGGGCGCCGATGTACATGTCGGCCACCGGCACGGCCCCGCGCGCCACGGCCTCGAGCAGATCCCTGGACCGGTAGCCGAGGGCGGCGTCGAAGGAATGCGTGATGGCGATGCGGCCGCTCGACCGCTCCGAGAGCTCCCTGGCGAAGAACTGATCGCCCTCGCCGTGGATGGAGGTGGCGGGATACTCATTGGCCATCTGCCACGTGATGGTCTGCGCCGCCGCGGGAGCGGCCGTGAAGATCAGCGCAACCATGAGCAGCCCGGCCGAGCGGCGCGACATCATCTCGACCCTCGCGCAACTTCGCGGAGCGCCGACCGTGTCATGTCGACGACACACTTGACCGAACCGGGGCACAGCGGCAGAGTACCCGCGTGGACCCGGAGCTTGTCGCCTAGCTGGACCGTCGCTTCGATGCCGTGGACCGCCGCTTCACCGAGATGGATCGGCGCCTCGACGAGCTGCGGGCAGAGACGCGGGCAGAGATGCGGGTTGGCGATGCGGAGACCCGTCGCCACTTCGATCTCGTTGCCGAGGACCTCAAGTCTCGGATCCAGCTGGTGGCCGAACGCGTGCTCCTGGTGGACGAGAAGCTGGAGCGCTTCCGGGCCGAAGTCCATGAGCGATTCGAGGCTGTGGATCGGCGGTTCGAGGCCGTGGATCGGCGGTTCGAGGCCATCGATCAACGCTTCATGCGCCTCGAGACACGCGTGGGCGCCCTTGAAGTAATAGTCGCCCAGGCGCTCAGACACCGGCAGAACTGATCCGACCTAGGGGCGCCGGGCGAAGAAGTTGACGCCCCTGGTGGTCATGACCACCTCGCCGTGCTGGTTCGCCACTTCCATGAGCGAGCGGACGATCCCGCGGTCAGGCTTGCTCCGCGACGGTGCCGTCTCGAGAATGGTCAATCGGCCGCTCAGGGTGTCGCCCGGGCGCACGGGCTTGAGCCATTTCAGCTCGTCGATGCCCGGAGAGCCGAGACTGACCGTGTCCTTGAGAAACCCGTCGTAGAAGAGACGCATGAGCATGCTACCCGTGTGCCAGCCGCTCGCGATGAGGCCGCCCCATATCGTGCGCTGGGCCGCCGCCTCGTCCGCGTGGAACGGCTGCGGATCGAACTCGCGCGCGAAGGCGAGGATGGCCTCCTTCGTCACCGTCCGGCTCCCGAGCTCGATGACCTCGCCCGCCTTGATGTCCTCCCAGTAGCGCACGGGCTTCAGGCCGACGGCTTGCCGCGGCGCTCGGCCAGGTGCTTCTCCGTGGCGAGGACCTTGGCCTGACGGCCCGCGTTCATGAACTTCTCGCGGTTCGTGGCCGTCCAGTCGAGGCTCGCCTGGCGTCCAGGATTCAAGCCCTGGAAGCGCGGCATGACGTAGCGGGCAATCAGCTCGTAGCTCCGCAGCGTCTGCGGGAAATCCGCCCAGTTGTGGGCGAGCTGGAGGAAGCAGCCGAAGCCTCCCGACTGCTTGTCCAGCCGCTCGAGCTGCGCGGCGGCATCGTCGGGGTCGCCGATGACCGCGTAGCCGGATTCGATGAGCTGGGCACACTTGTCCTCGATGCTGCTGCCCTTGATTTCGAAGGGAAGGGCGATGACCTCGGTGAAGTAGCGCACCCACTGCCCCAGGCCGAAGCGCACGTTCTCGAGGGCCTTCTCCCGCGTCTCCGCCACGTGCATCGGCGCCACCAGGCGCCAGTGGTGCCGTGACACCGCCTGCTTGTGCTCGCGGGCCAGCTCCTCGCAGATGCCCCACGCCGCCGACAAGGCCATGTAGCCCTGGCTCGTGGTGGAGCCGATCGAGAGCATCCCGATCCCGTGCTTGCCCGCGGCGCGGGGGCCGGCCGGCGAGATCTGGGCGGCCACCGCCATCTCCACGTGCGGACGCGTGTACGGCATGAGCTGCAGCCGCGCCTCCTTGACGCTGAACCAGTCGGTGATCTTCGTCACCGCCTCGCCGCGCAGCAGCGGGATGATGACGTCCAGCGCCTCTTCCATCATGTCGCGCTGGCGCAGCGGGTCGATGCCCATCATGAAGGCATCGGAGGGGAGCGAGCCCGGCCCCACGCCGAACATGAAGCGGCCCTTCAGCTGGTAGTCGAGCTGCTGGACGCGATCGGCCAGGATGAACGGATGGTGGTAGGGCAGCGAGGACACGCCCGTGCCCAGCCGGATGCGCCGCGTGCGCTCCCCGGCCGCGGCGATGAACACCTCCGGCGAGGCGATGGTCTCGTAGCCCGCCGAGTGGTGCTCGCCGATCCAGGCCTCGTCATAGCCCAGCCCGTCGAGGTGCTCGACGAGCTGGAAATCACGCTCGAGGGCGAGGGCGGGATTCTCGTCGATGGGGTGAAACGGCGCCAGGAAGATTCCGAAGCGCAGGGGCGCATCCAGCATTGGGGGCTCCTCTCTCAGTAAAGCGGCCGGCTCTTCGAGGAGCCGGCCCGCCCCACCATGTTACACGACCGGAGCCGGTAGGCTGATGCCGGCGGCTAGTTGATGCGCTTCGTTTTGCCCTTCCACTCCTTGTCGCGCAGCACGAACTTCTGCACCTTGCCCGTCGAGGTCTTGGGGAGATCGCCGAACTCGATGGCCGCGGGCGCTTTGAAGTGGGCGATGTGCTGCTTGCAGAACTCGATGATGTCCTTCTCGCTGGCGCTCTGACCGGGCTTGAGGGTGACAAAGGCCTTGGGCCGCTCGCCCCACTTCTCGTCGGGAACGGCAACCACGGCGCACTCCATCACCGCGGGGTGCTTGGCCACGCACTGCTCCACCTCGATGGTCGAGATGTTCTCGCCCCCGGAGATGATGATGTCCTTCTTCCGGTCCCGCAGCTCGATGTAGCCGTCGGGGTGCCACACCCCGATGTCGCCCGAGTGGAACCAGCCGCCCCGGAAGGCCTCGGCGGTGGCGTCGGGCTGCTCGAAGTAGCCCATGGCGCAGTTGTTGCCGATCATGATCACCTCGCCCAGCGTCTCGCCGTCGCGCGGCACGTCGTTCATCTCTCCGTCCACCACCCGGACGAGGTCGAAGAGCGCGTAGCCCTGCCCCTGTCGCGCGGCGAGGGTGGCCTGCTCGTCCGCGGGCAGGGCATCCCACTCCTTGTGCCAGGCGCAGACGGTGTGCGGGCCATACGTCTCCGTGAGGCCGTAGACGTGCACGGGACGGAAATTCAGCTCCTTGAGCTTGCCCAGGAGCGTGGGTGACGGCGGCGCTCCTGCGATGGTGACGGTGACCGGGCGCGCCAGGCGATGGGCCTTGGGGTCGTTGATGACGCCGATCTGCACGGTGGGCGCGCCGTTGTAGTGGGTGATGCCCTCGGACTCGATGAGCTCCCAGATGCGGCCCGACTCCACGCGCCGGAGACACACGTGCGTGCCCGCCACCGCCGTCACCGCCCACGTGAAGCACCAGCCGTTGCAGTGGAACATGGGCAGGGTCCACAGGTACTTGGTCTCGAAGTTCATGCCCGTCTCGACGACCTCGCCCATGGCGTTGAACCAGGTGCCGCGGTGCGAGTACATCACGCCCTTGGGCCGCCCCGTCGTGCCCGAGGTGTAGTTGATGGCGATGAGCTCTTCCTCGTCCTCCAGCACAGGCTCGACGGGACCGGGAGCGCCGGTGGCGAGGAAATCCTCGTAGGGATCGCCAGGCGCCCCCGTGTCGTCCACGCGCACGACCCTGACGCCCGTGAGGTCCAGCGGCTTGATCACGTGCTCGAACTCGGCGTCCACGAAGAGCGTCTTCGACCCCGAGTGCTTGAGGATGTAGCCGATCTCGTCGGAGGAGAGCCGGATGTTGATGGCGACGAGCACCCCGCCCGCGAGCGGGATACCGTAGTGCGCCTCGAGCATCGCGGGAATATTCGGGCAGATGAACGCGACACGGTCGTGCTTCTGGAGCCCGGCCTTGCGCAGCGCCGAGGCGAGCCGGTTGACGCGCTCCTCGAATTGCCGATACGTGTACTGGCGCTTGCCGTGGACCACGGCCGGCTTGCCCGGAAAGACATAGGCGCTGCGCTGGAGAAAGCTCACGGGGCTGAGCTCGGTCCGGTACACCTTGTGGTGCTTCATCGCGAAACCTCCGGGTGGATTCAGGCTCGGACGCGGCCGTTCCGGCCGGGCCCGCTCTAGCCTAGTCGAAAGGCCGCCATTGTCAATCCGCCGGCCTCGGGGCGCCCAGGGTTGCGCGTGGCACCGGCGTGGGGCAAGATTGGCAGGCCTCGTCGTTCCAAAGGGAGAATCAACCGATGCGGGTGGGCATGGCCGCCGTCTTCCAGAATCCGGGCAAGGCGCGCCGAGATTTCGACGTCTACCAGGACGAGCTCCGTCTCGCCGATCTCGCGGAGCCGCTCGGCTTCGATTCCATCTGGAGCGTCGAGCACCACTTCACCGACTACACCATGTGCCCCGACGTGCTGCAGTTCCTCACCTACATGGCGGGGCGGACGCAGCGCGTGGCGCTTGGCTCCATGGTCGTGGTGCTGCCCTGGCACGACCCCATGCGCGTGGCGGAGCAGATCTCCATGCTCGACAACATCTCGGGCGGCCGGATGATCCTCGGGCTCGGCCGCGGGGCGGGCAAGGTCGAGTTCGAGGGCTTCCGTGTGCCCATGGACGAGAGCCGCGAGCGCTTCGTGGAATCGGCGCGGATGATCCTGGAGGGGCTCGAGACCGGCTACTGCGAGCTCGCCGGCCGCTTCGTCTCCCAGCCGCGGGCGGCCATCCGTCCCGCGCCCTTCAAGAGCTTCCGGGGCCGCACGTATGCCGCCGCCGTGTCGCCGGAGTCCGTGCGCATCATGGCCGAGCTCGGCGTGGGCATTCTCATCATCCCGCAGAAACCGTGGCCAGAAGTCGCGAAAGAGCTGAAGGAGTACCACGAGCAGTACCGACAGCTCAACGGCGCCGAGCCGCCCCCGCCCGTCTCCGCGGGCTGGACCTTCTGCGATCCGGATCGGGATCGCGCGCGCGAGGAGGCCCGCCGGTGGATCGGTGGCTACTTCCGCACCGTCCTCGACCACTACCAGTTCGGCGGCGACCACATGGCCAAGACCAAGGGCTACGAGTACTACGCGAAGATGACCGACAAGATCCACACGTACGGAGACGAGAAGGTCATCGACTTCTTCACGGACCTGCAGGTCTGGGGCACCCCCGAGCAATGCTACGAGCGGATCATGGACATCCGCCGCCGCGTGGGCAATGACCACTTCGTCGGGGTCTTCTCCTACGGCGGCATGCCACCTGCCGAGGCCACGCGCAGCATGCGCCTGTTCGCCAAGGAAGTCATGCCCGCCCTCCAGGCGCTCGATCCGGAGCCGAGCGCCGTCGCCCCGGCGCTCTCACGCCCGTGATCTTCTCGAGGACGCGCCGCTGACCACGCCGCTGTCGGTCTATCTCCCGTTCAACCGCGAGGTGCTGGGCCAGGCCTTCGAGCCCGCCAAGAGCGGCGGCACTCCGGAGCCCAAGGGCTACTGGCTGCTCGTCCAGGACCAGGATCTCCTCGTGGTTCCCGACGGCGGCGCCTTCCGCCTGCCCGACGGTGCGCTCCCCGCCGGCCTCGAGTCCGCGGTGACAGATCTGCTCTGGCTCGGCACGCTCCATGGCACGCCCTGCTTCACGGCCGCCGTGCCCAAGGACGTCACTCCGCCGGAGGGGCTCGCCCGCGAGAGCCTCGTCCCCATGCGCGGCACGAAGCTGCCCGACGACCTGCTGTCGCTCGGAGGCATGGCCATGCAGGCGCTCTGGTGGCAATCCACGAGCGGCTTCTGCCCGCGCTGCGGCGAGGCGACCACGCGCATCGAGGGGGAATGGGGCAAGCGCTGCCCGCGCTGCCGCTACGAGCACTACCCTCACCTCCATCCCGCCGTCATCATTCTTGTCCGCGACGGCGATCGCGTCCTCCTCGCGCGCAAGGCGGAGTGGGCGCCGGGGCGCTACGCCCTCGTGGCGGGCTTCGTCGACAACGGCGAGTCGCTGGAGGGCGCGGTGGCCCGCGAGGTCAAGGAAGAGGTCGGCGTCGACGTGAAGGACATCCGCTACGTGGGCAGCCAGAACTGGCCGTTTCCGAGCCAGATCATGCTGGGCTTCGTGGCCAGCTATGCCGGCGGCGAGGTGCGCGTGGACCGCGCGGAGCTCGAGGACGCCCGCTGGTTCCCCTGCGATCAGCTCCCCAATCGTCCCTCGCGCCACAGCATCGCCGGCTTCATCCTGAGCAACTACGCCAAGCCGTCGTGAGTGCAACCACGCCCCCTCACCCACTCAGCCCTCACCTCGTCACTCGAGAGAGCGCCTCAGCTCGAACGACGGCCCTCTCCCCCGATGGGGGAGAGGGTTTTGAGGATGCCCCTTCTGTAGAACCCTCTCCCCTCTGGGGAGAGGGCAGGGTGAGGGGCACAGTCCAAAGGAGGAGAACCCCGTGACCATCCAGCGCCTTCAGCCGGGCAAGCGCCTGAGCGCCGCCGTCGTGCATGGCGACACCGTCTACCTGGCAGGCCAGATCGCCGGCGATCCCTCCGCCGACGTCAAGGGCCAGACCCAGCAAATCTTGAAGAAGATCGACGATCTCCTCGCCGCCGCGGGCACGAGCAAGTCCAAGCTCCTCTCCGCCACCATCTGGCTCGCCGACATGCGCTACTTCGAGGACATGAACTCCGTGTGGGACGCCTGGATGGATCCCGCGAATCCGCCCGCGCGCGCCACCGTGGAGGCGCGTCTGGCCGCACCCAAGTACTTCGTCGAGATCGCGGGCGTGGCCGCGAAGTAGGCGACGGCCGCTCGCGCGGTCGTCTCACGCGAGCGGCGAATCGATCCGCGCCACCGAGGGGAATTTTTCCCTCGGAACAGTCCAGTTTTTGGGCGCCGCCTCCGTTGTGTTTTGTCGATGTTTTCGCGCGCCCGCCTTCCCGGATGGAGGGGCTCTTCCAATCTCGGGGCGACAGGGCGTAGCTCGCGGCCATCCTGCGCACCTTCTGCACTGTCAGCCTCATGACAGCGCAGCCTTTTCAGCAAGTCACTCCGCGCGTCGCGATCGCATCGCGCTTGGCACCCCGGTTGCTCTTTCTTCGCTGGTTCGATCTGAGTCAGCTGGTCGACACGGCTACGAATGCGGGCGTCACTGCCCGATAACCGGATAGGAGGAGGAAGCCATGAGTGTGCGGAATGTGATCAGAGTGTTGACGTTCCTGGGACTTGTCGGCGGTGTACCTGGATATGCCCTGGCCCAAGAGCAGCCGGGCATCGGCGTCGTGAGCACGCTCATCGGTGAGGCGACGGTGGCGCGGGGCACCACCACCCAGCCCCTTGCCCTCAAGACGCGCGACGACGTGTTCATGAAGGACCGGATCAGCACCAAGGAGCGCTCCCTCGTGCACGTCCTCATGGGGGGCAAGGCCCTGCTCACCGTGCGGGAGCTCTCGGTGCTGACCATTACCGAAGAGGGTGGACGCGCCACGGTCGACCTCCAGTCCGGCAAGGTCGGGCTGGCCGTCGTGCGGCAGCGGATGAAGCCGGGCGAGATCATCGAGATCCGCACGCCGCACGCGGTGGCGGCGGTCCGGGGCACCGTTCTCGTGGTCGAGATCGTTCCGGGCGCCGAGAATCAGGCGAGCGCGGCCTCTACCGATGTCCACCTGCTCCATGGCAAGCTCGATGTTTCTCTCGCGAGCAATCCGACGGCGCCTCCCATCCAACTCGAGAGCCTGCAGAGCGTGACCGCGTCGAACCTCGCGCTCGGCAGGGTCCGTCCCCTGACCCTGGAGTCGGTGGCCGCCGTTACCGCGAACTTGAAGATGAACCGGCCGTCAAGGCCCGGCCCTTCCGAGAAGCTCGTGACCGCGATCGGCGAGACGCAGCGCACTCTCGCCGTGGCCACGGCCTCCGCCCTTGTGCAGGGTGGGCTCCGCAAGGCGCGGTTCGCCGGATTCGCCGCGCACCTCGGGACAGCAAAGCAAGGAAAGGTCACCGACGCGGCGCCGGACCGCGACCCTATCGGGCTCGTCTCCGACGTGAGTGATGGTCGAGCCACGCCCGTGAGCCTCGGCGGAAGCACAGGCGCAGCCGTCAGCCTCGGCGCGGGCGCTGCCGTGAGCCTCGGCGGAGGCTCCGCCATCCCTCTCCAGGCGCCGACAGGCGGATCGGGAATTGGTCTCGCGCCCGTTCTGCCCAGGCTCCCGCTCCAGAAGCTGCTCCCATAGGGCCCGGCGCGCGTAGATAGGCCGGCTCCCGGGCACGCCATGCTCCAGGTAGAGGATGACTGTGTCATCGCTCGAGATACGACGTTGATGTCCCGTCCAGTGGTCTGGTATGTGCCAGGCACCGAGGCTGCCTCGCGGCTCCAGGAGCTCCCGGATGACCTTGAGCGCTGTCCTGTCTCCGAGCTGACGCTGCCCACCGGGCCCCCCCTGCCTGGGGTCCTGCTCGTCGATCTGCCCGGGGATGAAGCGAGCGCTCGGGCGCTGGCCGTGGCCCAGCGTGACGGATTGCCCGTGGTGGCGCTGGTGGATGACGGTGGGGCGGACGCCATCTGCGATCAGCCGTGCTACGCCTATCTGAATCCTTCGGTGCCCGGGGTCACGCTGGCCACCGTGCTTCGCCAGGCGTGCGTGCACGCCCATGTGATGCTGGACGCCCTCGAGATGAGGATGCAGCTCGAGGAGCTCAACGCCATCGGTATCGGTCTCTCCGCCGAGCGGGATCTCGACGCGCTCCTGGAGCTGATCCTGACCAAGGGCCGCGAGATCACGCGGAGCGACGCGGGGTCGCTCTACGTGGTGGAGACGACGCCGGAAGGCGAGCGGTGCCTGCGCTTCAAGCTGGCCCAGAATGACAGCGTGCACGTGGAGTTCAAGGAGTCGACGCTGCCCATCAGCGCGGACAGCGTGGCAGGCTACGTGGCCCTGGCGGGCGAGATCCTGATGATCGACGATGTCTATGCCCTGCCCGCGGACTCTCCCTTCCGCTTCAACACCGGGTTCGACGAGAAGGTCGGTTACCGGACGACCTCGATGCTCGTGGTCCCCATGAAGACGCCGGGGGGCGAGACCATCGGCGTGCTCCAGCTCATCAACTGCAAGCGCATTCCAACGCAGGCTGAGGTCTTGCCCTTTCCCGAGCGTTATCGAAACCTGGCCGCGTCCCTCGCCTCCCAGGCGGGAGTGGCCATCCAGAACGCGCGGCTGTTCCAGGAGCTTGGGGCCGCGCTGCAGGAGGTCGAGGCCTCTCAGAAGCAGCTCGTGCAGGCCGAGCGTCTGAGTGCGCTCGGCGAGATGGCGGCCGGGGTCGCGCATGACTTCAACAACCTGCTGGCCGTGGTGGTCGGGCGGGCCGAGATCCTGATCGCCAAGGGACAGGACCCGAGCGTCGCCCGGGACATCGAGATCATCCGGACGGCGGCCTGGGACGGCGCCAACACCGTTCGCCGGATCCAGGAGTTCACGCGGACCCGCCGGGTGCGTACAGCCAGCCAGGTGGAGATTCCCGCCCTCCTGCGAGACGTCGTCGAGCTCACGAAGGGGCGATGGAAGGACGAAGCACAGAGCCGCGGCATCTCCTACGACGTGGTCGTGGAAGGCGGCACTGACTCCCCGGTGGCCGGCATCTCGGCGGAGCTCCGCGAGGTGTTCATGAACCTGCTCATCAACGGACTCGACGCCATGCCGGGGGGAGGCCAGTTCGTCTTCCGGATCTCCGACGATGCGAGCACCGTGATCGTAGCCGCGGAAGACACGGGCTCCGGCATGTCCGAGGAAACCCGACGGCGCGTGCTCGAGCCCTTCTTCACCACCAAGGGCGCGCGCGGAACCGGGCTCGGCCTGGCCGTTTCCTGGGGCATCGTCAAGCGCCACGGCGGAACGATCGAGATCGAGAGCACGGTGGGTATGGGCAGCATCTTCACGATTCGTCTGCCCATCAGCTCGGGCGACTCGGCGCCAGACGTCGCCGAGACGACCGTCCGCCAGATCCGCAGCGGGCGCATCCTCGTTATCGACGACGAGCCGGAGGTCCGATGCGTGCTCCGGGACATGCTCACGCCATGTGGGCACACCGTCATCGAGGCGGACAGCGGGGAAACCGGCCTGGCCTTGCTGGAGCGGGAGGCGGTGGACGTCATCCTCACGGACATCTCCATGCCAGGCATGTCCGGCTGGGACGTCGCGGCCGCCTGTCAGCGGCAGTTTCCTCAGACCCCGCTCGGGTTCGTCACCGGCTGGGGCGACCGGCTGGACGAGCAGGAGACAACGCGTGCCGGCGTGCGCTTCA
>QHSC01000219.1 GCA_003220345.1 Candidatus Rokuibacteriota bacterium | reverse complement strand
CCGGCGCAGCCGCATCATGCCGCCCAACAACCGGAAGCAGGCCATGCTGCCGGTGACGGCGGAGATCATCGACAATCCCGTCGGCACCGCCTGCGGCTTCGCCGTGGACATCGGCAAGGCCCGCTTCTTCTTCACTCCCGGCGTCCCCCGCGAGCTCCGGCGCATGCTCGAGGAGCAGATCATCCCGCGGCTCCTCGCGAAGAGCGGTCTCCAGACCTCCATCCACCTGAAGCGCTTCCACTCCTACGGCCTCGGCGAATCGCACGTGGACTCGCTGCTCACCGGCGTGGAGGAGCTGGTGCCCGACGGCAGCGTGAAGCTGGGCTTCCGCGCCCACTACCCGCAGCTCGAGACCAAGCTGACCGTGCGTGGGGCCGACATGGACGAGATCAAGCGGAAGCTCGCCCCCGTCGAGCAGGAGATCCGCAAGCGGCTCGGCAACTTCATCCTGGCCGAGGACGACAAGACGCTCGAAGGCGTCATTCTGGCCGAGCTCACGAGTCGCCAGGCCTCGCTCTCCATCGTGGAGACCTTCACGGGCGGGCAGATCGCCGCGCGCGTCGCCCACCTGCCGGGAGCGGAGCGCGTCTTCCGCCGTGGCCTCGTGGCCCGCGATCTGGTCGAGCTGGGCGCGGCCGTCGGCTTGCCGCGCGCTTCGCTGGAGGGCGAGATCACGAAGGAGACGGCGGAGGAGGTCGCGCGGGCGGCCAGGAAGCAGAGCGGCGCCACGCATGCGCTGGCCGTGCTCATCGACCTGGACGAGGGCCCGGACCGCATCGAGTTCGGCGGCACCATCTGCCTGGCCATCGCCACCGAGACGGAGGCCGCCTCGCGGCGCTCGCGCATCCTGGGCGGCCGCGAGTGGGTCCGCCTGGGCGCCGTCGAGATGGGCCTGGACTGCCTGCGGCGCTATCTGCAGGGACTGCCCGTCTACGAGCGCATCGACTTCGAGAAGACGTAAGAGCCCGCAGCAAAGGTCGTAGCCATGGTGGTCGGCGTTCCGAAAGAGATCAAGGTCGGCGAGCAGCGCGTCGCCCTGACGCCGGCGGGCGCGCGCGCCTTCACCGAGGCGGGGCACCGCGTCCTCGTCGAGGCGAATGCGGGCGGAGGCAGCGGATTCCGCGACGACGACTATGCTCGCGCGGGCGCCGTGGTGACGGTGGCTGACGGCGTGTGGAGCCAGGCCGAGCTCGTCCTCAAGGTCAAGGAGCCACTCCCCGAGGAAGTGGCGCGCACGCGCGAGGGCCAGATCCTCTTCACCTACCTCCACCTGGCCGCCGTGCCCGAGCTGATCCGCGGTCTCCAGGCCCGCAAGTGCATCGCCATCGCCTACGAGACGGTGGCGCGCGCGGACGGCAGCCTGCCCCTCCTGACTCCGATGAGCGAAGTGGCCGGGCGCCTGGCCGTCCAGGAGGGCGCACATCACCTCGGCGAGGCCTACGGGGGGCGCGGCATCCTGCTCTCGGGCATCCCCGGCGTCCCCCATGGCAACGTCGCCATCCTCGGCGCGGGCACCGTCGGTCTCAACGCGACCAAGATGGCCTTGGGCTATGGCGCCGACGTCTCCCTCCTCGACATCAACCTCGACCGCCTGCGCCATGCCGACGACATCTTCGGCGGGCGCGTCATCACCATCGCCTCCAATCGCTACAACATCGAGCAGGTGCTCCAGCGGACCGATCTCTTGATCGGCGCCGTGCTCATCGCGGGCGCCCGTGCCCCCGTGCTCGTGACCGAGGCCATGATCACGAGCATGAAGCTGGGGGCGGTAGTGGTGGACGTGGCGGTGGACCAGGGCGGCTGCGTCGAGACGATCCGGCCCACCACGGTGGTGGACCCGGTCTACACTGTCCACGGCGTCCTGCACTACGGCGTCACCAACATGCCCGCCCTCGTGCCGCGCACGTCGACGTTCGGGCTGACCAACGCCACCTTGCCCTATGCGCTGCAGCTCGCCGTGCTGGGACCGCTGGGCGCCGTGCGCGCGAATCCCGAGCTGGCCCGCGGCGTCAACATCTGGCGCGGCCGTATCGTCTATCCCGCCGTGGCTGCCGCCGTGGGCGAGACGCCCCAGCCCCTCAGCGACCTCCGCTGAGAAGCTGGAGCCCGTCCCGCCACTTCTTGCGGACGGCCCACCACGCTCGCTTGATCGTCCAGAGCATCCCGACCCGGCGCCTGGACCAGCGAAAGAAATTCTCCGGCGCGGAGGTGGCGAAAGGATCGCCAAAGCGGTCCGCACGCCTTCCCAGCCGGCGGTAGAGATAGCGCCCCCGCTCGCCGATCGGCCGGCCGTTGGCGAACTGGCCATACGCGTAGGGCCATTCCTTCGTCTCGTGGTACCCGGCCGCGTCCAGCAGCC
>QHSC01000205.1 GCA_003220345.1 Candidatus Rokuibacteriota bacterium | reverse complement strand
CGATAGACACGCTCGCGCCGCGCGAGCTCCTCCTGCTCCCTGCCGGCCAGCGCGTCGATCACGCGGTCGGGGATGCGCAAGGCCTGCACGACTTCCTCATTGAGGACGCGCACGCCGCCCGTGGCGATGGCGCCGAGCGCGTACTCCTCGTGCCCGGGGACGCCCAGCTTGCGCACGACGAAGACGTCCAGCGGCGCCCCCAGCGCGCTCGCCACTTCCGCCGCGACGGGCACGCCGCCACGCGGCAGCGCGAGCACCAGCACGTCCGGGCGCTTGGCGTACGCGCCGAGCTGAGCGGCGAGGAGACGACCGGCTTCACGGCGATCGCGAAAGCGCTTTCCCACCATCTTTCCCCACCTTGTGGACTCCTAGTCTCATCTAGCGCCGGCCCTTTCTGGTGCATGAGCGATGCCAGAAGGCCGCTACTCGTCTGGAGGCCCATTCAGACACTTTTGGCGGAGAAAAAATGTCGGCGTCGGGTCAAGACACTCCCCTTTTTGACTCACTGGGAGCGCCGGATCAGGCGCCGGCGATTTACGCGACTGGCAATCCTGCGAGTGCGGCTCGCGCGGCCTGCTTGACATCCGCCCGCTGAGTTTAGTATTTCTTAAGTTGACTTTCGTATACCGATAACCACCGGGACAGCCCTTCCAGGGGGGAGAGGTGTGAAGACGCAGCTCGCGCTCACGGTCAACGGCGAGATCCGGGACGTGATCGTGCCCGTGCACAAGACCCTGCTCGAGGTCCTGCGAGAAGACCTCAATCTCACGGGCACCAAGCACGGCTGCGAGCTCGGGGAATGCGGCACCTGCACCATCCTGGTCGACGGCGAGCCGGTGCTGTCGTGCCTGGCCCTGCCCGTCGAATGCCAGGGAAGGCAGATCAAGACCGTGGAGGGCATGGCCGACGGCGGCCGCCTCCATCCACTGCAGCAGGCCTTTGCCGAGCTCGGCGCCGCCCAGTGCGGCTACTGCACTCCCGGCATTCTTCTGACCGCCGAGGCGCTCCTCGCGGAGAACCCCACGCCGACGCGTGATGAGGTGCGGGTAGCCCTGGCCGGCAATCTCTGCCGGTGCACCGGGTACACCAAGATCCTCGACGCCGTCGAATTGGCCGCTCTTCGCATGAGAGGAGCGCGAGTATGAAGAACAGCAAGCTCGCGGTCGTCGGCCAGTCGCTACCCAAGATCGATGCCTGGGCCAAGGTCACCGGCGAGACCAAGTTCGCCGACGACATGGTCTTGCCGCGCCTCGCCCACGGCAAGCTGCTCCGCAGCTCTCACCCCCATGCGCTTATTAAAAGGATAGACACCTCCCGGGCCGCCGCGCTGCCCGGCGTCTACGCCGTCATCACCGGGCACGACTTGCCGCGCGTGAAGTTCGGCATCCTGCCCGTGTCGCAGGACGAGGAAGCGCTCTGCATCGAGAAGGTCCGGATGGTCGGCGACGCGGTGGCCGCGGTGGCCGCGGTGGACGAGGAGACGGCCGAGCGCGCCACCGAGCTGATCGAGGTCGACTACGAGCCGCTCAAGCCCCTCATGTCCATCGAGGAGTCGCTGGGCAACCAGGACGTGCGCATCCACGAGTACGGCGACGGCCCCAACGTGCACAAGGCCGTCTCCCTCCAGTTCGGCGACGTGGAGTCGGCCTTCACCGCCGCCCACCTCGTCCGTGAGGATGCCTTCTTCTTCGAGGGCAACACGCATCTGCCCATGGAGCAGCACGCCGCGGTCGCGCACTGGGGCGCGGACGGCAAGCTCACGCTGTGGTCCTCGACCCAGACGCCGCACTACGTTCACCGCATGCTCGCCAAGATCCTCGACATGCCGGCCGCCCACATCCGGGTGGTGGCGGCCCCCGTCGGTGGCGGCTTCGGGGGGAAGCTCGATCCCTTCGCCCACGAGATCGCCGCGTGCAAGCTCTCGCAGCTCACGGGGCGGCCGGTGAAGTTCACCCTGACCCGCGAGGAAGTGTTCTACGTCCACCGTGGGCGCCACCCGGTGCTCATGTGGGTCAAGACCGGCTTCACCAAGGATGGCGCCATCACGGGCATGCACTTCCGCTCCTGGCTCGACGGCGGCGCCTACGGCTCCTACGGCGTCGCCTCGACCTTCTACACGGGCGCGCTCCAGACCGTGACCTACAAGGTGCCCGTCTACAAGTTCGAGGGCGCGCGGGTCTTTACCAACAAGCCGCCCTGCGGCCCCAAGCGCGGCCACGGGACGCCGCAGCCGCGCTTTGCCATGGAGTGCCAGATCGACAAGGCGGCCGAGCAGCTCGGCCTCGATCCCGCGGACATGCGGCGCCGTAATCTCGCCGAGCCCTTCACCAAGACGGCCAATCACCTGACCGTGACCACCATCGGGCTCGGCGAGTGCATCGACCGGGTGGTCGAGGCCTCGGGCTGGCGTGAGAAGCGCGGGAGCCTGCCCGCGGGACGCGGCATCGGCATCGCGTGCTCGTCGTACATGACGGGGGCGGGCACGGCCATCTACTGGAACGACATGCCTCACTCGGGCGTCGTCGTGCGCGCCGACCGGAGCGGGCTCGTGGCCGTGTTCTCCGGTGCCACGGATATCGGCCAGGGCTCGGACTCGGTCCTGGCCTATCTGGTCGCCGAGGTTCTCGGCATCCAGCCCAAGGACATCCGCGTCCTCCCCGCCGACACCGACCTGACGCCCGTCGATCTCGGCTCGTACTCGTCCCGCGTGACCATCATGGCCGGCAACGCGGCCATCCAGGCGGCGACGCGCCTTCGCGAGAAGATCTTCGAGGCGGTGGCCAGGAAGCTCGAGGTGACACCCGACCGTCTCGTCGCGCGCGACCGCCGCGTCTTCGTCGAGGGCGAGGACGACAAGGGCGTCTCCTTTCCGGAGGCGGTCGTGCTCGCCGAGAGCATGCACGGCGTCCTCGCGTACCCGGGCTCCTACGCGCCCCCCAAGCGCGCGGGCAAGTACAAGGGCGGCGGCGTGGGGCCCTCGCCCTGCTACTCGTACTCGGCCTGCGTGGTCGAGGTCCAGGTGGATGCGGAGACGGGCGACGTGAAGCCGACGGAGATCTGGATCGCCCACGACATCGGCCGCGCCCTCAACCCGCTCCTCGTGGAGGGCCAGGTCGAGGGCTCCGTGTACATGGGCCTGGGCGAGGTCTTGATGGAGGAGCAGGTCTTCAGAAAGGGCGTACACAAGATTCCCTCGATGCTCGAGTACAAGAGCCCGACCACCCTCGAGACGCCCGAGATCCACACCATTCTCGTCGAGGGGGAGGATCCCGAGGGGCCGTTCGGCGCCAAGGAGGCGGGGCAGGGGCCGCTCCTGCCCGTGATTCCCGCCGTGAACAATGCCGTCTTCGACGCCGTGGGTATCCGGATCGACGAGATCCCCGTCACCCCCGACAAGGTGCTCAAGGCCCTCGATCTGAAGCGGCAGGGCAAGACGCCCCGCGTGGGGCCCGAGAAGCTTCCGCTCTTCACGTTTCCGGAGCCGCGGGCCGTGGAGTCGGCCTTTGGCCTACCCGCGGAGAATGTCGCCGTGAGGCCTTTCGGAAAATGATGCGATTGCCGCCGTTCACGTACCTGGCCCCCGTCTCGGTGACGGACGCGGTCAAGCTCATGGCCGACCACGGGCCCGCGGCCATGCTCGTGGCGGGCGGCACCGATCTCTATCCCAACATGAAACGCCGCCAGTTCGAGCCTTCCGTGCTCGTCGGCCTGCGCGGCATTCGCGACCTGACCGGCGTTCGGGGCTCGGCCGCGACGGGAATGACCATCGGCGCGGGAACCATCCTGACCGCCGTGTCGGAGCATGCCGAGATCGCGCGGAGCTATCCCGCCCTCGCCACGGCGGCGGGCTTGGTCTCGAGCCCGCAGCTCCGCAACATGGGCACGATCGGCGGCAACGTCTGCGTCGACACGCGCTGCAACTACTACAACCAGTCCTATCAGTGGCGAAAGGCCGTCAACTTCTGCATGAAGAAGGACGGGGAGATCTGCCTCGTCGCCCCGGGCAGCCACCGCTGCTGGGCGGTGTCTTCCTCCGACACGGCGCCCGTGCTCTGGAGCCTGGGCGCGAAGGTGAGATTGGTAGGTCCGAAAGGAGAGCGCGTCATTCCCATCAGCGCCCTCTACCAGGACGACGGCATCCAGTACCTGAGCAAGCAGCCCGGCGAGGTCCTGACGGACATCGTGCTGCCGCCCGCGGAAGGCTGGCGCTCCAGCTATCTCAAGCTGCGCCGGCGCGGATCCTTCGATTTCCCGGTGCTGGGTGTTGCCGTGGCGCTCAGGATGGAAGGTGACACGGTCAAGGAAGCCGCGATCACGCTCGGCGCGGTCGCTTCCCAGCCCCGGCCGGCCCCCGACGCGGCCGCTCTTCTCGTGGGACAGCGGCTCAGCCCGGAGCTCATCGAGCGCGTGGCCGACGCCGCGTACCGGCCCTCCAAGCCCCTGGACAATACCGATCTCACGCATCCCTACCGCAAGAAGATGACGCGGGTCTTCGTGGCCCGCGCCCTGAAGGGACTGGCCGGTCTATGACTTCACTGGGCGGACGGATCAAGTCGCTACGCGCGGAGCGCGGGCTCCAGCAGCGCCAGCTCGCCGAGAAGGCGGGCATGACGCCGAGCATGGTGTCCCAGATCGAATCGGGTCGGCTCACGCCGTCCCTGCCCACCCTCGGCAAGCTCGCCGCCGCCCTCGGCGTGCCCATCGCCTCGCTCTTCGAGACGACCAGGAACGGACGGCTCCACGTCAGCCGCAAGAGCGAGTATCCCGTCGTGTCCTTCGACGGCACCACGGAGAAGTGGCACGTGCTGGGCGCCGGCCTCTTCCAGGGCAAGATCCGCGCGGTCGTCTCGACGCTCGGCCCGCGCGCCAAGGGCGTCAAGACGGACAAGGTGGTCATCGATCCCGGCCAGATGAAGCTTTTTTACGTCCTCGAAGGCAAGGTCGCCCTCCATTACAATGGCGAGGCCCATCAGCTCGAGGCGGGGGACAGCGCCTATCTCGACGGCGGGACGCCGCATGGCTGGGAGAACCTGGGGCCCCGGAGCGCCAAGGCGCTCTGGGTGATCCTGGGCTGAGCGCAGGGCCAAGGGAGAACGGCGAGCATGGCTGACGAGGCCTCGAGGATCATGGTCGACTTCCGCACCGAGCCCGCGAAATACAAACACTGGAAGCTTTCCGCCAACGGACCGGTGGCCACCCTGACCATGGACGTGAAGGAGGACGGCGGGCTCAGGCCCGGATACGAGCTCAAGCTCAACTCCTACGACCTCGGCGTGGACATCGAGCTGTACGACGCAATCCAGCGGCTGCGCTTCGAGCATCCGGAAGTCGGCGCCGTCATCCTGACCTCGGGCAAGGAGCGCATCTTCTGCGCCGGGGCCAATATCCGCATGCTCAACCAGTCCTCGCATGGCTGGAAGGTCAACTTCTGCAAGTTCACCAACGAAACGCGCAACGCCATCGAGGAGGCCACCGCGGAGTCGCGCCAGGGGTACCTCTGCGCGGTCAACGGTCCGTGCGCGGGCGGCGGCTACGAGCTAGCCCTGGCCTGCGACTGGATCATCATGGCCGACGATGGTTCGACCACCGTGGCCCTGCCCGAAGTGCCGCTCCTCGCCGTGCTGCCCGGCACGGGCGGACTGACCCGGCTGGTCGACAAGCGCAAGGTCCGCCGGGACCGCGCCGACTTCTTCTGCACGCTCGAGGAAGGGATCAAGGGCCAGCGGGCCGTCGAGTGGCGACTGGTGGACGAGGTGGTGCCGCGCTCGAAGCTGGACGAGACGGTCCAGCGTCGGGCCGCCGAGCTCGCCGCGCGGAGCGATCGGCCGAAGAGCGCCCCGGGCGTCGCGCTTACGCCGCTCCCGCGCACGATCGAGGGTGATCGAATCAGCTACAGCTCGATCGCGTGCGTCGTCGATCGCTCGCGCGGGGTGGCCGAGATCACCGTGCAGGGCCCGGCCGCGCCACCTCCGGCCTCCCTGGAGGCGATTCACGCGGCCGGCGCGCAGTTCTGGCCCCTCAGGGTCGCGCGCGAGCTCGATGACCTCTTCCTCCATCTCCGCGCCAACGAGGAGGAGATCGGGATCTGGGTGTTCAAGACGCAGGGGAGCGTCGAGCTCGTCGAAGCGCATGACCGCGCCCTGCAGGACCACGCCGCGGACTGGCTGGTCCGCGAGATCCGCCTCTGCCTCAAGCGAACGCTCAAGCGTCTCGACGTCTCCTCGCGCTCGATCTTCGCCCTCATCGAGCCCGGCTCCTGTTTCACCGGCACCTTGCTCGAGCTGGCCCTGGCCGCCGACCGCTCCTACATGCTCGACGGCACGCGCGAGGGCGGCGCCGAGAAGCCCGCGACTCTGCGGCTGACCGGCATGAACTTCGGCGCCTATCCCATGGTCAATGGCCTGAGCCGGCTGGCCAGCCGCTTCCTCGACGAGCCGGGACGGGTGGACGAGCTGAAGCGCAGGATCGGCGAGGATCTCGACGCCCGGGCCGCGGGCGAGGCCGGTCTCGTCACCTTCACGCCGGACGACATCGACTGGGAGGACGAGGTGCGCGTGGGGATCGAGGCGCGCGCCGCCTTCTCCCCGGACGCGTTGACGGGCATGGAGGCCTCGCTCCGCTTCGGCGGCCCCGAGACCATGGAGAGCAAGATCTTCAGCCGCCTCTCGGCCTGGCAGAACTGGATCTTCCAGCGCCCGAACGCCGTCGGGGACAAGGGCGCGCTTCGCGTCTACGGCACGGGCCAGCGCAGCGAGTTCGATCGAAGGAGAGTCTGATGGCCGGCATCGATTATTCTTCGCTCATTCCCAACAACGTCAGCCTGCACGAGAACCGGCGGCTCCAGCGGGCCCTCGAGGACTGGCAGCCGAAGTTTCTCGAGTGGTGGCAGGACATGGGACCGCTCGGCTTCCAGGCCAAGGAGACCTACCTCCGCACGGCCGTGAGCGTGGACGCCAAGGGCTGGGCGCAGTTCGACTATGTGCGGATGCCCGAGTACCGCTGGGGGATCTTCCTGGCCGAGCCGGAGCCGGGCCGCCAGGTCAACTTCGGCGATCACAAGGGCCAGCCCGCCTGGCAAGAGGTGCCGGGCGAGTATCGCGGCACCCTCCGCCGCCTCATCGTCACCCAGGGCGACACGGAGCCCGCGTCGGTCGAGCAGCAGCGGCACCTGGGCCGCACCTGCCCCTCGCTCTACGACCTGCGCAACATCTTCCAGGTCAACGTCGAGGAGGGGCGGCACCTCTGGGCCATGGTCTATCTCCTCGACGCCCACTTCGGCCGCGACGGACGCGAGGAGTCCGAGGCCCTGCTCCAGCGGCGCTCGGGAGACGCCGACAAGCCGCGAATCCTCGGCGCGTTCAACGAGAAGACCCCGGACTGGCTGTCCTTCTTCATGTTCTGCTTCTTCACCGATCGGGACGGGAAGTACCAGCTGGCCAGCCTGGCCGAGAGCGGCTTCGACCCGCTGTCGCGCACGTGCCGCTTCATGCTCACCGAGGAGGCGCACCACATGTTCGTGGGCGAGGCGGGCATCATGCGCATCGTCCAGCGCGCCTGTGAGCTCATGCGCGAGCACAAGTCTGACGATCTGCGCAAGCACGGCGGGATCGATCTGCCGACCATCCAGCGCTACCTGAACTTCCACTGCTCCGTCTCCCTCGACCTCTTCGGCTCGGAGATCTCGACCAACGCGGCCAACTTCTACACCCTGGGACTCAAGGGCCGCTTCGAGGAGACCAAGAAGACGGACGACCACCTGCTCAAGCAGGCGACGTATCCCGTGGCGGAGCTGGACGGCGAGCGCATCGTCACGCGCGACGAGCCCGCCCTCGTCTCGCTCAACGAGCGGCTCCGCGACGACTACGTCGCCGACTGCGCCCGCGGCGTCGCCCGGTGGAACGAGGTCATCCGAAAGCACGGCATCGACTTCGAGCTGACCCTGCCGCACCGGGCTTTCCACCGGGCCATCGGCAGCTTCGCCGAGGTCCGCGTCGCTCCGGACGGGCGCATCGTCAGCCAGGCGGAGTGGGACGCGCGCCACCGCGACTGGCTCCCTACCGAGGACGACAAGGAATACATCCAGAGCCTGATGCAGCCGGTCGTCGAGCCAGGCAAGTTCGCCAGCTGGATCGCCCCGCCCGCCCGCGGGGTCAACGGCCTCGCCGTCGACTTCGAGTACGTCCGGCTCGGGTGATGGCGTCGCGCCCCATTTCGCGACGAGATCTGCTCAGGGGCGTCGCGGCGGCCGGCGCCGTGCTTGGCCTGCCCTCGATAGCCCGGGCACAGGCGGGCGGGGGGCCGGCGACGGCGAGGACACGGCTCATCCTGCTCGGAACGGGTGGCGGGCCGCGACCGTCAACGCAGCGCTGGTCGAACTCGCAAGTCATCGTGGCCAACGGTGTCCCCTACGTCATCGACTGCGGCAACGGCGTGGCCATTCGCCTGACCGAGGCAGGAGTGCCGCTGGCCAGCTTGCGTCACGTCTTCGTGACTCATCACCACTCGGATCACAATGCGGACTATGGCAACCTGCTTCTCCTGGCCTGGACGGCTGGCCTGCGGACGCGCATCGATACCTGGGGCCCACCCCCCATCGCCAAGATCACCCGACTCTTCTTCGAGATGAACGCCTACGACATGGAGACGCACATCGCCGACGAGGGTCGGGTGCCCCTTCTCCCTCTGGTGAACGTGCACGAGATGAGTCAGGGCGGGCTGGTGGTGAAGGACGAGAACGTGACGGTCACGGCGGCCCTGGTCGATCATCCGCCGGTGGTCCCGGCCTTTGCCTATCGCTTCGACACCCCGAGCCGATCCATCGTGATCTCGGGTGACACCAACCGCTCTGACAATCTGATCAATCTCGCCAAGGGCGCGGACATCCTGGTTCACGAGGCGCTGTGGGTGCCCGCGGTGGATCGCCTGGTGGCGATGATCCCGAATGCCTCCACCCTGAAGAAGCACATCATCGACAGCCACACCTCCGTCGAGGACTGCGGCAGGGTGGCCGCAGCCGCCGGGGTCAAGACCCTGGTCCTGTCGCACATCGTCCCGAAGGGCGACCCCAGCATCACCGACCAGATGTGGATCGAGGCGGCCCGGACGCACTTCAAGGGGCAGATCATCGTGGCCCGTGACCTGATGGAGATCTGAGGAGGACCCATGGCGCCCAAGGCAATCACCTCCAAGGAGCTGGGCCCGGCGCTCGGCATGTACTCGCACGGGATGACCGTGCCCGCCGGGGAGATCGTAATCGTGGCGGGGCAGGTGGGCACCGACCGCGCCGGCGAGGTGGCGGGATCGGGGGACGTGGTCGCCCAGACCACGCAGGCCTTCGAGAACGTGCGGGCCGTGCTCACGGCGGCGGGCTGCGCCACGACCGACGTGGTGCGGTTCCAGACCTTCCTCACCCATGCCACGGACGTCGACGGCTTCATGCAGGCCCGGCGCGAGCTCTTCCCGAAGTATTTTCCCGGCGGCGTCTATCCGCCCAACACCCTGCTCATCATCTCGCGGCTGGTGAAGCCCGAGCTGCTGGTCGAGATCGAGGCCATGGCCGTCAAGCCCGCGAAGACGGCTGCGCCTCCGCGCGCGAAAGCCAGGCCCGCCCGGCGCGCCCGCGCGAAGCGGCGGCGCTAGAGCGATGGCAGTGTCGCCGTTCGAGATCCCGGACCGCTTCAATGCCGCGAGCTTCTTCGTGGACCGCCACGTGGAGGAAGGGCGCGGGGGCAAGACGGCCCTCTTCACCGAGGACGGCGAGATCACGTACGCCCAGCTCCAGGAGATGGTCAACCGCGCGGGCAACGCCCTGCGCGAGCTCGGTGTCGAGGCGGAGCAGCGCGTGCTCTGCCTCCTCCTCGACTCGCCCGCCTTCCTGGCCACCTTCTGGGGGGCGATCAAGATCGGGGCGATTCCCATCCCCATCAACACCATGATGCGGTCGCAGGACTATCTGTACTTCCTGAACGACAGCCGGGCCAAGGTCGCGGTCATCTCCGAGCCGCTCCTCGCCGAGGCGGAGCCCATCCTCTCCCGGGCGACCCATCTCAAGCACGTGGTCGTCGCGGGCAAGCCCAGCGGCGCGCAGATCGGCTTCGAGGCGTGGCTCTCCCGCGCCGCCTCCACGCTCGAGGCCGCCGCCACTTCCAAGGACGACGCGTGCTTCTGGCTGTACTCCTCGGGCTCGACGGGCTTCCCCAAAGGCGTCGTGCATCTCCAGCACGACATGGTGGTGTGCTCGGACACCTATGCCCTGCAGGTCCTCGGCATCACGGAAAACGATCGCACCTTCTCGGCGGCCAAGCTCTTCTTCGCCTACGGCCTTGGCAACAACATGTATTTCCCGATGCGCGTGGGTGGCCAGGCCGTGCTCTATCCTCACCGGCCCATGCCCGAGGCCATGTTCGAGGTCATCCACCGCTACAAGCCGACCATCTTCTTCGGCGTGCCCACCCTCTACGCGGCCATGCTGCAGGTGAAAGAGGCGGAGACGCGCTGGGACCTCTCGTCCCTGCGCCGGTGCGTGTCGGCAGGCGAGGCGCTCCCCGAAGAGCTCTACAAGCGATGGCGCGACCGCTTCGGCGTCGAGATCCTGGACGGGATCGGCACCACGGAGATCCTGCACATCTTCCTCTCGAACCGGCCGGGGCAGGCGCGGCCGGGCTCGACCGGTCTCGCGGTGCCGGGCTACGAGGCCCGCATCGTCGACGACGAGGGGCGACTCGTGCCTGCGGGCGAGATCGGCAACCTGCGCGTCAAGGGCGACTCGACCATGGCCTACTACTGGAACCAGCACGAGAAGACCAAGGCCACGCTCTTCGGCGAGTGGATCCAGACGGGCGACAAGTACTACCAGGACAAGGACGGCTACTTCTGGTACTGCGGCCGGGCCGACGACATGCTCAAGGTCGGCGGCATCTGGGTCTCGCCGGTGGAGGTCGAGAACACGCTGGTCGGCCATGCGGCCGTCCTCGAGGCCGCGGTGGTGGGCCACGAGGACACGGATCGGCTCGTCAAGCCCAAGGCCTTCGTGGTGCTCAAGGACGGCCACGCGGCCGCCCCCGGGCTCGAGGACGAGCTCAAGTCCTTCGTGAAGGACAAGCTCGCCCCCTACAAGTACCCGCGCTGGATCGAGTTCGTTCCCGCGCTGCCCAAGACGGCCACCGGCAAGATCCAGCGCTTCAAGCTGCGCTAACCGCAGAACACTCCGCGGAGAGTCTGCGTTGGCGCCCACGCCGCAGATGATCGCCCTGTCGAGCGCCGTGTGCTCGGCCGTGGCCACCACACTCATCCAGCGCGGCCTGCGCCGATCCAACTTCTACGCGGGATTCTGGATCAACGTCGCCGTCGGGATGGTCGGGCTCTGGTCCGCCGTCCTTCTCCTCGTTCCCCGCGAAGACTTCAGCTGGCAGGCCGTGCCCTACTTCATCTTCTCGGGCGTGGTCGGCACGGCGGCGGGCCGGTTGTTCCGGGTGCTCGCCATCCAGAAGGTCGGCGCCCCCGTCGCGTCGTCCATCCTCAACCTGAGCCCGCTCTTTGCCAGCGGCCTGGCCATCATCGTCCTGGGCGAGCGCGTGACGCTGCCCATCATGGCGGGAACGCTGGTCATCGTCGCCGGCACCATCCTGCTCTCCCTGAGCGGGAAGCACGTGGGGTTCCGCGTCCGGCACCTCGCCTATCCGCTGATCGCGGCCGCGTGCTTCGGCATCGTGGCGGTCGTTCGCAAGCTCGGCCTGGGTCACGCCGGGGCCCTCTTCGACGCCGCCGTCAACGTGACGGCGGCCATGCTCGCCGCCACCACCTTCGTCGTCGCCTCGGGCAACCGGGGCGCCCTGCGGTGCGACCGGCGGAGCCTCCTCTACTTCGTCGGGGGTGGCATCGCGGAGAACGCCGGTGTCTTCCTCGTGCTCGTGGCCCTCGGCT
>QHSC01000218.1 GCA_003220345.1 Candidatus Rokuibacteriota bacterium | reverse complement strand
CTGCTCGGCGGTCATGGACGTGATCGAGCCGACCCCCGATCGCCCGATCATCCTCAACCTGCCGGCCACCGTCGAGATGTACACGCCGAACATCTACGCGGACACCATCGAGTGGTTCCTCGCCCACGTGCCCAACCGCGAGACCGTGATCCTCAGCCTGCACCCCCACAACGACCGCGGCACGGCCGTCTCGGCCGCCGAGTTCGGCCTGATGGCCGGCGCCGACCGGGTCGAGGGTTGCCTGTTCGGCAACGGCGAGCGCACCGGCAACGTCGACCTGATCACGCTGGCCCTCAACATGTTCACCCAGGGCGTCGACCCCGAGCTCGACCTGAGCGACATCGACGCCCTGCGGCGGGTGGCCGAGTATTGCAACCGCCTGCCGGTCCACCCCCGGCACCCCTACGTCGGCGAGCTCGTCTACACCGCCTTCTCGGGCTCGCACCAGGATGCCATCAAGAAGGGGCTCGAGGCCATCGGCCCCGACTACGACGTCTGGGACGTCCCCTACCTGCCCGTCGACCCGAAGCACCTCGGCCGCAGCTACGAGGCGGTCATCCGCGTCAACAGCCAGTCGGGCAAGGGCGGCGTCGCCTACATCATGAAGGCCGAGCACGGCCTCGACCTCCCGCGGCGGCTGCAGATCGAGCTGTCGAAGACGGTCCAGACGATCACCGAGGACACGGGCACCGAGATCAGCCCGGCCGACCTGTGGGCCACCTTCCAGGAGCAGTACCTGCCGACGTCGCCGGGCGTGCAGCTGCTGTCGCACGAGGAGACCACCTCGAGCGAGGACGGTTCGCGCGTCACGGCCCAGCTCCTGGTCGACGGCGAGCATCGCACGATCTCGGGTCGCGGCAACGGCCCCATCGCCGCCTTCGTCCACGCCATCCAGTCCGACCTCGGCGTCGAGCTCGAGGTGGTCGACTACGCGGAGCACGCCGTGTCGGCCGGCACCGACGCCACCGCTGTCGCCTACGTCGAGGCGCGCGGCGCCGACGTCGTCACCTGGGGCGTCGGCATGGACGAGTCGATCAACTCGGCCTCGCTCAAGGCCGTCGTCAGCGCCTTCAACCGCGTCCGCGGCCGCGCGAGCCGGGGCATAGGGGGCCCAGCGTGCCAGCCGGTACTGGGGAAGTCCAGCCGGGCAGGGAGATAGGGGCGACCAGAAAACCGGCGCGGACCGCTGCGAGCGAAGCGGGACACGCGGCGCCGCAAGTCTTCTTAGGGCGGGCCGAACCCATAGGTGCTCGCCGTATTCCGGGCGTTTGGCTCGTGAATCGAAGCGAGATACCGGCGCGATCGCGGGGACTACGCGCTGTGGAGATCGCGCGGAAGCGTGACGGTGCCCGGCGTCGCGATTGCCCGGCGGGTAGCCTCGGCGAGATAGGCGGCGGGCTCGACGCCCGCGAGCTTCGCCGACTCGAGCAGCGTGTACGCCCAGACGCGGAGGCTCCGCGTGCTGCCGATCATCCGAGCGTGCGGAGCAACGCGCTCACGGTCGCGACATCGAGACCCTCGACGCGATAACCGCCCGGCGACACGACGACAAGCGCGGCGGGGCGCGTCTCGGATGCGGCGGTCACGTCAACGGGTACGAGTGGCGCCGGCCGAGCGCGGCGACCGCCGGCGCGTGCCTCATCGTCCGCGCCATCATCGCGTCGCATCGCGCCGATGTGACACGGGCCCGCCATCCCGCACCAGACGGGCTACGGCGAGGACGTACGATTCGCACGCCAACTACGACGAGCTTCTGCCGCTCGTCGCGCGGGGGAAGCGGAACCCGGCGCGGCTCGTCACGCGCCAGATCGCGCTCCGGGACGTGACAGACACGCTGCAGCGGATGACGCGATTTGAGACGGCCGGCTTCGGAGTCATCACTCG
>QHSC01000217.1 GCA_003220345.1 Candidatus Rokuibacteriota bacterium | reverse complement strand
CTGCTCCTCGGCGTGCACATCATCGGCGAGAACGCCGCCGAGCTCGTCCACATCGGCCTCATGGCGCTCCAGACCGAGAGCACCATCGACATGTTCGTCAACACCGTCTTCAACTACCCCTCGCTCGGCGACGCCTACAAGTACGCCGCCTATGACGGCCTGGGCGCCGTCCAGAGGCGCGCCGCTGACCCCCCCACTTCCCGTCACTGATTCCGCCCTGCCCCGCCCGTCGTCATCCCCGCCGGTGTATATTTGGTGGGCCTGGGCAGACTCCAGCTGCATCACGAGGAGCGGTCAGATCCCGAGGTTCTCGATCTGCCCATGGCGGTGAGAACCAAACCGACCTGAGAGGAGTCGAGCATGGCTGAGAGCTCCCAGCTGATCCGCGGCCTCGAAGGCGTGGTCGCGGCCGAGACCGAGCTGTGCGACCTGGACGGCACCAATGGCCGGCTCGCGTATCGCGGCTACGACATCGACGACCTCGCGCGCAAGGCCAGCTTCGAGGAAGTCGCCCATCTGCTGTGGATGGGCGAGCTTCCCACTCGGGCCCAGCTCGATCGCTTCCTCGGCGAGCTCGCCGCCGCCCGGCCCATTCCCGGCGATCTCCACAAGGCCTTCGCGCTCATGCCCAAGCAGACCGATCCCATGCGCGTCCTCCAGGCCTCGACCGCCATCCTGGGCATGCACGACCCCGACGCCACGGACAACTCGCGCGAGGCGAACCTCCGCAAGTCCATCCGCCTGACGAGCCAGTTCGCCACCGCCATCTGCGCCCACCACCGCATCAGGAACGGCCAGGAGCCGCTGGCGCCGATGCGGGAGCTCTCGCTCGCCGCCAACTTCCTCTACATGCTGACGGGCAAGAAGCCGAGCGAGGTCACCACCAAGGCCTTCGACGCAAGCCTGGTGCTCTACGCGGAGCACGAGCTCAACGCCTCGACCTTCACCACGCGGGTGATCGCGGCCACGCTGTCCGACATGCACTCCGCGGTGGCGGGGGGCGTGGGCGCGCTCAAGGGCACGCTCCACGGAGGCGCCGGCGAGGCCGTCATGCGCACGCTCATGGAGATCGGGAGCCTCGACAAGGTCGACGCGTTCGTCGACAAGGCCTTCGCCGAGAAGCGCCGCTTCATGGGCATGGGCCACCGCGTCTACACGGCGGGCGATCCGCGCGCGGCCATCCTGAAGGGCATGGCCGAGGCGGCCTGCCGCGAGACGGGCCAGGCCCTCTGGTACGACCTCGCCGTGAAGCTGCACGCCAAGGTCAGCGCGACCAAGAAGCTCATCCCCAACGTGGACTTCTACTCGGCCCCGCTCTTCTACTCCATCGGCATCCCCGTGGATCTCTTCACGCCCGTCATCGCCGCCTCGCGCATCGCGGGCTGGACCGCGAATCTCCTCGAGCAGTACGAGGACAACCGGCTCATCCGCCCGCGCGCCGACTACAAGGGGCCGAAGCGGAAGGCCTTCGTCCCCCTGGAGAAGCGCTAGCCGTGGGCCTGAACCTCACGCGCAAGCTGATCGACGCGCACCTCGTCTCCGGCAAGCCCGTGGCCGGCGAGGAGATCGCGCTGCGCGTGGACCAGTGCCTGCTCACCGACACGAACGGCAACATGGCCTGGCTCCAGTTCGAGACCATGGGCTTCCCCCGCGTCAGGCCCTCGCGCGTCGTGACGTACATCGACCACAACGTCTACCAGACCGACTCGCGCAACACCGACGACCATCGTTACCTCCAGACGGCAGCCGCGCGCTATGGCTCCTGGTTCTCCAAGCCGGGCAACGGCATCTGCCACCAGGTCCACTTCGAGTCGTTCAGCGTGCCGGGCCAGCTCGTCCTCGGCACGGACAGCCACACCCCGCTCTGCGGCTCGACGGGCATGCTCGCCATCGGATCGGGCGGGCTCGACGTGGCCGTGGCCATGGGAGGCGGCGCCTATCACCTGCCCATGCCTCGCGTCGTCCGCGTCACCCTCACGGGCGAGCTCAAGCCCTGGGTGCACGCCAAGGACGTGATCCTCGAGCTGCTGCGGCGCTACAGCGTGCGTGGCGGCAGCGGGAAGATCTTCGAGTACGCGGGCCCGGGCGCCGCCTCGCTCTCCCTGCCCCAGCGCGCGACCATCTGCAACATGGGCGCCGAGCTGACGCTGACCACGAGCGTCTTCCCCTCCGACGAGGCAACGCGCCACTACTTCGCGCTGCTCGGCCGGGAAGAAAGCTGGCAGCCGCTCGCCGCGGATGCCGACGCGGAGTACGACGAGGAGATCGCGCTCGACCTCGGCTCGCTCGAGCCGCTGGTGGCCCTGCCCGCTTCCCCCGACAAGGTGGTGCCGGCCCGCGAGGTCGCGGGCACGGCCATCGACCAGGTCATGGTCGGCTCGTGCACGAACTCCTCGTGGGAAGACATGTGGGCGGTGGGCCAGACCCTCAAGGGCCGGAAGGTCGCGCCGAGCATTCACTTCGTGGCCTTCCCCGGCTCGGGCCGCATCCTCGAGATCATGTCCCGCGAAGGGCTGCTGACCGATCTTCTCGTGGCCGGCGCCACCGTCTCGGAGCCGACGTGCGGATCGTGCGCGGGCATCGGTCACGTCCCCGCCGCGGGGAGCAAGAGCCTCCGCGCCTTCAACCGCAATTTCTCGGGGCGGAGCGGCGTCAAGGACGACCAGATCTACCTCTGCTCGCCGCTGACCGCGGCCGCCTCCGCGCTCACGGGAGTCATCACCGATCCGCGCGACATGGGGGAGGCGCCACCGCGCCACTATCCCGCCTCGCTGGTGGCGAGCACGGCCGGGCTCATCCCGCCGCTGTCCGAGACGGAGGCTGCCTCGGTCCGTGTCATCAAGGGGCCTAACATCAAGGAAGTGCCGCGCGGGCGGGCGCTCGAGGAATCGCTCAGGTTGCCCGTGCTGATCAAGCTCGGCGACAAGGTCTCGACCGACGACATCTCGCCGTCGGGCACGGCCGTGCTCGTCTTCCGCTCCAACGTGCCGGCCATCGCCGAGTTCACGTTCAAGAACATGGACGCGGAGTTCGTGGCGCGGGCCAAGGCGGCCGGCGCCGGCATCCTCGTGGGCGGGGAGATCTACGGCCAGGGCTCCTCGCGCGAGGCCGCCGTGCTCGGGCCGCTCCACCTGGGCGTGCGCGCCGTCCTCGTGAAGAGCTTCGCCCGCATCCACCGCGCCAACCTGATCAACTGGGGCCTCGCCCCGCTCGAGTTCGACGACCCGTCCACCTACGATACGATAGAGCGCGGCGACGTCCTGAGACTCGACGGCATCCGATCGGCGCTTCAGGCGGGAAGGAAGATCACCGTGACCAATGAGCGAACGGGGGCGACCTTCCAGGTGCGCTGCGTGCTGACCCCGCGCGAGCGCGACATCCTGCTCGCCGGCGGCCTCCTCTCTCAGACCGCCGCACAATCTCCGTCACCCG
>QHSC01000216.1 GCA_003220345.1 Candidatus Rokuibacteriota bacterium | reverse complement strand
GCCGTTTTACCTATGCTGATTCGCAACAGCCGGACGGGCCGTAGTCGACAGGCGCTCGATTAGAGCCTTCTCGCCAGAGTCTGGTAGCCAGAATGCCAAAGGCATCCTGTTTCCCTTAGGAATCAGTCGCCCACGTTTCTCGCGTCCCTCCTCGATTAGCGAACCGCGCGCTTTGTTCGTTCCCGTTCGAGGTTGGAGGCGCCTAGATCACTTGTCCAGCCAGACCTTCTTGTAGAGGACCTTGAACTCGGCCTGGTAGACGTAGTCCTTCATCCACGGCTGGGCGACCTGAAAGAAGGGCGAGCCGGAGATCATGTTCCAGTAGAGCCGGTCGGCCGAGAACTCCTGGAACTCCTTGGCGATGGCCTTGCGCTTCGCGGGGTCCATCTCCCGCGCGTAGCGCGTGTAGTACTCGTCGACCTTGGGGTCAGTGTGGCGCGTGCTGTTCCAGGACGCCGTGCTCGTCGAGAGGAAGGTGTTTTGGTCCACGATCAGCAAGGACGCGAGATCCTCGATGTACATGTCGAAGGGGCCGTCCTGGGTGGCCGTGTTCATCCAGCTGACCTTGTCCACCAGCCTGATGTTTGCCGTCACGCCGATGCGCGCGAGCTGCTCCTTGATGACGGACGCGATCACGCTGAACACGGATTTCTCGGTGTTGGTCATCAGCTCGAACGTCAGGGGCTTCGCGGGGCCGTAGCCCGCCTCCGCCAGGAGCGCCTTGGCCTTCGCCGGATCGTAGGGACACATGTGCGTGACGTCCACGGTATCCGCGGTGCCCGGCGGAATGATGCCGAGCCACGGCGTGGCTTGCCCCTTGAAGGCGATCTTGACGATTTCTTTTCGGTCGATGCCGTAGCAGCCCACCGCCTTGCGCATCTTGAGATCGCTGAAGATCGGATGCGGGGCACGGTCCTTGGACATGGGCTTCCCGTCTTTCGGGACGGTGACCTTCATCATCGCCACCATCGGCGTCGTCTCTTTCCCGGTCAGGATCTGGGCGCGCGGATTCTGCGCCCGGAAGGTGTCCACGTGCTCCGGCGAGAAGTCGGCGATGAAGTCGATCTCGCCGGACTTGAACGCGGCCATCTGGGTGAACGGGTCCTTGATCACGCGGATCATGACGCGATCCAGATAGGGGAGCCCCGGCTCGAAGTACTTGTCGAAGCGATCCATGATCAGATGGTTCCCCTTCACCCACTCGACGAGCCGGAAGGGCCCGCACCCCACGACCGCTTCCGGCTTCCCGGCCTTCCGATCCTCGAGCGTGTACTTCTGCGTGGCGGTGGGCGAGTAGAAGACCAGTCCCATCCGGTACGCCGACAGCATGTGCAGCATGAACGCGTAGGGATGCTTGAGTCGGATCTGCACGGTCTGCGGATCGATCACCTCGACCGAGTGGACTGGCTCGTAGAAGGTCCGCATGCTCGACTTGATCGCGGGGTCCATGATGCGGTCGATGCTGAACTTGACGGCGGCGGCGTCCACCTTGGTGCCGTCGTGGAAGAGCACGTTCTTCCTGAGCTTGAACGTGTAGAGGAGGCCGTCGGGCGAGATCTGCCACGATTCGGCCGCGTCGGGGACGAACTTGCCGTCGGGAGTGATGTTGATGAGGCCGCAGCCGATGTTCATCGCGACCCAGTTCATCTCGTAGCCGGGCGCGGTGTGAAAGTCGAGATTCGAGATCTCGTTGCCGTAGGCGACCCGCAGCGCGCCGCCGCGTTTCGGTTCGGCGGCCAGCGCGGTCCCTGCCACGGACACGACGAGGGCGAGAAGGAAGGCGGTGCGTGAGAGGAGATGGACGAGCAGGTGATGGGTCATCGCATTTCTCCTGCCTGGTAATCCAGGAATGACGATCACCACTGCGTATCGCTCCCTCGGGCGCACACTCTATCGAATACTCAAGCGGTCAACAACAGAAATCCGGCCCTGCCTTCTTCGCCGTCCTCAGGGCCGGGTGGTCCACCTTCACGCCACCTGCGACGACTTGTGGCGGAGGAACGTCCCCTATCCTGAGTACGCCTTTACCCTGCTGGATGGCATCCGCTATCTGTCCAAGTCCCGATCTGGTTCCGCTGTGAATGGGCGAATCGCACTCGGTAGTCCTTACCGTATTGGAATAAGCGTTGCCGTGGGAAAGCACGCAAGCGGCCCTTTCGGCCTCTAGTCGGCAGACTGGCTCATTGTTTGGATCGGCATCCTCTATGCTCCTGGAGTGCAGTGTGGAGGCCGCCCGGGCGATGGCCTACCGGATCTTGGTTGTAGAGGATGAGACCGAGACGCGGGAGCTGCTTACCGTCACGTTAGGTTTGCACGGCCACCATGTTGAAACGGCCGAGGATGGGCGGGCAGCACTCGAACTGCTCGCGAGACGGAGCTACGACGTGATCCTGAGCAACCTTCGGATGCCCGGGATGAACGGCGAGGATCTTTATCGGCGTGTTGAGCATGGCTGGCCACACCTCGCCCCGCGTTTCGTGTTTGTGACTGGCGAGAAATCCGGCGGGTTTCAGACTCAATACGGGGGTCGCTCCGTTCCGGTCCTCACCAAGCCCTACTCCCCTGAGCGC
>QHSC01000215.1 GCA_003220345.1 Candidatus Rokuibacteriota bacterium | reverse complement strand
TAGCCAAGGAGAACCTCAATGGCCACATACGTCTTGCCCGATCTCCGTTATGACTACGGCGCCCTCGAACCCCATGTGTCAGGGCGCATCATGGAACTGCACCACGACAAGCACCACGCCGGGTATGTCAAAGGCGCCAATGACACGCTCGAGCTATTGCATGAGGCCCGTGTCAAGGGGGACTTCACGCGCCTCGCGGCGTTGGAAAGGTCCCTGGCCTTCAACTTGTCCGGCCATGTCCTCCACTCGCTCTTCTGGCAGAACCTCGCTCCGCATGGGGAGGAGCAGCCCAACGGAGCGCTCGCGGAGGCGATCGACCGGGACTTCGGCAACTTCGACACCTTCAAGCAGCAGATGACTCAGGCTGCCTCGACGATCATGGGATCGGGGTGGGCCGCTCTCATATGGGAA
>QHSC01000097.1 GCA_003220345.1 Candidatus Rokuibacteriota bacterium | reverse complement strand
GCTATGACCCCGAGGGTGATGCCCCGTGAGGCGGCTACTCGCCTAGGCTCTTCAGGCGCTCGCGGGCCAGGGGCGCCTCTTGCGATTGCGGAAAGTTTTCCACCAGGTACTGCAGCCTGGCCTGCGCCAGCTTGACCTGCTTCAGCTCCTCGAGGGCGAGCGCCTCCTTGTAGAGTGCCGTGGGGACCTGCGCCCCGCGCGGATAGTTGACGAAGACCTTGCGATACTCCTGGACCGCCTGCTGGAGAGCCTCCTTCGCCTTGTCGGCCTGGCCCTGGGTCGCTGCGGCATGTGCCGAGGCGACGTAGGACTCGCCGATCCAGTACTGGGCGCCGTCGGCCTGCGCGGCGTCGGGGAATCGCCGCACGAATTCGCGGAAGCTCGCGATGGCCAGGCTGTAGTTGCCCTTGGAGAAGTCGAGATACGCCGCCTTGTAGCTCTCCTCCGCGCTCGGTCCGCCGCTCGATCGCCCTCCGCCGGAGGGAGACGGAGTGGGGGCGGGAGGCGGGCTCGGGCGGGGCGGGGAACCGCCGCCTGCCGGCCGCGAGAGAGTGTCCAGGCGCTGGGCGAGCTCGTCGAGGCGAGCCGAGAGGCTGTTGAGCTCGGCGCTCAGGCTGTCGAGCCGAGACGAGAGCGTCTGGAGCTGCTTGGTGTTCTCGGCGGACTGCTCGCGGGTCCGCCGATCGAGCTGGCCCACCACCGTGTCCGTCTCGCCCTTGCTCCGGTGCACGGCCAGGTTGACGGCATTGAGATCCTGGCGGAGCTGCGCGATGTCGTGCTGCGCGGACTCGTCGCTCGCGCAGCCGGAGAGGAGGACCCAGAAAACAACAGCGGGGAGCCCGAGGCTCCCCGCTGGCCTGATGCGTCGGTGCACGCGCTGCCCGTCCGGGTTTACTTGCCCTTCGTCAGGAACATGTCACGCCGGTTCTTGCCCCAGCAATCCTCGGTCTTCTCCGTGCAGGTCGGGCGCTCCTTGCCGTAGGAGATGATGGTGACCCGGCTCGCCTGGATACCCTGGGCGACCAGGTAGTTCATGGCCGCCTTGGCGCGCTTCTCGCCGAGGGCCAGGTTGTACTCGTTGGTCCCCCGCTCGTCGCAGTGCCCCTCGATCAGGAGCAGGTTGTCGCCGTTGGACTTGAGCCACGCCGCATTGGCGTCGAGCACCTTGGCGTCATTGGGTCGGATATCGTACTTGTCGAAGTCGAAATAGATGGTCTTGAGATTGGCGTTCAGCGCGAATTCGGACGGCCTCGGGGCCGCGGCCGGAGCGGGCGCGGCCGGGGTCGCCGGCTGCATCGCCGCGGGGGCGGGCGCAGGCGCGGCCGGAGCTGCCGCGGGCGCGGTGGGAGCCGGGGCGACGGCGCCCGTGGTGGCGGGTCGCTTCGGGCACCCCGCAAGGAAGAGGGTGAGAAGGAGCAGTGGCACCACCAAAAACGCGGGACCGCGTCGTTGCACCATAGCGTCACTTCCTCCTTGGCAAGCCTTTGGTGAACTCTCTCTGGAAAATCGGTTCAATCCTATCACGGAAGACGCGGCGACCACGCCGGACTCGAAGACTGTCCCGGCCCCCCCGTGACGACCTGCTGCTCCGAGCCGTCGGCGAGCATGGTGAAGACCTGGACGCCTCCGAGACGGTTCGAGTGGAAGGTGAGGTGCCGGCCATTGGGGGACCACGTCGCGCTCTCGTTCTCTCCTGGTCCGGCCGTCAGCCGCCGGAGATTCGAGCCGTCCGGGCTCACCGCCCACAGGTCGTGGTTGCCCTGGCGCGAGGTGAAGACGATGGTGTCGCCCTTGGGCGACCAGCGCGGCTGGGTGTTGAAGCCGCTCGAGGTGATGCGGCGGACATTGGTGCCCTGGTCGTCCATCACGTAGATCTGTGCCGCGCCCGACCGATCGGAGACGAAGGCGATCTCGCGTCCCGTGGGCGACCACGTGGGCTCCGTGTCGATCGCGGTGTGGGTGGTCAGCCGGCGAAAGGCGCCCGTCTGAGCATTGAGCACATAGATTTCCGGGTTGCCGTCCTTGGAGAGGGTCATGGCCAGCTGCCGGCCGTCCGGGCTCCACGATGGCGAGGTGTTGAGGCCCATGTGTCCCGAGAGAAGCTGCACGGGGCGTCGCTCGAAGGGGAAGAGACGATAGAGGAACGGGTAACCGTTCATGTACGACGTGAAGGCGAGCGAGCGCGCGTCGGGGTTCCAGTTCGGCGACATGTTGATGGACCGGTTGGCGGTGACGGCGGTGGCCCCCTGGCCGTCGTAGTCCATCACCCACAGCTCCTTGACGCCCGAGCGCGTGCTCGTGTACGCGATCTTGGTGTCGGCGACGCCCGCCTCGCCGGTGACGAGGAGCACGACCTCGTCGGCGATCTTGTGGGCGAGCCGGCGCGGCTCGGTCGGGTGGACCTGGATCTTCTTCGTCCCGATGAGGCGGAAGTCGGGCGACGTGAGATCGTAGAGCCGCATCTCGCCCTCGAGCCGGTCGCTCCGCACGCTCAGGATGCCCTGGAGCGCCTCGTGCGCTCCCGCCGCCGCGAACTCCTGGAGCCTGGGCTTGAGGCCGTCGGTCGTCGTGGGCAAGGCCGGCTGTCCAGACACCACGCTGAACAGCGCCGAGAAGGTGAGATCGCCACCCGTGACTTCGGCCAGGCGCTTGGCCCAGTTCTGCGGGTCGGCGCCACCCACGAGCGCGAAATCAGGCACGGCGATGTTGACTTTCTTGGCTCCGCTCGCGATCACATTGAGCCACACATCGGCGCTTTGCTGGGAGCGAGCCACCGGCGGTCCCGCCAGGCCCACCACGATGGCCAGGAGGGCCCCGAGACATGCCAGCGCGGACAGTGATCGGGTCGGACGTCGTGGCATCACCCGCGCCTCAGCTCGAAGTTGAAGAGGATGCGGAGCGACGGCTTCGTCCAGTCCGCGGGAAGCTGCGGGAAGGGGCTCGCCTCGACGATGGCGCGCAGGGCGGCCTGATCGTAGAACGTGTTGCCGGAGCTCCGCTCTATCCTGGGAGTCGCGATGCTCCCGTCCCGATTGATCTCGACCCAGACGAGCGGCTTCTGCTCGGGCTCGCTCGCGCGCTTCTGGCTCTGCCAGCGCTCCTGCACCTTGGCCAGAACCTGCCGCAGGTACCAGGCGTGGGGAAAGTCGGTGACGTCGACGGTGAGCGAGCCGACCCCGGCCGTCGATCCGGTGGCCTGGCCGAGCGCCGGCGCGGGCTCAGGCTTCGATGCCGACTCGCCCACCGCCCGCGGGCGGCGATCCGCGGGCATCGTGGGCAGCTCCCGGTCGCCCACGCGGGGGTTCATCGCCCGCGTGGGAAGCGCGGGCTCCGCGGCCTTGGGCGCCTCGCGGGCGCGCGGCTCGGGCTCGGGCTCGACGGAGCGGGACGGGGGCTTGGGGAGCGTGCGCGTGGGGAGCTGAGCGGCGGGATGGCCGGCCGAATTGCCGACGGCGGCCACGGCGGGGACGAGGTTGACCACCTGCACCCGCGAGTCCCGCCAGGAGGGCCCCCAGAACGACAGCGCCACGAGGAATCCGACGAGGACGGCGTGGGCGATCGTCGACACCACGAGGGCGGCGGTGGGCAGCCGTGGCCTGTGGAGGGCCGGCGTCAGCGTCACCCGCCGGCGCGCGGATCCCAAGGGAGAGCCCAACGGCAAGCCCTGGGCCACGCTCACCGCGCTCACGACCTCGGCGCGGGCTCGGTGACCATGCCGAGCTTCTCGATGCCGGAGCGGCGGACCTTGTCCATGGTCTCGATCACGAAGCCGTACTGGAGCGCCTGGTCGGCCTTGAGGTAGAGCGTCTTGTCCGTGCGGTTCTTGAACACGTCGCGCAGCGCCTGCTCGAGGGAGCCCAGGGGCAGGGGCTTCCCGTTCAGGTAGAGCTGCTGCTCCCGGGTAAGGGTCAGCTCCATCCGTTCCTCGGTCACCGTCGGCTTGCCCGCCGTCTTGGGCAGGTTGACGTCGATGCCCCGATACATGAGGGGCGCCGTGAGCATGAAGATGAGCAGGAGGACGAGGACGACGTCCACCAGCGGGATGATGTTGATCTCGCTGAGGGTCCCGACCCGACGCCGTCCGCCCTCGCTCTCGCCGCTGTCGAGGTTGAAAGCCATCGCTACCGCGTGACGGCCTTCTGCGGGGTGGGCCTGGCCAAGACGTTCAGGAGCTCCAGCGTGAAGCCGTCCATCTCCGTGGCCCAGCGCTTGCTCCGGTTGACGAAGAAGTTGTAGGCCATGACCGCCGGAATGGCCGCGCCGAGGCCCGCCGCGGTGGCGATCAAGGCCTCGGAGATGCCGGGGGCGACCACGGCGAGGTTGGCGGAGCCCTGCTGGCCGATGTTGTGGAAGGCGTTCATGATGCCGACGACCGTGCCGAAGAGACCGATGAAGGGCGCGGCGCTCGCCGTGGTGGCGAGGAAAGGCAGATAGCGCTCCATCCGTCCCACTTCCGCCTCGCTCGCCCGTCGCATCGCCCGATGGACGGCATCCAGCGTCTCCCGCGGTAGTCCCTCGCCCTCATCGAGCACCGCATCGACCGCCTCCACGCCACCGTACACGCTGGCCAGTTCGTGGCCGGCCGCCGTGTAGAGCGAGGCTACCGGGCTCCACCGAAACCGCTTGGCCGCGGTGTAGAGCAGGGAGAAGCGACGGCTCTCGCGAAAGGCCTTCGTGAAGGCCCGCGACTCGCGCTTGATGGCCCGGAACTCCCAGAATTTCTCGACGATGAGCGCCCAGCAGATGACCGAGAAGAAGAGCAGGACTCCGAGAACGAAGCGCGCGAGGGGACCGGCCGACAGGATCGGGTCGAGGACGCTCGTGGACAGGCCCGCGGTACCTGGCAATCGGGACTCCTTTTGTGGACTGTGAGTGAGGCGTAGACGCTCTTTGATGATACCGGAGCCCTTCCGAGGGTGTCAACGAATTTGCCGACAAAGCCGCGATTTATTTGACAGCATCGGTCCCCGGCCGTATAACCAGGCCCGTATGTTCCACTCTCCGGGGGCCATTGCCTTCCAGCTCGGCCCCCTGACCTTCCGCTGGTACGGCATTCTCATGGCGGGCGCGATGGCGCTCGGGCTCTGGCTCGCCCACCACGAGGCCCAGCGGCGCGGCCTCGACCCCGACAACCTGCTCAAGGCATCGGAGCTGGCCCTCATCGGCGGCCTCGTCGGCGCGCGCCTCTACTACGTCGCCTTCAACCTCGACTATTACAGCCGCTTTCCCTCCAAGATCCTCGCGGTCTGGGAGGGCGGGCTCGCCATACACGGCGGTGTCCTCGGGGGCCTGCTCGTGGGCGGCGGGTATGCCCTGTGGAAGGGGCTGCCCGCCATCACCTACATGGACATCGCTGCGCCGAGCCTTGCTCTGGGGCAGGCCGTCGGACGCTGGGGCAATTTCTTCAACGAGGAGGCGTTCGGCACGCCGACGGATCTGCCCTGGAAGCTCTACATCTCGCCGCCTCACCGCCCGCTCCAGTTCGCGCAGGAGGAATTCTTTCATCCGACGTTTCTCTACGAATCAGTCTGGGATTTTCTCGTCTTCATCGTGCTCGTCGCCGTATTCCGGAAGCGTCTGGAGCGGGCCCCCGGCGCGCTCTTCCTGACGTATCTCGGCCTGTACTCCGTCGGCCGCTTCCTGACCGAGGCCTTGCGCACCGACGCCCTGATGCTGGGGCCGCTACGCGTGGCCCAGCTGGCGAGCCTCGTCGGGGTCGGGCTGGCCGTGGTCGGCGTTCCGCTCCTGCTCCGCCGAGCCCACGCGTCGGCCTGATCTCCCCGTGCGCTTCGTCTTCCTCGGCACGTCGGGCGCCGTGCCGGGACCTGACCGCGACACCACATCCATCGTGTTCGAGGAGAGCGGCGCCCCGCCCCTGCTCGTGGACTGCGGGGGCAGCCCGGCTCAGAAGCTCATGCGGGCGGGCGTCGATCCGGTCTCCCTCGGGCGTGTCATCGTGACCCACATCCATCCCGACCATGCCTACGGCCTGCCCTCGCTGATCCAGACCCTGTTCCTCACGGGCCGGAAGGCGCCCCTCCGGATCGCGTGCCGGGAAGAGCACGAAGCGGCGCTCCGCTCGCTGCTCGGTGTTTTCCAGCTCCTGGAGCGGCCCGGGATGTTTCCCTTGCTCTGGGAGCCGGTGCCGCCGCAGGAGGGTTTCCGCCTCGACGCAGCGGGCGCCCTCACCGTCACGACCTCACCCAACGCGCACGGGAACATGCCGAATCTCGCCGTGCGCTTCCAGTCGCCGGCCTCCGGTGTGGCTGTGGTCTACTCCTCCGACACCGAGCCCTGCGTCGCCGTCGAGACGCTCGCCCGCGACGCGGACACCCTCATCCACGAGGCGACCTTCTCGGAGCGGCGCGCGCAGCGCTTCGGGGCCCACTCCACGGCCGCGCAGGCCGGAGAGGTCGCGGCGCGCGCGGGGGTGCGCCGACTCCTCCTCGCCCACATCGATGCCGGGCATCACGGCGAGCTCGAGGCGCTCGTCGAAGAGGCGCGCCAGCACTTCTCCGGCGAGATCGAGGTCGCGCGCGAGCTCGTGCCCTACACGCTGTGACGAGCGCGGCGAAGCGGGCCTGGGCCCGTCCGGACGGGCGGGCGCAGCTCTTCCAGGCGGACAGTCGCGATCTGGGGCAGATCCCGTCCGCCAGCGTCGGCATCATCCTGACCTCGCCGCCCTACTGGGTCAGCAATCGCGGACGCCCGGCGGCCGAGCACTATGCGCGACAGCTCGCGGTCGGGTTCGGGCGCGAATGGCGGCGCGTGCTTGTCCCCGATGGAGACCTCTGGCTTGTCTTGGGCGATCGCCACAACGGACGGGAATGGGTAGGGTTCGATAGCCTCATCGCGGGCTGGCTCAGGCGCACGGGCTGGCGCCTTCAGTCCAAGGGCATCTGGGCCGAGACGGGCTCGCGCGAGCGGTGGGACAACCGGATCAACTACCTTCTGCGCTTCGCCCGGGCCGGACGTCGCGTGCGCCCGACCGCCGCCACCCTGTGCTGGATGCTGCCCCTGCCGAGGACGCATCCGGCCAGCATCTGGGATGCCACGCCCGAGCCGGTGCTGCGCGCGCTCATTCTCCAGAGCCGTCGCCGTGGACCTGTGCTCGATCCGTTCTGCGGCGCGGGAACCGTGGGTCGCGTGGCTCTGGGCCTGGGGCGCGAGTGGATAGGGGTCGAGCGCGATCCGCGCATGGCCGAGCTCACCGCGCGTCGCCTGGGAATGACGCGCGCGCTCGACTAGCTCTCCCGCACCTTTTCCCGCACGAGGCTCCTCAGTGAAGCTTCGTCGAAGGCGATGGCAGGACGGCTGGGGGGCGCGGCCTCCGTCTTGAGACCGGTCTCGCTCAGGATGACGCAGATGGTGGCGGCGGGGTCGACCTCCTTCTCGTGAAGGAGATTTTTCAGGACGGCCAGCGCGGCCACCCCGGTCGGCCCCGCCCATATTCCCTCGGTGCGCGCGAGCAGGGACTGGGCGGCCAGGATCTCCTCGTCCTCCGCCTGGCCCGCCACGCCGCCCGTCTCCCGCAGGATGCGCAGGACCCAGTCGCCCTTGCGCCCGGGGTCGCCCGCGGCGAGTCCCTCGGCCACCGTGTAGCCGATCTTGAGCGGCGTGATGGCGGCCTTGTCCCGCCAGGCCCGCACCACGGCGTTCGCGCGTGCCGCCTGGGCGGCGGCCATGATCGGCCGCCTGGCGATGAGGCCCAGGCGCTCCATCTCGGCGAACCCACGAGAGGCGGCGATGAAGGTTTCCCCCACGGCCACGGGCGCCACCACGAGATCGGGCGCGCGCCAGCCCAGTCCCTCCGCGATCTCGTAGGCGATGGTCTTCTTGCCCTCGTGCTTGTACGGATTGCGCGAGGCGCCGCAGTCGAAGAAGAGCCCTTCCTCCGCGAGCCGGTCCCACAGCGTGATGAGGTCGTCGTACACGCCCTTGTAGATGACGAGGTCCGTGGCGGTGGCGGCCATGTGGAGCATCTTGGGCGCCGAGGCCCGCTCGTAGCAGAAGATGAGTGAGCGCAGCCCGGCCCGCGCCGAGTAGGCGGCGATGGACGAGCCGGCGTTGCCGGAGCTGACCACCGAGGTGACGGCGAAGCCGAACTGGAGGGCGGCGCTCACGCCCGTGGCCGAGCTGCGGTCCTTGACCGTGCCCGTGGGGTTCGCGCCCTCGAACTTGACCACGAGGCGCTGGACGCCGAGCTCTCGGGCCAGACGCGGGCAATCGAGGAGCGGCGTCGCTCCCTCGCCGAGGGAGACGCGATGCGCGGGATCCGCGATGGGCAGCACAGGCGCGTAGCGCCAGAGCCCCGTGCCGGTGAAGGCGCCCGTTCCCAGCCTTCGGAGGAGCGGCTCGTCGTAGAGGAGCTCGAGGAGACCGCCGCAGGTCGGGCACTGAAGCGTATAGCCGAGGGGAGAGGCGCCGCCGCACTCGATGCAGCGCAGGCTCGTCGCGAGGGAATCCATCTGCTTCATCGGACAACTCGACTCATTTGGAAACTCGCATTCTACTCAGCTCTCGGCTCGCGCCGACGGCGCTCACCTCGCACGGCCACACGCTCGTGCCTTCGGCAGCTCGGCCATGCCTCGGCTCGACTCATTTGGAAACTCGCCTCGTCACACTCGTGCCTTCGGCAGCTCGGCCATGCCTCGGCTCGCACATCATCTCTTTCCGAAGCGCTCCTCGACGACGGTGAGGATCTCCTCGATCCGGTGGCGGAGGGTATGCTCCTGGAGCGCGCGCTTCATGGCGTTGCCGCCGATGGCGCGCGCCTCGTCGGGATGGGCGAGGTAGTAGCCGAGCTGATCCTTGAGATCGTCGAGATCGCGGTAGGCCACGACCTCCTCCCCGGGGGCGAAGAGCCCCGGCAGCTCGCCCTTGAGATCCACGACCTGGCAGGCGCCGCTCGCCGCCAGCTCGAAGGCGCGCGTGTTGACGCCCACGATGTCGTTCATGGGATGGTGATGGTTCAGCGACAGCGTCGAGCCGGAGTAGACGGCGAGCTTGGCGCGCCCCCACACAGGTCCACCGGCCACGAGGGCCCGGATCTCCAGGGATTCCGTCCGCGCCCAGCCCGCCCCCCAGAGCTTGATGGGGAAGGCCAGAAGCTCCTTGATGAGTCGCTCGCGGTAGGGATAGCGGCTGCCCACGAAGCTGATCGGCCTCGAGTAGAGGAGCTGCTCTTCCGCCGTGAGCGTCACCGGGTGATGCATGGCGGGCACGCAGTACATGGGCAGATAATGGAGGTTGCGCAGCCCCACGTGCTCGAGCGAGTCGAGCGCGTAGCGCTCCTTGGTGAAGAAGACGTCATAGGCCTCGATGGCGTCGAAGGGCATCATCCACAGGGGATTGTCGGGGAAAAAGTTGAGGAAGAGCACGTCCCGGCTCCGCTTGACCCGACGGATCAGCCCGGGCGTGATGGGCCCGCCCTTGATGACGAGCACCAGCGCCGGCTCCCACTCGAGGCAGATTCGTTCGAGCCGTCGGAGGATCCAGAGCTGATAGGCGGCCTTGGTGCCGCGGTTCTTGTAGAGGGGGTTGTTGCGCCGGTAGGCGAAGGTACGGACCTCGTGGCCCATGGCCACGAGCTCGTCCCGGAAGTCCACCCCCATGTGCTCCGGACGCTCGAAGGGCAGCACGACGAGCCAGCGCATGCGGCGAGCCTAGCACAGGCGCCGGACCGGCGATCGTCTCGCGAGGTCGAGAGCCGCGAAATCTTGACACCGTCCCGGGGCGCCCGTACGGTACGAATGACCGGAACAATTGTCACGCGGACGGCTCCAGCACCGCCGCGCGAGAAAGGCGCCTCGTGATGCGTCGCGCTCTCCCCAGGCTCTCCATCGGGCTGGCCGCCGTCCAGATCTTCCTCTCGCTTGGCTCTGCCGCGGTGTGGCCCCTCGCCGAGACCGCGGCCCAGGACGATCCATCGCAGTGGCCGGCCGACCAGAAGGTCGAAAAGGCCACCGAGCGACTCAGGGATCTCAAGGACGCGGCGCAGCGGTTCTCGCGGCGTGATTGTCCGACGGCGCGGGCGGGCTACGACGCCTGGCTGGACGACGCCCTCGATCTCGCGGGCAGCCTGATCGGCCTCCAGGACTCGACGAGACAGATCCGCAAGACGGGGGCGGGGGCCGACAAGCTCAGGAGCTGGGATGCCGTCCGGACGAGCAATGGTCCTGATGGAATCGCCGAGCTCACGGATCTTCTCGGACGGTGCGGGCGCAGGGTCCAGGAGAGTGACGCGGCATTCAGACCACCAAGCCGAGAAGAGCTTCTCCGACGCGCCGCCGCGCGCATAAGCGAGAAGAAGAAGAGCGAGCTCGCCGCGGTCGGGATTGCCCTCGAGGAGAAGGACGAGCTCAAGGTGGAGGACTCGCCTCCACGAAGGATCCGCTAGCGACGCGGGCGCCGCGCGACCTCGGCCGCGACCCGGGCGCCGCGGAAGCGGGCGGCGAGCAGCGGGTCCACGAGCGCCGCCGTGGCCACGAGGGCGGCGTTGGCGCCGGATTCGAGGCTCGCGCGCGCGCGCTCGACGGTCGTGATGCCGCCCACCGCGAAGACCACTCGGTCCCACGCCCCCGCTTTGCGCCACGCGCAGAGCTCGGCGACCTGCACGCGACCGTGCTCCCAGACCGCGGCGCCGGACACCCCGGCCAGCTCGCGCCCGGGACCCGTGAGGGCGGGCGCGCCGTCGGGGTTCACGAGGCGTCGCTGCAGACCATTGATGAGTGTGAATCCGTCGAGCCAGCGAGCCGTGGCCGTGGCGAGGTCGTGCAAGGCCCGCGGGCTCCTCGCCGCCCCGACCTTGGCCACGACCGGCTTGAGGCCGACGGCGCGCCGCACCCGCTGCACGATGTGGGTCGACAGGGCCACGTCCTCGTAGACCATCTGCGCGCGCTCCGCCGCCGTGTCGGGGGCGGAGAGGTGCACCTCGACGACGTCGGCGCCGGCCTCGGCCGCCCACCGCGCGCACGCGGCATAGTCGGCGGCGAGCTGCTCGCCATCGCCATCCGGCGCGGGCGTGCCGACCACGCTGACGACGAGAAGCTGCTTTGGCCCGAGGGCGGCGCGCGCGCGCTTGACGTCCGCCCGCCAGACGTCCGGCGTGGCGGAGGGTAGGCCGAAGGAGTAGGCCAAGGTGACGGCGGCGGGATCGAGGCGCCGCGGGGTGGGCTCGATCGTCGTCGGATCGCCGAGACGACAGAAGGCGAGATTGGGCGCCCGGGAGGCCGGGTGCTCCCGGCTCCGCACCGTCGAGTAGGTCAGAAGGCCGTAGCCGAGTCGGGCATAGGCGGCAATCCACTTCGCATTCGGCAACGGGCCGGCGGCGATTCCCACGGGGCCCTCGAGCGTCCGATCGAAGAGGTTGACGGTGGCGGGAGGCACCTGGCGCGGTCTCGGCGGCAGCCGGGGGGGATGGGCTGCGTTCCAGGCGAAGGAGCGATTGAGGCGGTAGGCGATCAGGACTCTGCCTCCAGCGAGTCGAAGCTCCACTTCTCGAGCGGCACCATGGAGGGCAGATCGGGCTCGAAGGCCCCTCCATAGCCCGGGGTGCCGAGCGAGCTGACGTGGAGCACGCCACCCTCGACGCGCAGGCGCGCCTCGGCCTCGCCGCCCCGGTAGAGATCGCGATGGAGACGCGTGGCCTGGTACCGCTCGCGCCGCGAGCAGTGGGCGAGGCCCCTGACGTAGTGATGGCCATTGCGCTCGACATGCGTGATGCCGAGGGCGCGCACGGTCGCCAGATCCTGCTGGAGCGGCACCATGGCCAGGTTGGTCAGGTCCTCCGCGCTCATGAAGAGGGCGGCCTCGGGCTTGCGTCGCCGGTTCAACCGCTCGATCAGCGTGCGGTTCAGGAACGACTTGAAGATACCCTTGCAGTTCTTGCTGCTGACGCCGCGGTAGCCGAGCGACACGGCCAGCTTGAACGATTCCACCTCGGCGTCGCTCTCGTCGATGATGAGGGGCACGCCGAGCTTGGGAAGGCCCTCGAGGGCGGCAGGGTCGAGGGCGACGGAGCGCTCCAGGGGCTGCTCGGCGAAGGCGATGGCCTTGCGGAGGCGCGACAGCCCGGAGGTCTTCCCCAGAGTCTCGATCAGCCGGCGGAAGTCGGCGAGCGTCTTGTACTGCTCGTTGCCGTCCAGGGTGACCACGTAAGGCTCCGAGATCAGCCGGTCGAGGGTGGCCGCGATCGAGATCAGGCGCGCCACGTCCTCCTCGTGGCGGCCGCCCACCTTGATCTTGAAGTACCGGAGCCCGTACGTGGTGATGCACTCTTCGAGCGTCTGGGGCAGCCCGTCGCCGATCCAGCCGTCGGCGGGCACGTCGGCGGCCGAGATGGGATCGAGGAGGCCGACGGTGTGGCGCACGGCCAGGGTGGTGGGCGCCGTCTCGCGGGTCCAGCGCACGAGGTCTTCCTGCTCGAGCTCGCGATGGATGGCCCCGGGCCGGATCTCCAGGAGGTCGTGGCGGAGGAGGGCGACGGCGTCCGCCCCCGCGAGCCGGGCCGCGGCGTCGGCGAGAGCGCGCTCGAAGAAGGACGAGCCGAAGGCGATGGTGAGGGCGTTGAGGTTCCGTCCGGGACCCTTGCGCCGGCATTCGGCAAAGGCATCCAGCCAGATCTGGAAGATGGACCGGGGGACCTTGGCCGCCTCCCCGAAGGCCTGATGGGCGATGCGGATGGCCACGAGCTGGTCCCGCACGTTCTCGCGGAAGCTCCGGGCGGGATCCTTGTCGAACCACTTCGGCAGGAGATTGTCGGCGGCGTAGCCCTTGGCCTGCCGGCCGTCGGCTGCCTCGACCTCCACGCCCACGTGGAGCAGGGGAAAGCGCGTGAGCGTGACGAGGCCGTACCGGAAGGGCAGCCTCGTCTCGAGGTTCCGGATGTGGAACGAGGCGGACTTGAGCGAGAGCCTTACAGGAATGCTGGGATGACCTCTTTGGTGATGAGCTCGAGCTCGCGCATGATGTGGCGGTGCGCCATGCCGGGGAAGAAGAGGCGGCAGATGAGGTGCGTGAGGCCGTACTCGCTCACGAACGGCTCGAGGGCCTTCCGCACCTGGTCCGGCCCGCCGATGAGGAACCGCTGCTTCATGAGGCCGTCGAGGTCCGTGGCGATCGACGCGTCGATGAAGGGGTGCTTCCACCCGCCCGCGTACTCCCTGCGGTAGGAGACCATGATGTGCTTCTCGGCCAGCGCGCGCGCTTCCTTGTCGGTCTCCGCGATGATGACGTCGCGCGTGAGCGGCCAGTCGGTGATGGGCGCGGTGCGCCCGGCCGCTGCCCGCTCCGCGAGGAATTGCTTCTTGCCCTTGAGAAGCCGCGGCAGGTCCGCCGTCGGCCCGGGGATCCAGTTGTCGGCGAGGGTGGCCGCGCGCCTGAGCGTGAGATCGCCCCAGCCGCCGATCCAGATCGGCGGGTGAGGCTTGGCCACGGGCTTGGGCTCGAGCGCGCCCTCCACCTGGTAGTACCGGCCCTTGAAGGCGAGGGACTCCTGGGTCCACAGCCCCTTGATGATGGCCAGCTGCTCCTCGAAGCGGGCCCCGCGCTTCTCGAGCTCGGCGCCGTAGAGGGCGAACTCGTCCGGCTTGTAGCCGATGGCCGCGCCCAGCACGAACCGGCCCGCGGACATGACGTCGATCATGGCCGCGTCTTCGGCGAGCCGCACGGGGTGGTAGAACGGCGCCACGAGGATGTCGGTGCCCAGGAGCACGCGCGAGGTGCGGGTGGCAAAGCCCGCGAGCACGGGCAGCGGCGAGGGCCAGTAGTGGTTGACGACGGAGTGGTGCTCCTCCATCCACACGGAGTCGAAGCCGAGGTCCTCGGCGCGCACGACCTCTTCGAGGGCGTCCTTGTAGAAGTGGCCGCCCTCGATGGGGATGAACCCGACCTTCAGCTTGCCCATCGAGCTACTTGTCGCTCGCTAGCTTTCCATTGACCCCCCAGTTCGACTTCTCGATGTCCTGGAAGACGATGTGCACCTGATCGGCGGTGGTCTTGCCGATCTTGACCATGGCCTCGGTGATGGCGGCGGTGATCTCGCGCTTCTGCTCGTCGGTGCGGCCGGCGTACCACTGCACGGTGATGTTGGGCATGGGGGCTCCTTCTTACCGGAGGCGCTTCATGTCCTCGGGAAAGTTCGAGGTGAACGAGTAGGACTTGACGGTGCCGTCGGCGCCGAAGCGAACGGAGAGGTCCTTGGTCACCTCGGTGCCGGAGGCGCGCCGGCCGAAGAACCAGCGCCACGTCGGGTCGCCGCTGTCGAGGCCCACCTGATAGGGCTCGCCGAACACGCGCTGGAGCGTCACCTTGTCCGTCCGGCCGATGGTGATCGTGCGCGTCTCGGGAGAAGGGAACTCGCGGCCGAACGATACCGCGAAGCACCCGACCGCCAGGGGGACGACGGCAAGGAGCGTCACCATGCGTGGCGGGCGCATGGCGGGATTATCACACGCGCCATCGAAAGCGGTCAACGCAGGCGGCTGAAAAGGGCCCATCTGCCCCGATGAGCGCTTGCGCGAAGAGGGCCACCCGCGGACCGGGATGACCGACCTCCGAGTGAGAAAAATGGTGGCGCCCTCGGCAGCAGGTTCCCGCCGGCTTGGCCCTGTTCGAGGGTCTGCGCATGCTAGGATAATCCCGTGGAGACATTCTCCGCCGCGGAACGGGCGGCCCTCGAGCCCTATTTCACCAATCTGGACGGGCCCGTCTTCGCCCTCGTCAACCTGCCCGAAGTGGTCAAGGGCGCCCTCTTCGCCCGCTACTCCCGCTCCGCCAAGTCGCTCCGCCGCCTTTTCCTCGACGAGTTCATGGGCGAGGGTCTCGAGGCGGGCGGCGGCGCCCGTCCCGTGGGGACCGCGCGCGCCGAACAGCTCTACGAGCGCATGCTCTCGGAGTACGGCGACGACTCGGTGGCCCAGCTGGGCGGCGTGCACATCGCCTGCGAGGGCGCCTCCAACATCCTGACCAAGGTGCTCGAGTGGGGACGGCTCATGGCCTATCTCGAGCAGTCCACGCGCTATGTCCCGTACACGGACCGCCCGGGCGGTCACTGGAAGTATCACGTCCCCGCGGAGCTCGACGGGCATCCCCTCCGCGCGCGCTACGTGGAGACCCTCGACCAGGCCTTCGAGACCTACGCGCGCTGGATCGATCCCATGCGCGCGTTCTGGGAGGCCCGGCTGTCCAGGCCCGCGGGCGATAACGACGTCGTCTGGCGCTCGACCATTCGCGCCAAGGCCCTCGACAGCCTGCGCGGGCTCCTGCCCGCCGCCACGCGCTCCAATGTCGGCATCTTCGGCACCGGCCAAGGGTACGAGGCGCTCCTCTTGAGGATGCGCGCGCACCCGCTCCAGGAGGTCCGCGAGCACGCTGCCCTCCTGCTCACCGAGCTGCGCAAGGTCATTCCCGCCTTTCTCACTCGCGTGGATCGGCCGGATCGGGGCACCCTCTGGAGCCGTTACCTGGCCGAGACGCGCGCGGGGACGGCGGCGGTGGCCGCGCGCCTCCTGGCCGGCGTGGAGACGGAACCGCGCGGCGAGGTGACCCTGACGGACTTCGACCCGGACGGAGAGGTCAAGATCGTGGCGGCCGCGCTGTACGCCTCCGCGTCGCTCCCCGACGACCAGCTCCTTCTCCTCGCGCGCAAGCTCGGCCCCGAGGAGCGGCGGCGAGTCCTCGAGTCCTATGTCGGCGCGCGCGAGAATCGCCGCCACAAGCCCGGGCGCGCCTTCGAGCGGACGGCCTACCGCTTCGATGTGCTCGGCGACTACGGTGCCTTCCGTGACCTTCAGCGGCACCGGCTGCTCACCCTCGAGTGGCAGCCGCTCTCCGTGCGCCACGGCTGGGTGGTGGGCCCGGAGATCGAGGAGGCGGGCGCCCTTGCCGACTGGACCCGGGTCATGGACGCCTCGGCCAGGCTCTACGAGGGGCTGGAGGGCATGGGGCAGGCTGCGGTGGCGCCCTATGCCGTCGCCATGGCCTATCGCGTGCGCTTCTACATGGAGCTCAATGCCCGCGAGGCCATGCACATGATCGAGCTCAGGACGGCGCCGCAGGGCCATCCCGCCTATCGACGCATCTGTCAGGCCATGTACCGCCTGATCGACGAGCAGGCGGGCCACCATGCCGTCGCCGCCGCCATGCGCTTTGCCGATCTCTCCGACGCCGAGCACGGGCGTCTCGACGCCGAGCGCGCCTCGGAGCGGCGGCGGGTCCAACCGTGACCCTTCGTCCCGAGCAGGTCAAGGCCAAGGAGTACCTGGAGCAGCAGGGCAGCCGACGAAGCGCCGCCCAGATCCAGGAGCGCGTCGCGGCCGCCTTCGCGGCCTTCGAGAATCTCCTCGACGGCGTGAGCGAGAAGGAAGCGAGGACGCGCGGTCTGCCAGACGAGTGGACGATCCAGGAGGTGGCGGATCATGTCGTCGAGACGCACCGGCCCAGCATCACGGAGCTGCGCGAGCTCCTCGTCGGGCGGCGCCCATCCGACGGACCGATTCCGGCCTCGCTGCAGTCGCGCGATCCCATGAGCCGGCCGTGGCCCGACCTGCTCAACGACCTGAAGCGAATTCAGGCGGAAGCGGTGGAGGCTCTCGCGGCGGCGCCCGACCGGCCCACCGATGCCCGAGCGCCCGTGGTCATGGTCATCAATGTCATGGAGCCCGATGGCCGCGAGCAGCCGCTGCACTGGATCGAGGAGCTGGACTGGAAGGCGTACGCCATCGTCTTCCGCCTCCACGTCCTCGACCACTTGAATCAGGCCAAGAAGGTCCTCAAGGGCATCCGCGGCTCCTAGCCGCCCACGCCGCGCTCGAATTCCTCCTTCGCCCGCTTGAGCTCGTCGGGCCGGGCGAGCAGATCGAGTGCCGTCAGGGCGAGGGCCTTGGCGCCGGCGACCATGCCCGTGCGCGCCAGCGGTGACTTGGCCCATTCGGCGAACTCGCGGGAGTGTCCCGGGATGCCATCCGGCGAGATGCGGATGTACGGGTGGATCGTCGGGAGGGCCTGGCTGACGTTTCCACAATCCGTCGAGCCATACCCCGCCTCGCCGTCGTCGGGATCGACGGGAAAATCGATCCGCTCGAGGTTCTGGCCGAAGAGGGTGGCCATGGCGAAGTTGGGCTTGAGCGGATCATGGATGATCGGGTCCGCGGTCACCTTCACCGTGCAGCCCGTGGCCGTGGCCGCGCCCTGGGCACAGCCTTCGAAGCGCCGCAGCAGCTCCTGGCAGTAGTCCTTCGAGGGCGCCCGCAGGTAGAACTCCGAGGCCGTGTGCTCCGGGATGATGTTGGCCTGGTCGCCGCCCTTGGTGATGATGCCGTGCACGCGCGCGTCGGGCTTGATCTGCTGGCGCATCTGGTCGAGCGAGACGAAGAGCTGGATCATGGCGTTGAGGGCATTGACCCCGCGCCACGGCCAGGACGAGGCGTGCGAGGCTTTTCCGAAGAAGTCGCACTTGACCTTGACGATGCCGAGGCTCGGCCGCCAGACTTGTGTCCCGCAACGGCCGTGGATCATCATGGCCGCGTCCACGCCCTTGAAGACGCCCGCCTCCATGAGCTTGACCTTGCCCGCGCCCCCTTCCTCCGCGGGCGTGCCGATCACCTGCACGCGACCCGCGAAGGGAACCTTGCCCAGCGCCGCCGCGATGGCCGCGCCCGCGCCCGTGCCGGCGGTGGCGATGACGTTGTGGCCACAGGCATGCCCGATGTTCGGCAGGGCATCGTACTCCGCCATGATGGCCACCGTGGGCCCGGGGCCCGTGCCCTCGACGGTCGCCCGGAAGGCCGTGGGCAGGCCGCCCACACCCCGCTCGATCCGCGCCCCCTGCTTCTCGAGGAAGCCCGTGAGCCACGCCGAGGCCTTTTCCTCCTTGAAGCACAGCTCGGGATTGGCGTGGATCTGAAGCGAGAGCTTTTCCAGCTCGTCGGCCAGGCGATCGACGGCGTCCGCGACCTTGGTCTTGGCCTCGTCGAGCGGGTCAGCGGCCATGGGCGAACTCCTCCCTGGCGGCCTTCACGCGTCCGGGGTCGGCCAGCAGGTCATAGGTCGTCATGGCCATGGTCTTGGCGGCCGCGACCATGCCTTGCCGCGCGAGCGGCTTCACGGCGGCCTCGGCGAAGTCGCGCGTGTGGATGGCCATGCCTTCGGGAGCGATCCCGATCATGGGCTGGATGGTCGGCAGGACCTGACTGACGTTGCCCACGTCCGACGAGCCCTTGCGGTCGGGGATGGGCGCGCCTTCCTTGAGACCGGTGGAGATCATGTTGGCCGCGAAGAGATCCAACAACACGCGGCTCGACTTCATCGGCTCGTAGATGCTCTCGTGCGGGGTGACCGTGAGGCCGCATCCCGCTGCCTTGGCGGCGCCCTCGGCGCAGGCGACCACGCGGCGATAGAGATCCCACATGGTGTCGATGGCCGGCGCGCGCACGTAGAAGATGGCCGACGCCGATTCGGGGATGATGTTCGCGGCCGCGCCGCCGCTCGTGATGATGCCGTGGATGCGGCAATCGGGGCGTACCTGCTGGCGGAGCATGGCCACGGCATTGTAGGTCTGCACGCAGGCGTCCAGGGCGTTGACGCCCTCCCACGGATCGGCCGAGGCGTGGGAGGCCTTGCCCGTGAACTCGAAGGTGGCGCGGGCGATGCCGAGGAGGTCCTGGTGCAGGAGCGTGCGGTCGAAGCCGTGGATCATCATGGCCGCGTCCACGTCCTTGAAGAGCCCCGCCTTGATGAGCTTGATCTTCCCGCCGCCGCCCTCTTCGGCGGGCGTGCCGATCACGTGGACGCGCCCCTTGGGGAGCTGACTCCTGATGGCGGCGAGGGCGGCGCCCGCGCCCGCCCCCGAGGTGGCGATGACATTGTGGCCGCAGGCATGGCCGATGCCCGGGAGCGCGTCGTACTCGCACAGGATGGCTACCGTCGGCCCCTCGCCCGTCTCGATGGTGGCGCGGAAGGCGGTGTCGACCCCGCCCACGCCCTGCTCGACCTTGAAGCCCTGCTTGCCCAGGAACTCCGAGAGCCACGCGCAGGCCTTGACTTCCTTGTATCCCAGCTCGGGATTCGCGTGGATCTGCTTGGAAAGGGCCTCCAGCTCGTCGGCGAGGCGGTCCACGGCCTGCGCAATGGCGTCTTTGACGGAACTCATCGGGGCCTCCGGGGAGTGAGAGATTTCAAATCAGGGGGACAGACTACTCCCGGAATCACGGCCTTGTCGAGGGGCGTACGCGGCGCGCGGGTCGTGGAGCGGGGGACTACAGACGCGTGCGGGAGTCGATGGCCTCGGGAGCGGGCTCGGGCTCGCCGATGGGCAGGTCGATGGTGAACATCGCCCCTCCCCCCGACAGGTTTTCCGCCCAGAGTCGACCCCCGTGCTCTCCCACGATGCTGTGGGACACGGACAGCCCGAGGCCACGCCCTTCGCCAGGCTGCTTGGTGGTGAAGAAGGGATTGAAGATACGGGGCAGGTGCTCGGGGGGGATGCCCGGCCCGTCGTCGGCGACGGTGATGCGGAGCCCCGCCACGGTGGGCCGCACGCGGATCGTCAGCACCCCGCGGCCATGCGCGGCCTTCATCGCGTGCTGGGCGTTCTGCACCACGTGCAGCAGAACCTCCTGCACGTGATTGGCGTCCGCCCAGATTTCGGGCGCCGGCTCGATGTCGGTGCGCACCCGGATGCCGTCGGCCTCCAGCCGGGCCTGCTCGAAGGCGAGCACCTGCTTGACCTGCTCGGCGATCTGGCAGCGCTGGCGCCGGGGCGGGCGATGCTCGGCGAAGAGGATGAGGTCACGGACGATGGAGGCGGCCCGCTTGGCCGCGGTGTCGATGACCCCCAGGGCCTCCTCGACCTCGAGCCCGATGGGCGACTGGGCGAGGAGGTGCAGCTGCGCCATGATGATGGTCAGCGGATTGTTGATCTCGTGGGCCACGCCGGCGGCCAGGCCATTGACGGCGGAAAGGCGCTCGGCCTTGACCACTTCGTTCTGGGCCCGGCGGAGGTCGTCGAGCTGGCGGTGAATCTCGCTGTAGAGGCGGGCATTGTCGAGGGCGAGGCCGATCTGGTCGGCCACGCACTCGAGCAGGGCCATTTCCTCGTCGGTGAACCGGTCCTCGGTCTGGCGGCCGAGCGAGAGTGTGCCCAGGATGCGGTGGCGCGCCCGGATGGGAACGCAGACGAAGCCGCGGATGCCGTCCGTGCTCACGGCCGTCCGCGCCGCGGGCAGGAGATCGGTCTCGCGGCTCGCGTCGTCCACCCGGCGCCCGCGCCCGGACAGCGCGACACGGCCGATCAGTCCGTCGCCCATGGGCAGCTCGAGGTTGACGCGGCGGAGCTCGTCGGAGAGGCCCCGCTCCCCGCGCAGCAAGAGGCTCTGACCGTCCGGAGAGATCAGATGCAGGCTCGCGATCTCGTGACCGGTGACGTGCGTGAGAGCGGCGAGCGCTTTCTGAAGAACCTCGTGGAGATCGAGCGATCGACTCACGGCCTCCGTGACGGCTCGGAGGACTTGGAGGTGCCTGACCATTCCCGATGGCTGATCGATGCGCATGGCTACGGAAATGGTAGCAAGTCCAGTGCCACTCCGATAGTAGTGGACCGCAAGGATGGCGTGATGATTTGAAGGAGCCATCCCGATGGCCGTTCGTATGTCAACGGAATGTGTCGGACAGTGTCACCCCGATTATATGTGTGCGTATGTGGGTGGCAAGAACGGCGTCCCCGCTGAGGGAAGCCGATAGGATTCCCGGTCCCTCGAAATCCAGGGAGCGCTTGCGCAAGTTCGAGGCCGCTCGGCCGCCCGGGCCCGAGAGTCGGAAAAATTGTCAACTCGCGCGCGAAATCTTCGCGGCCGCGGTTCTGCCCTCGCGCAACCGCATATTTATGACAGGCGCCGCCGCCAGAGTGACACGCAGGGTCACGATGCCTGACCGCCTGCCCGAAGAGCGCAAGGAATCCTGTCACGGCGGCCGTGACAGGCTCGGGCGGGAAGCGGGCCCGGCCACCCGCGGGCATCAGGAGCCGCGGTACTCGTCGACCAGTGACTTGAGGCGCTCGAAATCCTCGTCCGGCATGTTGACGAAGACGAAGACGGGCCCGTCGCTGTCGTTGCGCCACACGATGGACTCGACATCGAGCGGCTTCCGGTCGGGCGGCTGAAAGCGCAGCCTGACCCGGCTGCCCGCCCCCACGCTCTCGTCGAGCTTGACCTTGACGCCGTGGGGACCGACATCGATGGTCTCGCGGTTGACCGTGCGTCCGCCCGGCATCTCCACGGCGACGCGCCACGACGCTCGGGCCCGCGGGTACCTCCGAAGCTCCGCTGAATGGCCGCTCATACGGCTTTCATTCTACCTTGAAGCGCGCGGGGCGGAAGACTCCGTGAACGGGGGTAGCGGTGACCTGCAAGTGTGCTACACTGCGGGCCAATTCACTCATACAGGAGCCTACATGTTCCAGTCCGTTGAGGATGTCCAGCAGCACTTCAAGAACGCCCGCTACATCGCCAACCGACGGATTTCCACCGTCGTCTTCCTGGCCGAGCGAATGGGGCGCCCCGTGCTCATCGAAGGCCCGGCGGGGGTAGGCAAGACCGAGCTGGCCAAGACCCTGGCCGAGATCACGTCCCGGCGCCTCATCCGGCTCCAGTGCTACGAGGGGCTGGACGAGGGCAAGGCGCTGTACGAGTGGAAATACGCCAAGCAGCTCCTCTACACGCAGCTCCTGCGCGAGCGCATCGGCCAGTTGATCGCCGACGCAGACTCGCTGCCCGAAGCCGTGGCCAAGATCTCAGGTCAGGACGACGCCTTCTTCTCCCATCGCTTTCTCGCCCCCCGGCCGCTGCTGCAGGCCATCGAGTCCGTCGAGCCCGTCGTCCTGCTCGTCGACGAGATCGACAAGGCCGAGCCGGAGTTCGAGGCCTTCCTGCTGGAGGTCCTCTCGGATTTCCAGGTGTCGGTGCCGGAGCTCGGGACGATCAAGGCGACCAACATCCCGCTCGTGGTCTTGACCTCGAACAACGCGCGGGAGCTCTCGGACGGGCTCAAGCGGCGGTGCCTCCATCTCTTCATCGACTTCCCGCCGCCCGACGAGGAGCTGGCGATCATCCGCCTCAAGGTTCCCGAGGTCTCGGAGCGCCTCGCCCAGACGGTGGTGGCGGCCGTCCAACGCATCCGCGGGCTCGAGCTCCGCAAGGCGCCCTCCGTGTCCGAGAGCCTCGACTGGGCCCGCTCCCTCGTCATCCTGAACGCGGAGAGTCTCGATCGGGAGCTGGTCGAGTCCACCCTGACCATGCTCGTCAAGCACGAGAAGGATCTCGAGCGCGTGAAGGGCGCCCTCGACAAGGTCCTCGCCGACCTCGACTGAGGCCATGCATCTGACCGAGTTCCGCGAGCTCTGGTTCCCGAGCCCGCGCATCCGTCTGCCCGAGCTGGGCCCGGCTGGTCCCGTGTTCATCGAGGGCGGTCGCTGCATCTCGGCCGCCCTCGGGGAGTACACCAAGATCTGGATGCTCGCCGCCGGGCGCTGGCACTTCTACTACACGCACCCCGCCCCGCGCGACTTCTTCCGGGCCGCCATGCCGGAGGCCGCGGCGCACCTGCTCCAGCCGGGCGAGATGACGGTGGAGACGTTCCGCCAGGGCCAGGCCTACAAGGTGGTGCTGGGGCTTCGGTGCGCCGAAGGCCCGGTGCGCGTGCTCCACCTGGTCGGGGATGTGCCCGACGTCGGCCGCGCTGTCGAGCGGGACGAGGAATCGACCGCGGGCGGCCTCGGCTGGAAGCTCAAGATGACCCATTTCATTGCCGCGGGCTCCTTCCACGGTCTCCTCCGACTCGAGGACGGGCGCCTCTGCCCCATCAGCCGCGATGGCGCCGAGGACGTCTTCAAGTCCTCCTGGGTCACCTTCTCCCGATGAGCCGATCAATAAGCTCTGGGGGGGAGCGCCACCTGCCGCTCCTCCCCCAGACCCCCCCACCAGGCCTGCTGGCCTCGCCTGACGTTGGCTCTCAGCTATGGACCAGCGGATCTTAGAGTTCATCGGCGATCTGAGAAGGGCAGAGCTGCGCATCTCTCCCAGCGAGGCGCTCGACGCGCTGGCTGCCTCCTCGGAGATCGGGCTCGAGCATCGCGAGACCTTCAAGACGGCGCTCGCGAGCACGCTCGTCAAGGAAGCGCGCGACCTGCCGACCTTCGACCGGATCTTCGACCTCTACTTCCTCGACCTCGAGGCCCTCGGGGCCGGGCTCAAGAAGGCCCTGGGTCCCGAGGACCCCCGCATCCAGGAGATGCTCGACCAGCTCATGGCCCAGGAGAACATGGACATGGACGAGCTGACCGAGCTCATGCTGCGAGGCGAGGGCTCGGACATGGAGATGGCCATCCGCGGGCAGGGGCAGGGGGCGGGGCTCGAGCGGCTGATGTACTTCCTCCAGATCGGCTACTTCTCGCGGAAGATCTACGACAAGTTCGACTGGGCGGCCATCGAGCGCGACCTCTCCCGCATCATGCAGCTCCTGGAGGCCAAGGGCATGGATCCGGGCATGCTCGCCCGCATCCGCAACTACCTCGACCTCCGCCTCGAGGCCTTCCGCCGGATGATCCGCCAGCACGTGGAGCGCGAGCTCGAGCGGCGCGCCTACCGCGCGGGCGAGCGTCTCACCCGCGAGGTGCTCACCGACAAGCCGCTCTTCGCGCTCTCCCCGGACGAGATCGCCCAGATGAAGGCGGTGGTGGCGCGCCTGGCCCGCAAGATCAAGGACGCCCTCGCCCTGCGCCAGCGGCAGGAGGAAAAGGGGCGGCTCGATTCGCGCCGGACCATCCGGAAGAGCCTCCAGTACGGCGGCATCCCCATGGAGGTGCGCTTCCGGCGCCGGCATCGCGAGAAGCCGAAGCTCATCACCCTGTGCGACGTCTCCGACTCCGTACGCAACGCCTCGCGCTTCATGCTCCAGCTCGTGTGGAGCCTGCAGGAGTGCTTCTCGCGCGTGCGCTCCTACGTGTTCGTCTCCGAGATCGCCGAGGTGACGCAGGCCTTCAACACGTACCCCGTCGACCACGCCATCGAATGGGCGCTCAAGTCCTCCTCGGTGGACTACCATTGCCGGTCCGACTTCGGCTACGCCTTCAGCCGCTTCGTCCGCACCGAGCTCGAGTCGCTGGACCGCAAGACCACCGTGCTGATCCTGGGGGACGCGCGCAACAACTACAACGACCCCCAGGCCTGGGCCATCCGACAGATCCGCGAGCGCGTCAAGGGTGTGATCTGGCTGAACCCGGAAGGCCAGTGGGGCTGGGGCATCGGCGACAGCGTGATGCCGCTCTACTCGCCCTCGTGCGACATCGTCAAGGAATGCCGGACGGTGAGCCAGCTCGTGCAGGTCGTGGATCATCTCGTCCACTCCTGGTGGCGCCGGGGGCGCTGACCCTGGTGAGGCGGGCGCTCCTCGCCGCCCTCGTCCTGTCCGGCGCGCTCGTGGGGTCGGCGACGGCCGAGGAGTGCGTGATCGTCGACGACTTCGCCAAGGGGAAGGGTGGCGAGTTTCCGCCGGACTGGAAGCCGCGCAAGGAATCCGGGCGGCCCGTCTACTCGATCCAGGAGATGGACGGCCGACGATACCTGCACGCCCTGGCCAAGGGCCTCGGCATCCAGGCCGCCAAGCAATACGAGTGGGATCCCAGGACGTATCCGATCCTCGCGTGGTCGTGGCGCCCCATCGAGTTCCCCGCCGGATCGGACGAGCGCCAGTCCAAGAGCAATGACAGCGCGGTGTCGGTCTATGCCGTCTTCCCGCACTCCCCCTTCGCCGTGAAGTCGCTGAAGTACATCTGGAGCGCCGTGGTGCCCGTGGGCACGCATCTGACGTCGAGCGCGGGGCTGACCCAGGCACGGATCATCCGGAGCGGAACGTCCCTGAAGGGCCAGTGGACGGAGGAGCGCGTCAACGTCCTCGAGGACTACAAGAAATACTTCGACGATCCCGACATTTCGAAGGCCGCGGGCATCGCGGTCCTGACGGACTCCGACGACACGCGGTCGACCGCGCAGGGCGACTACGCGAACTTCCGCCTGTGCAAACCCTGACCGCGCCGTGACCACGCCTGCTCCCGATCCCTTCGAGACGCTCTTCGAGCGCGGCGTCACCGATGGCCTCCCCGTGGTGCCGCCTACTCGCGAGCGGGTGGAGGCCATGGTCGCGGGCTCGGGCCGCGAGGCCGACGAGCTCATCGCGCTGGTGCCGCCCAATTTCGGACGGGCCACCGTCGAGAAGATCGCCATCAATGCCGTGATGGCCGGGTGCCGTCCGGATTACCTGCCGGTGGTGATCGCCGGGGTCGAGGCCATGAGTGAGGATGCCTTCGATCTCCACGGCGTCTCTGCGACCACGAATTTCCACTCGCCCCTCTTCATCGTCAACGGTCCCGCTCGAGCCGCTCTGGACATCAACTGCGGGCGCGGCGCCTTCGGCCCCGGGTGGCGCGCCAACGCGACCATCGGCCGGGCCTTGCGGCTCATCGTCGCCAACGTGGGGGGCGCCTCCGCCCGGACCATGAGCATGTCGACCATGGCTCACCCCGGCCGCTACACCTACTGCATGGGGGAGAACGAGGAAGAGAGCCCGTGGGAGTCGCTGGCCGTCGAGCACGGCTTCGGCGCCGACGAGAGCACGGTGGCGGCCTTCGCCGCCGAGGCACCGCATGGTGTCTACGATCATCAGAGCCGCCGGGCCAAGGATGTGCTGATCACCATCAGCCACTCGCTGGCCGTGATCTCCAACCATCGGTCCACCCACCACGGCGACACGCTCGTCGTGCTCTCCCCCGAGCACGCGAAGATGATCGCGGGCGAGGGCTGGGGCAAGGCCGAGATGCGGCAGTTCCTGTGGGAGCGCCTGCGAACGCGCGTGCGCGACCTCATCCCGGGCGTGGACGGCGGGGAGGGGCTGCCCGCGCGCGTGCTCGCCAAGTTCCCGCATCCGGAGAGCGACGACACGCTGATTCCGAAGTTCCGTGAGCCCGGAAACCTCAAGTTCCTGGTGGCGGGGGGCACCGCGGGACGCTTCTCTGCCGTCATCCCCGGCTGGACGTTTCCAAAGATGTCGCGCCTGGTGATCAAGGCTGTCCACATGCCGTGAAGGGCCTGCCCCTCGCACGGCTATGGCCCACGATCGCCACCCTCGTCTGCGTCGCTCCCGCGGCGGGGGAGACGCTGGGGGACGCGCTGCGGGCGAGCGGGGCCCGCGTGACGGCCGAGACGGTGCCCGAGGCGCGGGTGCCGATCACGAGCTATTCGGTGCTCAGAGATCGGCAGGCCTACGTGATCGTCTACTACCGGGATCAGGGGACGGGCGCCCTCGTCCCGCCGCTCTTCGTGGGTCGGCTGGACCGCCTCACCGGGCGCTGGACGCGTGCCGCCATAGACGAGCAGGCCATACGGCCTGCGCCCTCCGCCTGTCTCGGCTCGGCCGTGAGCGCACGGAAGGCCGGCGGCATGCTGCTGATCGAGACCCACGTCAATCCCTCGGCCGGCTGCACCCTTGTGCTCGCCGAGGACCTGGCCGTGCGCGATGTGCTCTCCGGCTGGCCCATGGCCGCCTTTGCCGACGGGCGCATCGTCTACCAGCACAGCCAGCCCCACTTCGTGGCCGTGCATCCGCTCGAGGTCTCGATCTACGACCCACGATCGCGCACGCACCGGGCCATCTATCCGCCCCGGCCGCCGCCGCCCCTGCGACTCGAGCACATGCGGAAAATCCAGGCGCTCTACTCGCCGGACTGGTGCATTGCGCGGAATCACCCGTGCGACCCCGAGCGCTTCGACGAGCGGATCGAGGGGCCCGTCGAGGTCAGCGACAAGACGGGCGCCCTGGCGTTCGTGGTGGCGTTCGACAATACCGTGCTCGCCGATGACGGCGCGGTCGCGTCCGTGACGCCGGCGGCCAAGCCCACCGAGGTGCTCTACGTCTTCCGGCGCCTCGGCGGGCGCGAGCCGCCCGACGTGCGTGAGCTCTCCTTTGCCGAGGCGCGGCGCCGGTTCGGGGGCATTCGGCTCAAGCAATACGTCGAGCCGGCCATCCTCGATCGCATCTTCCGTCCCTGAGCCCGCGCCTCTTGCGCTACACTTGGGCCGGGCGCGTCCCGCAGCTCTGATGAGACAGCGCCCGAAAAGGGAGGAGCGCTCCATGGCCGCCGAAGAGTTCCTCGATCCCACCGATTCCGTCGCGGTGCCGCGGAAGACCGCGGCGCGCCTGCCCAGCCTCGAGGGCAAGGTCGTCACGCTCCTCGATATCTCGAAGGCCAAGGGTGATCACCTGCTCGACCGCGTCGAGGAGCTCTTGCACGAGCGCCTCCACCCCAAGGCCGTCATCCGCAAGCGGAAGCCGACCTTCGCCCGCCCCGCGCCGGAAGACCTGCGGGCCGAGATCCTCAAGCAGAGCGACGCCGTCATCGAGGCCCTCGCCGACTGAGGGTCTTGCACAACGTGCAGTGTGCACGACGGCGTGTTTTTCGAGGACCACGGGATGCCCACGGCCACGGTGATCTCGACGGAGTTCGCCCGGGCCGCGCGCGCCCAGGCGGGAGCGCTGGGGGCGGATGACTATCGGACCATCATGGTGCCACACCCCATCCAGCCCTTGACGCGCGACGAGGTCAGGGTGCTCGCGGACAAGGCGTTCGACGAGATCGTGGCGCGCCTGACGAAGGGCTAGGGAGTTACCGGCGAGCCGAGCGACGCGAACCACACGAACTCCGTTCCGGGAGGGGCATGCTGGCCCGCCACATCGTCAAACGGTTCGCGTACGCAGGCCTCATGCTGTTCGGTGTCTCGTTGATCTTGTTCGCGATCATGCGGCTGGCGCCTGGCGGCCCGGAGGCGGTGCTCGTTGGAGGCGAGCTGTCGCCGGAGATCGCGGCTCAGGTCCGCGCGCGGCTCGGACTCGATCGCCCGCTTCTCGTGCAGTATTCGAGTTGGGTCCTGGCGGCGGCTCGCGGAGACTTCGGACGCTCGTTCAAGACGGGCGATCCGGTGGCGACGCTCGTCCTCGATCGTCTGGGTCCCACGCTCACGCTCACGGGGGGCGCCCTTCTCCTCGCCCTTCTCGTCGCGGTGCCCCTCGGTGTCCTCGCCGCCATTCGGCGGAACACGATGTGGGACGCCCTGGCGTCGAGCGTGTCGCTGTTCGGTATCTCGTTTCCCAGCTTCTGGCTCGGTATCATGCTCATCCTGCTCTTCTCGGAGGTGCTCGGACTGCTCCCCCCATCCGGCCTCAGCGAGTACGGGCGAGAGGCTGACCTCGGGGCGCGCCTCCGTCACGCCGTGCTGCCCGTGCTCACGCTCGGCTTGATTCAGATGGCGTCGTTCATGCGGTTCACACGCTCGAGCCTGCTCGAAGCGCTGCAGCAGGATTACGTCCGCACGGCGCGGGCCAAGGGCCTGCCCGATGTACGGGTCATCTGGCGGCACGCGCTGCGCAACGCGCTCATCCCCGTCGTCACCGTCATCGGGCTCTCGCTCCCCGTCCTCGTCGGTGGGGCTGTGCTCACGGAGACCGTTTTCGCGTGGCCGGGCATCGGACGACTCGCGGTGGGCGCGGTGTTCGAGCGGGACTACCCCGTCCTCATGGGTGTGAACCTCATGATCGCGGCCGTCGTCATCGTGGCGAACCTCTTGACGGACATCGCGTACTGCCTCATCGACCCGCGCATCGCGTACCGGTGAATGGTCCGTGCACACATTCGATCGTCTGTGGCGGAGTCAGCGGGGGCTGGTGGGGGGGCTGGTCGTCGCCCTCATCCTCGCCGTGGGAACGCTGGCGCCGGCGATCGCCCCCTACAGCTACTCCACCCAGTCGTTGCTCGCCCGGCTCGAGAGGCCGAGCGCCGCCCACTGGCTCGGCACCGACGGTTTCGGCCGCGACATCCTGACGCGGGTGATCTGGGGCGGCCGCGTCTCTCTCGAGATCGGGCTGCTCGCCACGGGTCTCTCCGTGATCGTGGGAACCGTGCTCGGCGGCATCGCCGCCTATTTCGGCGGCGCGGTGGACACGGCGATCATGCGTATCGCGGACGTGTTCATGGCCATTCCCGCCCTGTTCCTCATTCTGGTGGTGGTGGCGCTCTTCGGGGCCGGGCTCACGAACACCGCGGCCGTCATCGGGCTCGTGACCTGGGCGCAGGTCGCGCGCATCGTTCGCGGGGAGTGCCTCAGCCTCCGGGCGCGTGACTTCGTCGATGCCGCGCGCGCGCTCGGGGCCAGCCACCGGCGGATCCTCGGGCGCCACGTGCTCGTCAACGCGCTCCCGGTCATCATCGTGCAGGCGACTCTCCTTCTCGGCCAGACCATCCTCATCGAGTCGGGCTTGTCATACCTCGGGCTCGGCGCCCAGCCACCGCTGCCGAGCTGGGGCAACATGATCGTGGAGGGGCGACAATTCCTCGCCTCCGCGTGGTGGGTGGCGACCTTTCCCGGCGTGGCGATCTTCGTGACCGTATTGGGATTCAATCTGTTCGGAGACGGCCTGCGCGACGCGCTCGATCCCCGTCTTCGCGCGGGCGACTGACGGGCCACCATGAACCGATGTCTTCCGGGAGGCGTCATGTCAATGCGACACCAGGGTCATCGCCGTGTCCTCGGGAGCCTCCTCGTCGTGCTCCTCGGCTTCGCGGCGCCCTGTCCCGCGCGCGCGGCGGGCAAGGAGATGGTCATCGGCTTTCTCGGCGATGCGACGTCGCTCAACCCGCTCGTGGCAACCGACGGGCAGTCGTACATTGCCGAGTGGCCGATGTTCGACAGCCTGCTCGAGCTGGACCAGAACCTGAACGTCCGGCCCCTCCTCGCAGAATCGTGGGAAGTCTCGCGCGACGGTCTGACCTACACGTTCAAGCTCAAGAAGGGCGTCCGGTGGCACGACGGCAAGCCCTTCACTGCGCGCGACGTCGCTTTCACCTTTTACGCTGTCCTCGACCCCAAGGTAACGACGCCGCATCGCGCGTACTTCGATGCCCTCGTCGGCTTCCCCGAGCTCACCAACAAGGACAATCCCAAACGGCCGGAGGACCTCGCCCAGAAGCCGATCGAGGTGCTCGACGATTACACGGTGCGCTTTCGTCTGCGCTATCCGTACGGAGCCTTTCTCGCCGTGCTCGTGAACCCGCGGGCCGGCATCATCCCCGAGCACCTGCTCAAGGGCGTCGACCTCAACACGGCCGAGTTCAACCGAAAGCCCGTGGGCACCGGCCCCTTCCGCTTCGTCGAATGGCGACGGGGTGAGCGGCTCGTCATGGAAGCGAACGCGCAGTATCACGGCGGCCGCCCCGCGCTGGATCGCCTGATCTACCGGGTCATTCCCGACGCGGTCGTGCTCTTGCAGGAGCTGCGCGCCGGCGGGGTCGACTTCATCGAGAGCCCGCCCCTGACCGAAGTGGCGCGCTTGAAACAGACGCAGGGACTGCAGGTGTTGGTCGCCGACAACACCTCGTACAACTATCTGGGCTACCGTCAGGATCTTCCCCCGTTCGACGATATGCGCGTGCGGCGCGCTTTCTACCACGCCGTCGATTCGGGGACGCTGATCCGGCAAGTTCTGCAGGGCTATGCCGCGCCGGCCACGGGGCAGTTTCCGCCATCGAGCTGGGCCTTCGACCCATCCGTGAAGGGCTATCCCTTCGATCCCGCCCGCGCGAAGGCGTTGCTTGCCGAGGCGGGGTGGAAGCCCGGCCCCGATGGTGTCCTTGTCAAGGACGGCAAGCGCTTGAGCTTTTCCCTCCGCCACGACCAGGCCAACCAGGCGGTGAAGGACACCGCGGTCGTCCTGCAGGAATATCTCAAGAACGTCGGCGCCGAGGCGCGGCTCGAGCCGCTCGATTGGCCCACGTTCGTCAAGAAGCTGTTCGCGTCGGACTTCGAGGGGATCTGCGTCGGATGGACCAACTTCCAGGGCGCAACTTCGCCCACTACAAGAACCCGAAGGTGGACGAGGTCCTCGAGGCGGCGCGACGCGCGGGCAGTCAGGCCGAGCGCAAGCGCCACTACGCGGAGTTCTCGAAGCTCTTGATGGCCGACGCTCCGTATGTGTTCCTGTACTTCCCCCAGCAGGTCTATGTCACGCGACAAGGATACGAGGGCTTCGTTCCCATCCCGACCTACGGCGGCATCTATCAATCGCTCAAATCCGTGCGCTGGACGGGCAGGTGAGCGGACCTCCGCGCTGGACGATGCATCGCAGATGAGCGACGGGAGCATGGCCCTGGAGGTCAATGGAACTCGGCTCTACGCCGAGACCGTCGGGGAAGGGACGCCCACGCTTTGCCTCCACGGCGGTCCCGGTACCGACTCGTCCGGGCTCGTGCGCGCGCTCGCGCCCCTTGCCCAACCTCTCGGTCTCCGCCTCGTTTTCTATGATCATCGCGGCCATGGGCGCTCGAGGTGGGAGCCGGTCGAGCAGTGCACGCAGCATCAGCTCGTCGCCGACATCGAGGGCGTGAGGCGAGCCCTCGGGGTCGATACCGTCCACGTCCTCGGCATCAGCTGGGGCGGTTTCCTCGGCCTCATGTATGCGGGGCGCTATCCTCGCTCGCTCCGCACCCTGATCGTGGTGGGTGCCTCCGCCAGTGGGGCCTTCATGGCCCGCGCCGAGGACAACGCTCGGCGCGAGGCGACGCCCGCGCAGTGGGCCGCCTATCGTTCCCTCTGGGACGGCTCGCTTTCCGACGACGACAGCTTTCGGCGCGCGTTCGAAACCATCCGCCCTCTCTACTTCTTCGACAAGCGGCTCGCGGCCGAGAGCCTCATGGCGCGGGCAGACACGCGTCACCGCATCGCCGTGCGTAATTTCATCATCCGTCACGAGTACCCGGCGTACGACTGCCGCCGGGAGCTGTCACGCATCGCCTGCCCGACTCTCGTCGCCGTCGGACGACATGACTGGATCTGTCCCGTCGACCAGGCCGAGGAGATTCACGCGCTCGTGCCTCAGTCCGAGCTCGCGGTCTTCGAGCGCAGTGGGCACTCGCCTCACGTCGAGGAACGTCCGGCGTTCATCGAACGCGTCGGGAGCTTCCTCGGATGCGCGCGAGCAACGGTGTAGTTAGCCGGGAAGGCTCCAGACCCGGCCGACGGGCGGCTCGTCGGTCAGGGTGAACTGGGGCAGCGCGAAGTCCTCCGAGAGATCCTGGAAGACGACGCGCACGCGCTTGCCGATGGCGACCTTGCTCTCCGCCTCCGCCTTGCCGTCCGGCGTCACCAGGTTTCCGATCATCCGGAGCGCTTCATCATCGGTGGGCTTGCCGCGCTGGTCGTCGAGCTCGACGAGGACCACCGCGTAAGGCGTCCACTCCTTGAACCCGGGCTGGATGGCGTGGTGGACGACCTCGTACGAATAGATGTGGCCCTTGCCGCTCACCTCTTTCCAGTCCCACTCCAGGGCCATGCACCACGGGCACGCGTGGGTGGGCGGGTAGCGCATGAGGCCGCAGGCCCGGCAGGCCCGGAGCATCAGCTTGTGTCCGCGCGCCAGCTTGAAGTGCTCGCGCCACTCGGAATCGTTCTCCGGGATCATCAGGTTCATGCCGCGGTACTCGACGTTGGGCATCTGCAATTCTCCCCCTTTTTACTCAGCCCTCGCCTCAGAACTTCGTTCTTCAGCTCGAACTGCGGCCCTCTCCCCAGTGGGGGAGAGGGATGTGAGTTTCAGTTGTGCATGATGAGGGCGGAGCCGGTTGGCGGCATCGCCCAGCCGAGGTTCATGGTGATCCGGCAGTCCTTGACCTGGCGGCACTTGCCCGGCGAGTAGTCGTAGCTGTGCTTGCCCTCGGCCCAGCCCGGGCAATAGTCGTCGGCGAGGCCACGGAGCTGGCGCACGTTCTCGATGACCATGCTCATGCCGTGCGTGTAGCCCTCGCAGAGGTGGCTGCCCGACGTGTTGTTGGGCCGCCGGCCGCCGAGCTCGATGATCCCGCTCGAGACGTACTGGCCGCCCTCGCCCTTCTTGCAGAAGCCGTACTCCTCGAGCTGGAGCATGGTGGTGAAGGTGAAGGCGTCGTAGGAGCCGGTGACGCTCACGTCCTCGGGCGTGATCCCCGCCTGCCCGAAGACGATGTCCTTGGCATAGTAGCCGGCCACCCGTGTGATGGGACCGGTGGCCCAGTGGAAGTCCGTGCGCGGCTTGTTGACCCGTCCCGCCACGCCCATGATGTAGGCGGGCTTCTGCTTGAGGTCGCGCGCGCGCTCGGCCGAGGTGACGATGACGCAGGTGGCGTTGTCGGTCTCGACGCAGCAGTCGAGCAGGTGCAGCGGCTTGCAGATGAAGCGGCTGGTGATCACGTCCTCGACCGTGAATCGCTTCTTGTAATAAGCCTTCGGGTTGTTCGAGGCGTGCCGGCTGTGAAACATCTTCACATGCGCGACCTGCTCGGGCGTCAGATCCATGCCGCGCACCGGTTGCGCCGCGCGGGCGCCGGTGCCGCCGATACGAAACTCGGAGTAGCCGTTCATCGAGCGGTAGATCGCCACCGTGTTGCACATGCCGGCCTCGATGGCGCCCATGGCGAGCCCGACGAGAGCCTCCGTCGACGAGCCGCCGCCCACCACGTCCATGTAGAAGTTGAGCCGGATGCCGAGATCGGGCGCCACCCAGTTGGCAGGAGTCGAGTCGCCGCCCTGGTAGGACATCATCCCGTCCACATCCTTCGCCGACAGCCCGGCATCGACCATGGCCTTCCGCGCCGCCTCCACGGCCATGGCCCGCGTGCTCCGTCCCGAGTGCTTGCTGTACTCGGTCTCTCCCACGCCGACGATGCAGTACTTGTCCTTGAGCGATGCCATCACGCCTCCTTGAGCACAGGTTCCGAGCTGGTGAGCGGCGAGCGCCGAGGCGACTTCACCGGGGCGGGAGAGGGGGAGAAGCGGGAGGTCCGGTCTTTTCTGGCTCGCTCGAGCGAACCGTGTCCAGGATGGGGGCGAGCGAGCCGGACGGCTCGGCGCTGGTGACCCGGACGAGGCTCGAAAGGCGCGCGACGGCGTCGCGGATGCGCTCGCCGGCCTTGACGGCGGCGGCCGTCCACTTCTGCTCCTGGCTGCCTTCGGGAAACCGCTCGAGCATGAGCTGGAGCGAGCCCATCACGATCGAGAGCGGGTTGTTGATCTCGTGCGCCGCCGCCCCCACCGTCAGGTGGGCCGCCCGCAGCTCGGCCGCCTCGCGCAGCGCCGACTCCGCCTGGAGCCGGGGCCGCGCGTCGGTCAGGAGCGCGATGATGAAGCGCCGGCCGCGATAGTCGACGAAGCGGTAGGTGATGTCGACAGGGATGACGGTTCCCGCTCGCGTGCGATAGCCGAGACCCATGGCCTGCATGTGGCCGGTCCTGAGGGCCTCGGCGAGCATGGCCTCTCGCTCCGGCCGCCCGGCGGGGCCGTCCGGCCAGAACTCCCTGATGTTCCTGCCGATGATCTCCTCGCGCGAGTAGCCGGAGAGCTCGACCTCGGCGCGGTTGGTCTCGAGGATCGTCAGGGTATCGGCGTCGACGATGCGCACCACCGCCGCCGCCTCGTCGATGATGGCTCGGAAGCGCTCCTGATCCGCCATCAGCCGCTGCTGCTCCCGCACGTCGTGGAAGAGCCGGGCCATCAGCCCCACGCTCAGCATGATGAGGGTGGCGTAGCCCGCCCAGAGGCGCGTGAAGAGCTCGAAGCCTCGCGCGCCCAGCATGGCCAGGGCGGGCAGCAGGGTCAGCGCGGCGAGGGCGGCCAGGGAGAGCGCATGCTTGGGCGCCACCCCGCCGTCGCGGCGCGCCCAACCATGGACGAGGCCGGCCGACACGGCCACGAGGACGACGCTCACCACGCCGGCCCAGGCGCCCGCGCCACCGATCCAGAGACGCGAGACGGCCGTGATGGCGGCGGCGATGACGACGGCCGTCCAGCCTTCGAAGAGGCCGATCAGCGCGATGGGTGCGTTGCGCGCGTCGATGAAGACGCCGTTATCGAGCTGAATCCCCGCGCGC
>QHSC01000214.1 GCA_003220345.1 Candidatus Rokuibacteriota bacterium | reverse complement strand
ACGGAGAGCGCGAACCCGAAGAACGCGCCTCGTGATTCCGGCGCCGCGGCGCGGCAGAGGCAGAGCGGCGCGGCGTTACGCGCCGTGGTCACCAGGCAGCAATGCGCACACGGCGCGGGACGTGGGCTCTCGCCCGTCGTCCCGCGCCCGTGTACACGAAGACGTTCCTGAGGAACTCCCCGTCCCTTCGCGCTACGGCGTGGTGAACTGGCGTACCTTGCTCTTCACCCCATCGCTCTTGCCGTTACTCTCCATCGACGTGACCGTGTAGTAGTACGTCGTCCGCGACTCGAGGCCCCGCATCTGCACGCGGAATGTCGTCTCCGGATGGCTCTGGTTCAGCCTGATGGGGTTCTGCGCCGTCTGGCTGAGCTCCTTGGGATCCGTGCCGTAGTGCACGACGCCGTAGTGCACGTCGGAGCCGCCGGGGTTGTTGGTCGTCCACCGGATGATCGTCACATGCGGCTTCGACAATTCGACCTCTGGCCCTTTGGCGATCTCGACGCGCGCGGTTTTCTTGGCCGGAGGAGGTATCTGAGCGGCGGCCGGGTTGGAGCAGAGGAGGCTACCTAGCGTAGCGGTGATCGCCAGCCTCGGAACGAGTCCTTTCATCGTCATCGCACGGACCTCCGAGAGAGTCGGTCGCTGCGCAACGTTCGATCTCCGCTCGTCCGCATCCGTCGTTCAGCTATGCGGACAGGGAATCAGGGGGCCGTCGACATTCGCGCTGGGAAGAGGCGGGACCCCACAGACCTGCGGCGCGCAGGGCGGAAGCGGCGGAGTCGGGATGAGGAGCTCATTGCCTTGCGTGGCCGCCGACCCTCCCGTCATGCAAGTGCCGGTGAACGTATCCCTGTCGGGATACGGTGTGGTGAAGCCGTCCGTGAGCGTCTGCAGGAACGCGACGATCTGGTTCTCCTCCTGATCCGTCAAGCCGAGATCGCCGGTCGTACAGTCGAGGTTCTGCGGAACCTCCGGCCTGGGCCAGCAGTCCACTTTCTCGGTCGTTCCCGGCGGGCAGTGTCCGGAGGTGACGTCGAAGGAATAGAGATCGCGCGTATTGTAGAAGTGCACGAGCTGCTTCAGGCTCTTGATGTACCCATTGTGGAAGAGCTCCTTCTGGAAGTAGGGCCCTGGCGCCTCGGTGGTGGGGCACTGTGTCGGTGTCATGGCCACGTTGCGCGCCGTGGAGACCTGGAACTGGCCGTCGACGCTCGGCGCTTGCGATGTCCACGTCGAGTTCGGGTTGGGGGCGGAACCGAAGCCGCTTCGGAGGAAGGTTCCCAATCCCAGATCCCGGTAGCCGAATCCGAGAGGATTGGCAGTGAACCCGAAGGGATCCGGCGTGGTCTGATAGTAGAAGGCGTTCCGCGGATTCAGGGGCAGCCCTTCGTTGGCCGAGCCGAAGCAGGTGAACACGGGGTTCACGGTGGCGGCGTTGCTGGTGTCGGTCTGACCTGGGGAGAGAGTCGTCCCTCGTCCGTCGACGTGGCATGAATTGCAGTTGCCCTTGCCGTCGAAGAGCTGATACCCGGCCATCTCGTCTGCAGTCAGCGTGGCGTTACCCGCCAGGAAGGCGTCGAATTTCGACGAGAATGCGCTCAGGTCGAGTGAGCCCTCGTACGCGTCGATCGACTGCCCCCAGTGATTGAAGGCCTCGTTTGCCTTGAGGCGGTCTTCCGGCTTCAGCCGAACGGGCGTGACGTTCCCGCCGAACACGGCAGCCCCTCCAGGAGTTGCACAGATCGCCTCGGTATCGGGCAGGAACTTGATGTCCAACGAGCCCGGGCCCCATGCCTGCTCGAAGAAAGGCCGGTACTCGGCCTGTGAAAGCTTGAACGCGATGCAAGCAGTGTCGGGGTTGCCCATTTCCTGAGTATCCACGGGAGGATGCTGTGCCTGCTCGGCGTCTGGTTGCTGCAGAATGTACCCGGTCGCACGTGAATCCCAGAAGTTGCCGCCAAAGAAGAGGCCCTGGGTCGCGTTGAAGTGGAGTACGGGGAAATACGGTGAGTAGGTATACCTCTGCGCCGTCCGCTTGCCGGCCCGGAAGTGCACCGTTCCCGGATACGCGACCATCGTCAGATTGACCGACGGGATCGGTCCGCTGAAGCCGGCGTACGGCATGTGACAGGAGGAGCAGGCCTGGTTCCGGTTGGGGGACATGTTCTTGTCGAAATTCATGGCCTTGCCGAGCAGCTGAATCAGCCGCTGCCCGGTGCCCTGAAGGGTCGGCGGCTGACCCGTCAGGACCGGCGGCGGCAGTGCGCGCAACTGCGCGAGCGTTTCCTGCTCGATGCCGTCGATTTCACGAAGCACCCTGGCTAGCTCGGCGTCTATATCGGCTGGGAGGATGCCGGGCGGATACGGATCGTAGATCGCGGCCGGGGGTGGGGGCTTTTTCTTCCCTGGCGGCTGATGCTTCCCTGGCGGCTGATCTCGTTTCTTTGCGTCCACGGTGTGAGTCAGGATCAGGGCCCCCAGCAACAGCGCGCTTGCTGCTGCGCCTGCCGCCCATTGGCGTCGATGCATGGAAATCCCTCCTTGTGTCGATGTGATGCTCGCACGGGCACGCCGTCCGTGTTCCACCGGAGGTGCTCGCGCCAGGTCGCGGTGCGCTTCCGCCTCGCGCGACCACAGGCTGGGCAGGTCGCCCTTCACGCACCACCCGAAGGGGATCGCTCGCGTGCCACGTGAGCGGCACGCAGGATGAGCCGACGGCTCCCTCAGGCGCACATGGTGCGAATGCCAGTCGCCACTATCGCCAGCGACGCGAGGATCGCGGCGCCGGATGGGGCCGGGAGGGACAGAGCTTCGCCATGGCACCTCCTCGTGCTCAGCTGTTCGCGCGACCGGTCCGCCCCGGACCGAGCAGCTGAACTCCGTCGCCGTCTTCGGCCCGCCCCGCCGCGTTCCGCTTGGCTCGGAGGAACCCTTACTCTCTCTCCCTCTATAGCATCTGCGCGACGGGTCAATCCCCTCCATTTGGTAATCCACGAGCCAATTCGGGTGAGGTCGATCCCGCCACGCTGCGCGGCGGCTCATGCTGATCGCCACGCATTGGTGCCCATCGGTCCAAACGAGCTCGTGGGAGAGCGGTCGCGCACTGAGGACGCGGGGCGCCGTCGGCCGGCAGCGCGAGTTCTCGTGATCGCGTGCTCGACGTCTGCGATTCGTTTCCCGCCTCTTCTCGCCTCTCCGCGCGTCTTCGGACGAACGCGCCGTCTTGGGCGGCCACGCCGCAGGCGCACGCTATCGTCACGACGGCCGACGGCCCCCACCCTCACAGGAGGTAGCGGCGCAGCTGATGTGCCGGGGTCAGGTAGCGGCCGACGGCCAGCCGGACGAAGAGCAGCGAGGCGAGCGAGGTCGCCACCGCCAGCATGAAGACCACCACGATCTGGTACTCGATGGCGAGCAGCGGCGACGCTCCGGCGAGGATCTGTCCGGTCATCATCCCCGGGAGCTGCACCAGCCCGACCGTCATCATGCTCCACCTGGAACAGCGGACCCGACGTGACCGTCACCACGGGGCCCAGACGCCCCTGTCGAATCCCGCGCCCTCCTCGTCCATGT
>QHSC01000204.1 GCA_003220345.1 Candidatus Rokuibacteriota bacterium | reverse complement strand
TCGCCGTCAACACCTTTCCCGGCGACGGCTACAAGCGGGCCCTCAAGGCCTTCACGCAGGCATTTCCCGACATCAAGATCGAGCATACGGGCCTGCACTCGCAGGATTTCGCCCCCCGCATCCTCCAGGAACGCCAGGCGAGCCTCTTCACGTGGGACGTGGTCACCATTCCAACCAGCACGGCCTTGCAGGTGCTGCGCCCGGCCGGGGTGTGGGACCCGGTGCGGCCGGCCATCGTGCTGCCCGAGGTGACCGACGACGCCGCGTGGGAGGGTGGATTCGAGCGGGGCTTCTCGGTCGTGAAGGATCGCGCGCTCGCCTACGGCTTCAGCGCCGTGCGCGGCGGCGGCGTCACCATCAATACCAACCTCGTGCCGGAGGATCAGGTCAAGAGCCTCGCCGAGCTGCTCAACCCCCGGTGGAAGGGCAAGCTGCTCCTTCCCGACGTGCGCGTGATGGGTGATGCCTTCTGGCCGATGACCAGCGCTCGCCTTCACCTGGGCGATGACATCATCAAGCGGCTCTACGTTGACCAGGAGCCGGTCCTGAGCCGTGACAGCCGTCAGATCGCCGAGTTCATGATCCGGGGCCGCTATCCGATCGCCCTCGGGGTCAATCCCCTGCTCCTCAGCCAGTTCCAGCGCCAGGGGCTGGGCAAGAGCCTCAAGCTCCTCCGCTTCCCCGAGCTGGACACATACAGCTCCGGCGCCAACACCGTCTGGCTGGTCAACCGGGCCCCGCATCCGAACGCGGCGAAGGTGTTCATCAACTGGCTCCTCACCAAGGAGGCCCAGGTCGTGTGGGCGCGCGAGGTGGAGACGAACAGCCGCCGTCTCGGCGTCGAGCCCGGCAACCCGCTGTACGCCGTCCCCCGAGGCGTCAAGCTCCTGCAGGTGGACGCGGAGGAGAACCTGCCCGAGGTCGTCAAGACGCAGGACATCGCCAAGGCGGTCATCAAGTAACGGACCCGCGCGTGGGGGCGGAGCCCGGCACCAGCGAGACGGTTCTCGCGCTCGACGGCGTCAGCAAGCTGTTCGGTCAGGCCGCCGCCGTGGACGGCGTGTCGCTGGCGATCCGGCGCGGCGAGGTCTTCACTCTCCTCGGCCCCAGCGGCTGCGGCAAGACCACGACGCTGCGCCTGGTGGCGGGCCTCGAGCGCCCCGACAGAGGCGAGATCACCCTGCGTGACCGCGTGGTCGCCTCCGCGTCGCGCCGGATCTTCATCGCGCCGAATCAGCGCAATCTCGGCATGGTCTTCCAGTCGTACGCGGTGTGGCCTCACATGACCGTGTTCGAGAACGTCGCCTACCCGCTCGAGCTGCGCGGCATGAAGCGGGCCCAGATCCGCGACAAGGTCACCCGCGTGCTCGAGCTGGTGGGCCTGGCGGAGACGGAGGCGCGGGCCGGCACCCTCCTCAGCGGCGGTCAGATGCAGCGTCTCGCCCTCTGCCGCGCCCTCGTGTACGAGCCCGATCTCTTGCTCCTCGACGAGCCTTTCAGCAACCTGGACGCGAAGCTGCGCGAGCAGATGCGGGTGGAGGTGAAGCTGCTGCAGCGCCGTCTCGGCATCACGGTGCTCTTCGTCACCCATGACCAGGTGGAGGCCCTCAGCCTCTCCGATCGCATCGCGGTGATGCATCGGGGGCGCGTCGAGCAGGTGGGCCCGCCGCGGTGCCTGTACGAAGAGCCGGCCTCCGCCTTCGTGCGCGACTTTCTCGGTCAGACGGTGATCCTGCACGGCCGGGTCGGTCGACTCCCCTCCGGTCACGCGCCGCCCGTCGTCGCCGTGGAGCTGAACGGGGCGCTCGCCGGGCGCACTCTGGCCGGCCGCGCCGCTCCGAGCGTCGCCCTTCCGCACGGCGGGGCCGCGCATCTCGCCATCAGACCCGAAGACATCGAAGTCGCCCCTCATGATCCCCCGCGACCGGAGACGAACTGGCTTCCCGGTGTCATCGAAAGCCTGTCCTTCGTGGGCGACCGCTACGAGGCGCGCGTGGCCCTCGGCGGCGAGTACCACGTGGCGCTGTTCATCCCCCGCGGTCGCGAGTGGCGCGAAGGCGAGCGCCTGCAGCTGGGCTTTCCTCCCGAGAGGATGAGCGTGTGGCCGGCCTGACCCAGGCGCTCCCGGTCGCAGGCCCGCGCCGCATCGAGCTCCAGACCGTCCTCTGCACCGTGGTCCTCGCCGTGGTCGCCCTGTGCGTCGTGTTTCCCCTCGTCCTCGTCGCCCTCCAGAGCCTTCAGGTTGCCCCGCCGGGGCAGCCGGCCCGCTATGGTCTCGACGGCTGGCGCGCCGCCCTCGGCGAGCCCGGTCTCCGAGGCGCCCTCGTCAACACGTTCACGGTGACGTTCGTGCGCCAGCTCCTCTCGCTCCCGCTTGCCGTCCTCGTCGCCTGGCTCCTCGCGCGCACCGATCTCCCCGGCCGCAGCTGGATCGAGTTCGCCTTCTGGGCCGCTTTCTTCCTCCCGCCCTTCACGGTGACGCTGAGCTGGATCCTCCTCCTGGATCCCGAGTACGGGCTGGTGAACACCTGGCTCGCCAAGCTTCCGTTCGTGGGGGGGAGACCGTTCAACATCTACTCGTTCTGGGGCATCGTCTGGGTGCACATCATCACGGGGTCCCTGACCGTGAAGGTGATCCTGCTCACCCCGGCCTTCCGCAACATGAACGCCTCGTTCGAGGAGGCCTCCCGCGTCGCGGGGGCGGGCGGGCTGCGCACGGCCCTCCGGATCACCGTCCCCGTCATGGCGCCCGCCATCCTGTCCGTGCTGCTCCTCGGGACCATGGTCTCGCTCCAGACCTTCGAGGTGGAGCAGGTGCTGGGCCTGCCCTTCCGCTTCTTCGTGTTCAGCACCACCATCTACGATCTGCTCGTCACCCGGGTGCCGCGCTACGACGCGGCCACCGCGCTGTCCGTTCTGATCCTGGCCGGCATGCTGCCCCTCGTCTTCGCCCAGCAGTGGCTGACGCGGGGCCGGCGCTACACGACGGTCACGGGCCAGTTCCAGAGCCGGGTCCACGCGCTGGGCGCGTGGCGCGCCCCTGCCATGCTCCTGGCCCTGGCCCTGGTCCTTCTCGTGCTCGGGGTGCCGGTAGTCTTCGCGCTGCTCGGCACGTTCATGAAGCTGTTCGGCTTCTTCCACATCCCGGATCCGTGGACGCTCGAGAACTGGACGACCGTCCTCGGCGACGAGCAGTTCCGCCGCTCCCTGCACAACACGCTCGTGCTCGCGGTGAGCACCGCCGTCGTGACCATCGTCGTCCACTCCCTCATCGCCTACATCATCGTGCGGACCCGGTACGTGGGGCGGCGCCTGCTCGACTTCGTCTCCTGGCTGCCCTTCACGGTGCCCGGCATCATCCTGGGGCTGGCCCTCCTGTGGCTCTTCCTCGGGGTCGGCATCCTGCGGCCGCTCTACGGCACCACGGCGGTGCTGGTCATCGCGGGCGTCATCGCCGGGATGCCGCTCGGCGTCCAGATCATCAAGAGCGGCCTGATGCAGCTTGGCGGAGAGCTGGAGGAGGCCTCCCGCATCGCGGGCGCCTCCTGGTGGGCCACCTACCGGCGCATCGTGCTCCGGCTCATGGCTCCCACCCTCCTCGCGGTGGGGATGATCACCTTCGTGGGCGCCGCGCGGAACATCGGCAACTTCGCTCTTCTGACCACGAGCGCCAACCGGCCGCTCTCGATGCTGCAGCTCGACTATGTCGCCCAGCGCAAGTTCGAAGAAGCGGTGGTGGTGGCCTGCATCATCATGTTCGTATCGCTCGCCGGCGCCCTGGTCGCCCGTCTCCTCGGGCTTCGCGGCGGCAATGTCGGCTGAGGAGTCACCCATGGAACTCGAGTCGAGCGAATACCGCGTATGAGCCGCCTCGCGGGCAAAGTGGCGATCGTCACGGGAACGAGCCCCAACATCGGCGGGGGCATCGCCCAGGGACTGGCCGACGAGGGGGCGCGGGTCGTGTGCGTGGACTTGGCCGAGGACAACGCGCGGCAATGCGCGGACTGGATCGCCAAGCGCGGGGGCACCTCGCTGGGCATCGCGTGTGACGTCACCGACGAGGGCCAGGTGGAGGCGATGGTGGCCCGCGTCCGCGACGCCTACGGCGGCGTCGACATCCTCGTCAACAACGCGGGCATCCTGGGCGGGCTGAGCGTGCTCGAGATGCCGCTCGACCGATGGAGCCGCCAGGTCGCCGTCAACCTCACGGGCACGTTTCTCTGCACCAAGCACGTGGCCCGGCTCATGGTGGCGCAGGGGCGGGGCGGCAGCATCATCGTGATCATCTCGACGGCCGGGCACCAGGGTCAGGCCGGGAACATCGCCTACTCCACGACCAAGAGCGGCCTCCTCAACTTCACGCGCGCCGCGGCCATGGACCTGGTGAAGCACGGCATCCGCGTGAACAGCCTGACCCCGACCGCCACCGACCCCGAAGAGGGGATCGAGCGCGGCGTGGCCTGGGGGCGGCCCCGGCCGGAGCCGCGCGCGCGTGGCCTCGACTTCGTGAAGATGCTCCCCATGGGGAAGCTACCGAGCCCGCGTCACTATGCGCGCGCCTGCGTCTTCCTCGCCTCGGACGACGCGGAGATGATCACCGGCGCGGACCTCCGGGTCGACGCCGGCGCCATCGCCAAGTACTGGCCCTGGGTCCCGCATTCCTGACGGCTACGGTGACGGCGCGGCGGGGCGCCCGGCCTGACGCTCGCGCAGCGCCTGGCGGTTGATCTTCCCCGCCGGCGTCTTCGGCAGCTCGTCCACGATCTCGATGGCGCGCGGATACTCGTGCTGGCTCAGCCGCTCGCGCACCCATCGCTGCAGCTCCGGCACGAGGCCGGCATCGCGGCGGGGCGCGACCACGAAGGCCTTGGCGACCTGGCCGCGCAGCTCGTCGGCAGCGCCGATCACGGCCGCCTCCCGGACATCGGGATGGCTCATGAGAGCCGCCTCGATCTCGACCGCGCTCATCGTCCAGCCCGCGGAGATGATGACGTCATCGGAGCGCCCGGCGTGGAAGAAATAGCCGTCGGCGTCCATCCGACCGCGGTCCTTGACGAGGAACCACCGGCCCCGTCGGCGCACGGCGATCTCGCCCATGGTGCCCGGAGGCAGCGGCTGCCCCTCAGCGTCGACGATGCCCACCTCCCAGCCGGGGGCGGCCGTGCCGAGCGCCCCGGGTCGCACCTCGTATCCCGTGAACCCGGGGTAGCTCACGATGACCACGCCCACCTCGGTGGATCCGTACATGCTGCGTGGGGTGACGCCGAACGTCTCCTCGATGAACTGCCAGGTGCCGGCGTCCATGGGCTCTCCCGTGAAGGAGAGCTTGGCGGGCCGGAACGGGTAGCGCGCGGCGAGCCCCGACGCGCGCAGGAGACGATAGACAGTGGGGGCCGCCGCCATGTTCGTGATCTCGAACGCGCGGAGCGCCTCGAAGATCAGCATGGCGTCGAACCGTCCCGCGTAGCTGCCCACGGCGATGCCGAGGGCGAGAGGGGCAATGGTGCCGTGCCAGAGGCCGTGGCCCCACGCGGGCGAGGAGGGGCAGAAGTATCGGTCGCCCGGGCGCAGGCCGATGCCGTAGAGGGCCGCGATCATGAGCGTGACCACGGAGCGGTGGGTGTGCTTGACCGCCTCGGGGAGAGCGCGCGTCGTGCCCGACGTGTACTGAAACACCGCGAGATCGTCGGCCGCCGTGGCGGGCGCGTACTCCGCGGGCTGCGCGGCGAGGGCGGCTTCGAAGGCCGCGTTCGCGGTCACCACGCGCACCCCGGGGAACTCCGACTGCCAGCGCGCGGCCTCCCGGTCGGCGAGCAAGATCGTCGGTGAGCAGTCGCGAACGCGGAGGGCGAGCCCCTCCGGCCCGAACAGCGTGAAGAGCGGCACGGCGATCGCCCCGCGTCGGACCGCGCCGAAGAGCGCGCCGTAGAAAGGGAGCGACGGCTCGAGCATGATGGCGACGCGCTCCCCGCGGGCCACGCCCTGGCCCTCGAGCCAATGGGCAAACCGCGAGGACCACGCCGCGAGAGCTCCGAAGGTGTGGACCTCGCGGCCGCCGTCGGCCTTCTGGATGCGCAGCGCGACGGCGTCTCGCGGATGCCGATCGACGCACTCGTGAGCGAGGTTCAGCCGCTCCTCGGTGCCGTCGACGAGCTCCCAGAGGGCCTTCCACTGGAAGGCGCGCAGCGCCGTCGGGTAGTCGTTGATCTCGAGCAGCCCGGCGCCCATTGCCCCGGAGTGTGCGCCAGGCGCTCGAGACGTTCAACTGCGCGACGACGGACAGCCGCGCTACTGCTTCTTGGTCAGGAACATGTCCCTGCGGTTCTTCGACCAGCACGCCTCGTTGTGCTCGGCGCAGACCGGCCGCTCCTTGCCGTACGAGATGAGGGTGATCCGGCCGGCCTCGACCCCCCGAGACACGAGATAGCCCATGGCGGCCTTGGCGCGCCGCTCACCGAGGGCCAGGTTGTACTCGTTGGTCCCGCGCTCGTCACAATGCCCTTCGATCAGCGTGAGCTGGTCCGGATGGGCCTTGAGCCAGGCGGCGCTGGCGTCCAGCGTCCTGGCATCGCCCGGGCGGATCGTCGACGAGTCGAAGGCAAAGTAGATCGGCGCGAGGGCGTCGTTGATCTTGTACTCTTCGGCGACGGCCGGCGCGGGCGGAGCTGGCGTCGGAGTCGCCGCCAGCGGTGCGGGGGTCGGCGCGGGCGGTGCGGCGGGCGCCGGCGCGGGCGCGGCGGGAGGCGGCGCGGAGGCGACGGTGATCCCGGGGCGCTTGGGGCAGCCCGTCAGCAGCAGCAACAGGGCCACGGCAGACAACACCAGGGCAATCGATCTCACTCGACCATGCATGAGTGCGTTCTCCTCTAGTTCTGGATGATCTGGGCGGAGTCGACGCTGATGGTCTTGCCCCACCAGTTCTCCGCGCGCGAGGCGTCGACATCCAGGCGCGTCACCCTCGGGCGCCTGCCTTCGTTGTCGTTACGCAACGAGAAGAGGCCGTGCTCTCCCGAGGCGAAGTGCGTCGTGTGGCCTTTCCAGTCGGCCCACTGGTCCGAGGTCGCGCAACCGGCTCCCGACAGCGCGAGCCCGACAATGGCCAGCAGGCTCAGTCTCCACATGCTCGTCATGCTTTTTTCCTCCCGTCTGTGTACGGCTCCATGGCCCTTGACCCGGAGACGTCCGTGTTCGCTCGAACGACCGGTCCGGTGACATCCATTTCAGTCAAAGAAGCCGACAGGCTACTCGGACGAGCCGTCCCGCCCGCTGCCCCGTGATTCTCGGGCACTCAGGGCATTCTCCGTGCCAGGCGCACGATCGGAATCGGGACGGCTTAGGGCGGAAGTTTCCGCGTTTTTGCTCGGTAGCGAGACGGCCCGGCGAGGAGGGCGGCCGATTTACCGGGTCGAGGCTCAGATCCGGGATATTTATTCCGGGCGGCCGCTTGCCCGGCGGGTCCGTCTCCAGTAACGTGCGGACATCGCGCGACAGCGGTCGCGCCCGATGCCTGGGGGTTTCTTCACGCGAGAGGACAGGCCATGACGACGGCGGGCCAGCGGATCGCGTACTTCAACGGACGGTTCGTCCCCGAGAGCGAGGTGCTGGTGCCCTTCCGGGATCGCGGCTTCAAGTACGGCGACGCCGTGTTCGACACCACCCGCACCTTCGGCCACCGCGTCTTCAAGCTCGCGGAACACGTGGATCGTCTGTACCGCTCTCTCCACTATCTCCGGATCGATCCCGGCATCGCCCCCGCCGAGCTGGTCGCGATCACGGAGGAAGTGCTGCGCCAGAACCTCGTCCTGCTCGGGCCCGACGAGGACTACTGGGTCAGCCAGCGGATCTCACGCGGCCTCGACGCCGCCGCCCGCGAGGTATGGCCCCAGACCGGCGCCACCGTCATCGTGGAGTGCCTGCCCCTCCCGCTCCGCGACCGGGCCAGCCTCTACCGCGACGGGATCCGCGTGGTCACTCCGGCTGTGCGGCGCACGGCGCCGGAGGCCATGTCCCCACGCGCCAAGACCCACAACTACCTGAACGTGGTCCTGGGTGATCTCGAGGCCAAGAGCCGGGATCCCCAGGCGTGGGCCATCCTCCTCGACACCAATGGCCACCTCGCCGAGGGGATCGGGAGCAACATCTTCCTCGTCCGGGACGGCGTGATCCGGACGCCGCGCGAGGAGTTCGTCCTCGCGGGAATCAGCCGCGCCACCGTCATGGACCTGGCGACGGAGGCGGGCTTCTCCGTGGTCGAGCAGGACCTCGACCTCTTCGACGCCTACGGCGCGGACGAGGCCTTCCTGACCTCGACGAGCCTCTGCATCTGCCCCGTCCAGAGCGTGAACGGAATCGCCCCGCGGAGCGGTGCCATCCCCGGCCCGGTGACCCGTCAGCTCACGGACGCCTACCGCCGCTTCGTCGACTACGACTTCGTCGCCCAGTACTTGAAGCACCTGGACGGGTAGCCGGAGCACGCGGCCCTTCGGCTGCGCCCAGGTTCCCGAGAGCGGGCCGACCGCGTCAGGCCCGCGCTCCGGAGGCCGCGCGGTCCATCAGGTCCTTCGCGCCAGCCTGGATCCACGGGAAGAAGCTGGTCATGATCGCGCGGACACCCATCCGCGTGTAGCGCTCCACGTTGGCGGAATTGACCAGGGTCCCGGCCGCGCGGCCGGCCTGGACGATCCTGGCGATTGCCCCGTCGATCGTCTGCTGGACCTCGGGGTGACCCGTGTCGCCGATGTGGCCCATCGACGTCGCCAGATCGCTCGGGGCCACGAAGAAGACGTCGATGTGATCGACCTTGAGGATCTCGTCGAGGTTCTGCACGGCCACGATGTCCTCGAGGAGGACGATCAGCAAGCTCTGGTCGTTGGCCGTCTTGAGATAGTCGCTCACGCCAAAGCCCTGGCGGCTCGTGAACATGCCCCGCTTGCCCAGCGGCGCGAACTTGCCGGCCTCGACCACCATCTGGGCTTCCGCGCGACTGTTGACGTGCGGCACCACGATGCCCTGGGCGCCGCGGTCGAGGGTGCGATAGATCGTGGCGTAGTCGTTGTCCATCACGCGGACCACGGAGGTCATGCCCCAGAGGTCGCACGCGCGAGTCAGGTTGCCCAGATCGGCGTAGTCGACCCCGCCGTGCTCGCCCTCCAGCCAGATCCCGTCGGCGCCGAGCGGGCCGAGCTGATCGATCATGTCCGAGTCGTTGGTGCCGGCCAGGATGGTCGCCACCTGCCCGGCGGCCAGCCGTTGCTTCACGCGGTTCGGTCGGATGCTCATGCGGTCTCCCTCTCTCTTGTCTCTGATGAGCCCGACGTGGGATCGCCCAGCCGGGTGGACGGAAAACTGAAGATGTTGGCGGGCTCGTGGTGCAGCCCGTGGTCGCGGCGTAGGCGCTCCACCATGCCCAGCGCATAGGGCGCTCCCTCGAGAAGTTGCGCGAGCATCAGGTCGTCGAGCCGCAGCCCCGCCCCCCGGGCCGCCTTCGCGCACAGGTCGCGCATCCCGGCGTCGACCTGATCGGCGCTGCCGGACAGGATGGGGGGCGGGGTGACAGCCGGCGCGTCGGCGCCGGGCACAAGCGCGGGGCGCCGCGTGTGCCACTCGGTGGCCTGCTCGTAGGCGTGGCCCACGCGAAGGATGGTCGTCTCGCCGAAGGGCCGGCCGAGGATCTGCATGCCGAGCGGCAGGCCGTTCCTCCCGAAGCCGTTGGGGAGTCCGAGCACGGGCTGGCCCGTGACGTTCCACGGCGTGAACACGCTGGGCTTCTGCCAGAACGAGACGCTGCGGTAGTCCGTGAGCCGCGGAGCTTCGCCCATGCCGGCCATGACGAAAGCGTCGAACCTGTCGTACAGCGGCTCCATCTCCACCATCATCCGGCGATGCTCGCGGGTGGCCTGGACGTAGTCGTTCGCGGAGAAGAGCACGGACGGAAGCACGCGCGAGCGAAAGTCGGCGCCGAAGTCGTGGGGCCGGGCGATCAAGTTCTTCTGGTGGACGCTGAAGATCTCGCTCTCGGCAATGATGATCTTCACGTCGAAATAGCTGGCCAGCGGCCTCACGCGGCATTCCTCGAGCTCCGCGCCGAGCCGGCGAAGCACGTCGAGCGCGGCGTTCATGGCCTTCTTGACGTCCTCCGTGGCCGGGATGTCATCCTCCCAGTGATGGCGCAGAACGCCGACCCTGAGCCCCCGCAGATCCTGTCCGAGCGCCTCCCGGTACCGCGGAATCGGTCGACGCAGGCTGCCCGCGTCCTTCGCGTCGTAGCCGGCCAGGGCCTGCAACACCAGCGCGCAGTCCTCCACCGTCCGGCCGAGCGGCCCGCAGTGGTCGAACGTGTAGGAGTTGGTGACCACGCCGGCGCGACTCACCAGACCGAACGTGGGCATCAGGCCGGCGACACCGCAGAGCGACGCCGGGCCCCGGATCGATCCTCCGGTATCGGAGCCGAGCGCCACCGGGACCAGGCCGGCCGCGACGGCGGCTCCCGAGCCCGTGGAGGAGCCGCCCGTGAAGTGCGCGAGGTTCCAGGGGTTGCGCGCGGGCGGCCACGGCAGATCGAACGACGGCCCCGCGTGCGCCATCTCGTGGGTGGCCAGCTTCCCGAGCAGCACGGCGCCGGCCTCGTAGAGCTTCGCGGTCGCGGTAGCGTCCTCGGCGGGGATCCGGTCGATGAAGACGCGAGAGTGCGCGGAGGTCAGGATGCCTCGCGTATCGTAGATGTCCTTGAGGGCGAAGGGGACTCCGTGCAAGGGTCCACGCGGCCCGCCCGCGGCGATCTCGGCCTCGGCCTCCTTGGCCTGGCGCCGCGCCAGATCGAACGTGCGCGTGATGAAGGCGCGCGTCTGGCCGTCGTACTGCTCGACGCGCTGGATCAGCGCCTCGACCAGCTCCACGGGCGAGAGCTTTCGCGCGGCGATCAGGCTCCCGAGCTCGGCGATCGAGAGGTCGTGCAGGTCGCTTCCCATGGAGTCCTCCCCCCTGCCTGGACGGTTTAGCTCTCACTCCGCGCCGATCCTGCACCGGCAGCCGTGCACGGTCAAGGCCATGCGGCGCCCAAGACGATGAAGGGTTCTCCTCACGCGGAGCCGCCAACCTTCTTCAAGGCCTGGCCGGCTGCAGGGAGGCCGCCCGGATCCTCCTCAGCCGAGCGAGAGGCGGAAGAAGGGGTGCTCGGGGTGATCGAAGAAATGCACGCGGCGCGCGTAGTCGAGGGCGCCCGCGTAGTGCTCGAAGCGCTCGGCGAGACGACGGTAGGGCGGCGCGGGAGCCGCCGCGCGAGCGCGCGCGTGCTCCGACACGAAGTGGTAAGCCTGCTTGCCGCGCGCGATGTAGTAGCCCGTGGAGGCGAGACGCTCCACGCGCTCACGGAACACCCCCATCATGAAGAGGGTGTAGTCGCCGATGTGCCGCCGGATGGCCAGCTCCTGCTCGGGCTCGAAATACGGGGAGTCCTCACGCCACGCCGCCTGCGCCTCGAGGAGCATATCCACGACCGTCTCGAGCCGGGGCACCGCGCGCCCGGGCGGGTAGAGCTGATCGGTGCGCGCGAACCGGGTGAGCAGATCGGCGAGGTAGCCGGCCACGGGATCGCCGCCCATGGCGAGGTCATGGAAGCTCGCCCGGATGGTCTGGTCGAAGAAGCGTCTG
>QHSC01000203.1 GCA_003220345.1 Candidatus Rokuibacteriota bacterium | reverse complement strand
ACGCGCGGGTCAAGACCCTGGGGGCCTGGCTGGGCGAGCGCGAGGCGGAGCAGGCGCTGCTCTATGGGCGCACGGTGGCCGAGCTCCCGCCTCCCGAGGACGTCCCGCTCGAAGATCTCTCGGTGCATCTCCTCGAGCGCGCCATCACGCGGCTCATCCAGGAGCAGAAGCGACGGACGCCGCGCGAGATCGAGCCGAATCCGCTGTCCATCCTCGAGCGCATGGGGGAGATCGTGGATCTCCTGCGCAACACCTGGTCCATCCTCTTCTCGTCGGTGGCCGGGCAAGAGCGCGTGCGCGCAGAGTGGGTGGTGACACTCCTGGCTCTCCTCGAGCTGGTCCGCCTGGGGCAGGCGCGCGCGCACCAGGCCGAGCTCTTCGGCGAGATCGTGATCGAAGGACCAACCACAGACGCGGCCGCCGCCCCCACGGGTGGAGAACCGGCTGGTGGAGATAGCGAATGACTGAGCCCATCGACGTCGTCGAAGCCCTCCTCTTCGCCTCGGAGACGCCCGTCGAGCCCGACCGCATCCGCGAGGTGCTGGAGCTTGGCTCACCCGAGGAGGCGCGCGCGCTCGTGACCAGGCTCAAGGCCAGGCTCGACGCCGAGGACCGGGCCCTCATGATCATCGAGGTCGGGGGAGGGTATCGGCTGGTCACGCGGCCGGACGTGGCGCCCTGGCTCGTGCGACTGGCGCGGAGCCGGACGCGCTCGCGGCTCTCGCGCTCGGCCCTGGAAACGCTCGCCATCATCGCCTATCGCCAACCCGCTTCGCGTCCCGACATCGACGCGATCCGTGGCGTCAACTCGGAAGCCGTGCTCGACAACCTCCTCGACCGGCGCATGATTCGGATCGCCGGGCGCAAGGAGGCCCCGGGGCGACCCTACCTGTACGAGACCACCCGAGACTTCCTCGTGGCCTTCGGGCTGCGCGACGTGAGCGATCTGCCGAGGGTCGAGGGCGAGCTGGTCGTCCCGGAGCCGCCGGCTCAGAGCGGGGAGAACGGACACGGGGACGCGGAGGCGCGGCTGGCCGCGGCCGCGGAGAGCAACGCTGGCACCGACGCGCCTCAGCAAGATCCTGGCCCAGGCGGGGCTGGCGTCACGCCGGGGCGCTGAAGCGATCCTGGCCGCGGGGCGCATCGCCGTCAACGGCGACGTGCGCCGCGAGCCGGGCGCCCAGGCGGATCCCGACATCGACCGGATCACCCTCGATGGCCGGCCCCTCCAGGGCGCCGAGGCACGCGCGTACGTCCTTCTCCACAAGCCGCGTGGCTACGTCACGAGCCGGGCCGATCCGCAAGGCCGTCCTGTCGTCATCGATCTGCTTCCGGGGGACGGGCCACGCGTCTTTCCCGTGGGCCGGCTCGACTACGATGCGGAGGGGCTGCTCCTCCTCACCAACGACGGAGAGCTGACCAACCGACTGCTGCATCCCCGTTACGAGATCCCCCGCGTCTACGAGGTCGAGGTCGAGCGACACGTGTCGCCCCGTGAGCTCGGTCGCTGGCGACGCGGAGTCGTCTTGCCCGACGGCCCCGCCGTGCCCGCGGCCGTCAGCCTCCTGCGACGCGGATCGCGCACCACGTGGATCAAGCTCACGTTCGCCGAGGGGCGCTACCGGGAGGTGAAGCGCTATTGCAAGGCGCTCGGCCACCCGGTGGTCCGGCTGCGTCGCGTGCAATTCGGGCCGCTCCACCTGGGCTCGCTACCCATGGGCAAGGCGCGCCCGCTCACGGCCGCGGAGCGCGCGGCCCTCGAGAACTTGCGTGGGGGAGCCGCTTCGCCTATACTGACCGGGATTCGCTGATAGATCCGCATCAGGAGCTTCTATGGACCTGGACGACTGGCGATCCAGGATCAACGACCTCGACGAACAAATCCTCCACCTCCTCAATCAGCGCGGGCAGGCCGCCCTCCAGATCGGCGAGCTCAAGAGGCAACAGGACCGGCCGTACTTTGTCCCGGAGCGGGAGGCCCAGCTCATCGACCGCCTGCTCGCCCTGAATACGGGGCCGCTCACCGCGGATGCCCTCCGCGCCGTCTGGCGCGAGATCCTTTCCGCTTCGCTGGCTCTCGAGAACCCGCTCCCCGTCGGCTACCTGGGCCCAGCGGGAACCTTCACCCACGCGGCGGCCATGCGCCGCTTCGGCACCTCGGCCCAGCTGATCCCGCTGCGGAGCATCGCGGACATCTTCGAGGAGGTCGAGCGCGGACGTGCGGAGTGCGGCGTGGTGCCCGTGGAGAACTCCACGGAGGGCCCCGTCAACATCACCCTCGACCGGCTCATCGAGTCCGACGCGGTGATCACGGGAGAGCTCACCCTCGACATCAGCCAGCATCTCCTCTCCCGGGCCACGGAGCTCGAGGAGATCAAGATCGTGTGCTCTCACCCGCAGGGCCTCGCGCAGACACGCCAGTGGCTGCTCGCGCACCTGCCGGAGGTGCGCCTGGAGGAGATGTCCTCCACCACCGCCGCCGCCGAGCGCGCCAAGGACGATCCCACGGTGGCCGCGGTGGCCTCGGAGCTGGCCGCCCGCACCTATGACGTGCCCGTGCTCCGGCGCCGCATCGAGGACAACCCCGCCAACAGCACCCGCTTCCTCGTGATCGGCCGGCGAGCGGTGGGGCCCACCGGCCGCGACAAGACGTCCATCCTCTTTTCCATGAAGAACGAGCCGGGCGTGCTGTACAGCATCCTCCAGCCCTTCGCGGCCCGGCGACTCAACCTGACCAAGATCGAATCGCGACCGACAAAGCGGCGCCCGTGGGAGTACGTGAACTTCGTCGACTTCGAGGGCCACCGCGACACCGACGATGTCCGCGCCGTCCTCGACGAGGTCAAGCAGCGCTGCCAGTTCCTCAAGATCCTCGGGTCCTACCCGGCCGCCTAAGGAGCCGCTCATGCCCGTGTCCTGGGAGTCCATCGCCAACGATCACATCCTCGGCATCGCGCCCTACGAGCCGGGCAAACCCATCGAGGAGCTCGAGCGCGAGTTCGGCCTCACGGATGTCATCAAGCTCGCCTCCAACGAGAACCCCTTGCCGCCCTCGGAGCGCGTCCTCAAGGCCATCGCCGACGCCCTGCCGCACCTCAACCGGTATCCGGACGGCAGCGCCCACTACCTCCGGGTCGCCCTCGCCCGCCGCCACGGGCTCACCCCCGACCAGCTCATCATGGGCAACGGCTCGAACGAGCTCATCGAGCTCGTCGTGCGGGCCTTCCTGCGCCCGGGCGAGGAGGCGGTGATCCCGCACCCGTCGTTCGTCGTGTACCCGATGATCGTCCAGGCCGCGGGGGGGATTCGCGTGGTGGTGACCTTGAAGGACCACCGGCTGGACCTGGAAGCGATGGCGCGCGCCATCACGCCCATGACCAAGCTCGTCTTCGTGGCCAACCCGAACAACCCCACGGCCACCGTGGTCACCGCCGAAGAGGTGACGACCTTCATGGCGCGGGTGCCCGACAAGGTCATCGTGGTCTTCGACGAGGCCTATTTCGAGTTCGCCCAGGGCCCGGACTTCCCGGACTCCCTCGGCTTCATGAAGCACGGGCGCAAGGTGGTGGCGCTGCGGACCTTTTCCAAGGCGGCGAGCCTGGCCGGCCTGCGCGTGGGCTACGCCATCGCCGACCCCGACTGCGTGTCGCTCCTCAATCGGATCCGCCAGCCCTTCAACATCAACTCGCTGGCCCAGGTGGCGGCCCTCGCCGCTCTCGAGGACGACTCGCACATCCTCGAGTGCCTCCGCATGAACGAGGCGGGTCGCCACTTCCTCTGCGACGAGTTCACCGCCATGGGGGTGAAGTACGTCCCCTCGCGCGCGAACTTCATCCTCGTCGACGTGGGGCGTTCGGGCACCGATATCTTCCAGCGCCTCCTCAAGGAGGGAGTCATCGTCCGGCCCATGGCAAGCTTTGGGATGGAGACGGCGCTCCGGATCACCATCGGCACGCCCGAGGAGAATCGTCGCCTCGTCAAGGCGCTCAAGAAGGTGCTCGCGGAGGGCAAGGCCGGGTGATCCGCCGGCTCACCATCGTCGGACTCGGGCTTCTCGGCGGCTCTCTCGCGAAGGCGGCGCGGGCGGAGTCGCTCGCGCGGGAGATCGTGGCGGTCGGCCGGAGGGTCGGGAGTCTCGAGCCTGCTCTCGCCGACGGCGCCGTGGACCGGATCACCACCGATATCGCCGAGGGCGTGGCGGGCGCCGATCTCGTCGTCCTCGCCACCCCGGTGGCCACCCTGGAGGCGCAGCTTCCCGCGGTCTGGCGCGCCGCCGCCGAGGGCGCGCTCGTCACGGACGTGGGCAGCGCCAAGGCGCGCATCGTCCGCGCGGCCGAGGCCCTGGCCGCGAAGCGCCCCCTCGCCTTCGTGGGCGGGCATCCCATGGCCGGCTCCAATCTCGCGGGCTATGGCGTGTCGCGGGCCGATCTCTTCCGCGGGGCCCTCGTCATCCTCACCCCGACCGAGCGCACGAGCGTCGACGCGCTCAAGCGCGCGAGCGAGCTCTGGGAAGCCGTGGGCAGCCGGGTCATGAGCCTCGACCCCGTCACTCACGACCGCGCCGTGGCCGCCGTCAGCCATCTCCCGCATCTCGTGGCCGACGCCCTCGTGGCCGCGGTCGCCCGCATGGATCCCCAGTTCTTCGACGTGGCCGCGCGCGGCTTCAAGGACACCACGCGGATCGCCGCCTCCGATCCCGTGATGTGGCGCGACATCTTCGAGCAGAACCGCGAGGCCCTCGCGGAGGCCCTGGCCGCCTTTCGCGCCGCGCTCGGAGACCTGGAATCCCTCGTGCGCTCCGGCGACGGCGCGCGGATCGAGGCCGAGCTCGAGCGCATCCGCGCGCTCCGGGAGCGACTCGGATGAGGATACGGGTGCGCCCGGTGACGAGGCTCTCCGGCACCATCGAGGTGCCCGGCGACAAGTCGGTCTCCCATCGGGCCGCCCTCCTCGGCGCCGTCGCGAGCGGCCGCACGGAGATCACCGGATACCTCGAGGGCGAGGATTGCCTCAACACCCTGCGCTCCGTCGAGAAGCTGGGCGTGCTCGTCACGCGGAAGGGCCCGGGGCACTACCTCGTGGACGGCGCCGGACTCATGGGTCTGCGCGAGCCCGAGGACATCCTCGACTGCGGCAATTCGGGAACCGGCGCCCGCCTGCTCCTGGGTGTGCTCGCCGGTCAGCCCTTCTGGACCTTCCTCACGGGGGACGCCTCCCTGAGGCAGCGACCCATGAAGCGCGTCACCGAGCCGCTCGCCGCCATGGGCGCGTCCGCCCAGATCAAGACCGCCCTCCTCCTGGCCGGTCTCTGGGCCGAGGGGCCCGTCAGCGTCACGGAGCCGGCCCAGTCCCGCGACCACACCGAGCGGATGCTCGCGGGCTTCGGCGCGCGGCTCTCGGTGGACGGGCGCACGGTGACGATCACGCCGGGCCGCGAGCTTCGCGGCCAGGCCGTCGCGGTTCCCGGCGATATCTCCTCGGCCGCCTTCCTTCTCGTGGCGGGGGCGCTGGTGGGAGATGGCCGCGTGACGGTGGCCCGCGTGGGCGCCAATCCCACGCGGGCAGGCCTCCTCGACGTCCTCGCGTCGATGGGCGCGCGCGTCGAGCGCGGCGTCGAGTCCAGCGCGGCGGGGGAGCCGGTGACCGACCTGACCACGGTCAGCACCGCGCTCCGCGGCACGCACGTCGGGGGCGAGCTCATTCCCCGGCTCATCGACGAGGTGCCCATCCTCGCCGTGGCGGCCTGCGCCGCCGCAGGGCGCACCCGCATCACCGACGCCGCGGAGCTTCGCGTGAAGGAATCCGACCGCATCGGCGCCATCGCGGCCGAGCTCGGGCGCATGGGGGCGCGCGTCGCCGAGCGGCCCGACGGGCTCGAGATCGAGGGCGGGGCGCGGCTTCGCGGCGCCACCGTGGGAAGCGGCGGCGACCACCGGATGGCCATGGCTCTCGTCGTGGCGGGCCTCATCGCGGAAGGGGAGACCGTGGTCGAGGACACGGCGTGCATCAACACCTCGTATCCGGGCTTCGTGGCCGCCGTCAATTCCCTCGCGGGGCGCGTGTGCGCCGAGGAGCTGCCCTGAAGCGCCAGCCCGTCGTCACCATCGACGGACCGGCGGCGGCCGGCAAGTCCACGGCCGCGCGCGAGCTCGCCCGCCGGCTCGGCTTCACGCTGGTCGACACGGGCGCGCTCTATCGAGCCCTCGCCTGGGCCGTCAAGGAGGCCGGCGTCGCCGCGGATGACGCGCCCGCCGTCGGCAAGGTCCTCGAGAAGACCACGGTGGATTTCGAGGGCGGCCGCGTCCTCGTCAATGGCCGCGACATCACTGCCCAGCTCCGCACGCCCGAGCTGGGCATGCTGACCTCCAGGCTGACGCGCCTCCAGGTCGTCCGGGACAAGCTCACCCCCCTCCAGCGTGGGCTCGCGCGCGCGGGCGGCGTCGTGCTGGAGGGCCGGGATACGGGCAGCGTGGTGTGTCCCGAGGCCGAGGTGAAGTTCTACCTCGACGCGGATCTCGACGAGCGGGCGAGGCGCCGGCGCGAGGAGCTGGCCGCCACCGGCCTTCCCGCCGACTACGAAACGGTCAAGGCCGAAGTGATGCAGCGGGACCGGCAGGACATGGAGCGTGACCTCGCTCCGCTCGTCAGACCCGAGGGCGCCCTCGTGCTCGATTCGACCGCGCTCTCTCCGGAAGCGGTCGTGGAGCGAATGCTGGACGCGGTGGAGCAGGCGCGGTGCTGTACAAGATCCTGAAGCCCATCGCCGTCGCGCTCATGCGCTGGAGGCTCGAGCTCGAGATCCGCGGCGCCGAGCACGTGCCCGGCTCGGGACCCGTGCTCGTGGTCTCGAACCACCAGAGCGTGCTCGACCCGCCGATCATCGGGGGATCGACGTCGCGGACCTTGCATTTCATGGCCAAGGCCGAGCTGTTCCGCATTCCCGGCTTCGGCCGGCTGATCCGGAATCTCAACGCGCATCCCGTGAGACGTGAGGGATCGGACCCGAAGGCGCTCAAGACGGCCGCGCGTCTGCTCGAGGAGGGTGAGGCCCTTCTCGCGTTTCCCGAAGGCACGCGCAGCCGCGACGGCTCCTTCGGCGAGGGCAAGCCCGGCATCGGGATGCTCGCCGTCCTCACCGAGGTGCCCGTGGTCCCGACCTATGTGACGGGAACGTTGCACGCGCTGCCCCGGGGGGCCTGGTGGCCTCGCCGGTCTAAGGTGCGCGTGATCTTCGGACCCGCGCTACACTTCAAGCCCGACCCGGGAGCGGGCCGGAGGGAGCGGTACCGGGAGGCGGCGCAGGAGATGATGCGCGCCATCGCCCAGCTCCGGGAGCAAGACGAGAAGACGCACGCCGTGAGCAGCGCGCAGTCGCAGCACGACGTCAGGGGCGGCCGGTAGCCGCCGCTCCGGCGATATCCATCAAGGGAGGAAGCACCGCATTATGGAGACGGAGAATCGGGAGTCGCAGGGCCTCGCAGGGGGGCAGAGGGAGGTGGACAACGGCCCCGAGGAGAGCATGGAGGATTGGTTCAAGCGGGGAGTGGGCGACATCGAGGAAGGGGAGGTCGTCCGCGGCCGGGTGGTCGAGGTACGCGATAGCGAGGTCCTCGTGGACATCGGCTACAAGAGCGAGGGGACCATCGCCATCGAGGAGTTCCGCCACGCGGGCACGCTCCCGAAGGTGGGCGAGGAGATCGAGGTCTACCTCGAGTCCAAGGAGGACAGCGAAGGGCTGATCGTCCTCTCCAAGGACAAGGCCGACAAGATCAAGGTGTGGGACGCCATCTCCAAGTCCCATGACAGCGGCACGCCGGTGGAGGGGAAGGTGGTGGAGGTCGTCAAGGGCGGCCTCTCCGTCGACGTCGGGGTGCGCGCGTTCCTCCCCGGCTCGCAGGTCGACCTCCGGCCCGTGAAGAACCTGGCCTCCATGCTCGGGCAGATCATCCGCGCCAAGGTCATCAAGCTCAACCGGCGCCGCGGCAACGTCGTGCTCTCGCGCCGCGCCGTCCTCGAGGAGGAGCGCGAGGAGAAGCGGAAGCACACGCTCTCCGTTCTCTCGGAGGGCATGGTCCTGACGGGCGCCGTCAAGAACATCACGGACTACGGCGCCTTCATCGACCTGGGCGGCATCGACGGCCTCCTCCACGTGACGGACATGTCCTGGGGGCGGGTGGGCCACCCCTCCGAGATCTTCCAGATCGGCGACCAGGTCGAGGTGGTCGTCCTGCACTTCGACCGCGAGACGGGGCGGGTGTCGCTGGGCTACAAGCAGAAGTCCTCTGATCCGTGGGCCATCGTGGACGCGCGCTTCCCCGTGGGGGCCAAGGTCCAGGGGCGGGTCGTCAGCCTCACGAACTACGGCGCCTTCATCGAGCTCGAGCCTGGGGTCGAGGGGCTCGTCCACGTCTCCGAGATGTCGTGGACGCGGCGGGTTCGGCACCCGTCGAAGATCGTCAACGTCGGCGACATGGTCGATGTCCTGGTGCTGGACGTGAACAAGGCGACCAAGCGGATCTCCCTGGGCATGAAGCAGGTGGAGGCCGATCCGTGGGCGACCATCGACGAGCGCTACAAGCCCGGCGAGCGCGTGCAGGGCAAGGTGCGCAACCTCACGGACTTCGGCGCCTTCGTCGAGCTCGAGCCCGGCGTGGACGGGCTCCTGCACATCTCGGACATGTCGTGGACTCGCAACATCGGGCACCCCTCCGAGCTTCTCAAGAAGGGCCAGCCCATCGAGACGCAGATCCTGAACGTAGACAAGGACAACAAGCGCATCTCCCTCGGCATCAAGCAGATCCAGCCCGATCCGTGGGAGTCCGTGACCCAGCGCTATCCCATGGGCTCGCGCGTGACCGGCAAGATCGTGCGCCTGACGGACTTCGGGGCCTTCGTCGAGCTCGAGCCCGGCGTGGACGGCCTCCTGCACGTCTCGCAGATGTCGCACCGGCCCATCGCCGCGCCCTCGGACCTCGTCAACGTCGGCGACGAGCTCACCCTCCTGGTCATCCGCGTCGACCCCAACGAGCGGCGCATCGGGCTGAGCCTCAAGGACGTGGCCGCCACTATCACGGAGGAGCCGTCCCAGGCCGAGGGCCGGGGGCGGGGCAAGGGGCGGAAGCGCCGCGGGGGAGACGATTTCGAAGACGAAGAGGAGTAGCACCGCCGTGGTGACGCGACCATGACCTCGCGCGCCAGGATCGCCCTGACCGCGCTCGGGCTGACCCTGGGCATCCTCGTGCTCTTCGTGGGCACGGTCTGGGTGCTCATGGCCACCGTGAGCGAAGACGGGTTGCCCACGGGCGGGGCCAAGGTCGCCGTCGTCGAGATCGAAGGGATCATCCTCGACGGCGGCCAGGCCGTGCGCGACCTCCGAGAGCACGGCGACAATCCCTCCGTCAAGGCGGTGGTCGTGCGCATCAACAGCCCGGGCGGGGTGGTGGCGCCCACTCAGGAGATCTTCTCGGCCATCCAGCGTCTGCGGAAGGGTGGCAAGCCCGTGGTCGCCTCGCTCGGAGCCGTGGCCGCCTCCGGCGGCTACTACGTCGCCACCGCCTGCGACAGGGTGTACGCCAATCCGGGCACCCTGACCGGCTCGATCGGCGTGGTCATGCAGATGGCCAACGTCCAGGGTCTCCTCAAGAAGGTGGGCGTCGAGTACGTCGTCATCAAGTCTGGCGCCTTCAAGGACGTCGGCAACTTCGCCCGCCAGATGACCCCCGAGGAGAGGAAGATTCTCCAGCGGCTTCTCGACGACGTGTACGGACAGTTCGTGGACGCGGTGGCCGAAGGTCGCGGGCTCGAGCGAAAAGACGTGCTCGCCTTCGCCGACGGCCGCATCTATTCGGGGCAGCAGGCGCATGCGCTCAAGATGGTGGACGAGCTCGGCGGCTACGAGGACGCCATCGACGCGGCGGGCAAGCTGGCCAACATCCCGGGCCGCCCCAAGATCGTCTATCCGCGCCGCAAGTTCTCCTTTCGCGATCTGATGGAGAATCGCCTGGGCCTGGGTGGCGCCGCTGGCCAGCTCCTGCCCGCCCTCTCGGGCATCCGTACCCCCCTCTACCTCATGCAGTAGCCGTAAACCCTTGCTCTGCTTGACAATCTTTCGCAGGCCGTGCTACGGTCACGAAGTCGGGTATGAACCCGGACCGACTGGACCAGGATCGATGGCTGGGAGTGACCGATCGTCCAAGGCCGGATGAAGGCGAGGTTCCCGTGGAGGGAGCGGGCTCATGACGAAAGCGGATCTGATCGAGGAAGTCTCCAAGCTGTCGAGCTTGACCAAGAAAGAGACGGAGCTGATCGTCAACACCGTGTTCGACAACATCACCGACGCCCTCGCCAAGGGGGACAAGGTGGAGTTGCGCGGCTTCGGCAGCTTCCGCATCCGTCACCGCAACTCCCGCAAGGGACGGAACCCGAAGACCGGTGACAGCGTCAGCGTCCCCGAGAAGCGGGTGCCCTTCTTCAAGGTCGGCAAGAGGCTTCGCGAGCTGGTCAACACCTAGCATCCCGCCGGTCCGACCCGCGTGGATCGACTCTGGGCGCCGTGGCGCATGACGTACGTTGCGTCCGCCGGGAATCCTCCCCTCGACCCCGCCGGCTGCATCTTCTGCGAGGCCCTCACAGCCGGAGATGATCGAGGCGCTCTCATCCTCCGCCGCGCTCCCCTCGCGTTCTTGATCCTCAACAAGTTCCCGTACGCCTCGGGCCACGTCATGGCCGTAGTGACGCGCCACGTGGGGACTTTCGAGGAGGCGACTTCGGACGAGCTGGGCCAATCCATGGACCTCGTGCAGGCCGCGGTACGGGCGCTGCGGAGCGCCTATCACCCCGACGGGTTCAACCTGGGCGCCAACCAGGGACGCGTTGCCGGTGCCGGCGTACTCGGACACCTCCACCTCCACGTGGTCCCTCGCTGGAACGGGGACACGAACTTCATGCCCGTGATCGGCGACACGAGGGTGCTCCCCGAGACCCTCGACACCACGTACGATCGGCTCACCGCGGCGCTCGGAGCGTGAGGGACCTCTCGGCCGAGCTGTCGCCCATGATGCGGCAATACCGGGAGCTGAAGCAGCGCTACCCGGACTACCTCCTGCTGTTCCGCCTCGGCGATTTCTACGAGATGTTCTTCGAGGACGCCCATCTGGGGGCACGCCTCCTTCAGCTCACCCTGACCTCGCGGCAGAAGGGCGAGGGCGCCATTCCCATGGCGGGCATCCCGCATCACGCCGCCGAGACGTATATCGCGCGCTTGATCCGCGCGGGCCGGAAGGTGGCGGTGTGCGAGCAGATGGAGGCGGCGGCCAAGGGCAAGAAGCTGGTGCGCCGCGAGGTCGTGCGCATCGTGACCCCGGGCACGATCACGGATCTCCAGCACCTCGACGGCGCGGCCAACAACTATCTCCTGGCCGTCCACCGGGCGGGCCCGCGCGCCACTCTGGGCCTCGCCCTCGTGGACGTCTCCACCGGGGACTTCTGGGCAGGGGAGGGCTCGGACGACGGCGGCGCCCTCCTGGAGGCGGCCCTGCTCAGGCGGCCGGCCGAGGTGCTGCTCGCCCGGGACGGCGACGAGACCCTCGCGGCCAGGCTGGGCGGCCTCGGCCTCCCCGTGACGCATGGGGAGTCCTCGTGGTTCTCTCTCAAGCCGGCTCGGGAGGCGCTGGCCGCCCAGCTCAAGGTGACGACCCTCGAGAGCTTCGGAGTGGGCGACATGACCGCGGGGCTTCAGGCCGCCGGCGGCGCGCTCGCCTATCTCCGCGAGACCCAGGGCGAGGCGCTGGGCCATCTCACGCGGCTGCAGCGACTCGTCCCGGGCGATACCATGGTCCTCGATCCCACCGCCGTGGCCACCCTCGAGCTCTTCGAGACCGCCCAGGAGGGGAGCGCGCGTGGCTCGCTCCTGGCGACCGTGGACAGGACGGAGACGCCCATGGGCGCCCGCCTCCTCCGGCAGTGGCTCCTCCGGCCGCTCGTCGACACCGGAGCCATCGCGCGGCGCCAGGCGGCGGTGGCGGCCCTGGTCGAGGAGCCGGCGCGGCGGGCCGCCCTGCGCGCGCGCCTGCGCGCCATCGGCGATCTCGAGCGCCTCGCAAGTCGGGCCGCGCTCGGGCAGGCCCACGCCCGCGACCTCGTGGGCCTTCGGGGCTGCCTGGCCGCCATCCCGCAGCTCCGCGCGGAGCTCGCCCAGCTGCCGGGCTTCGTCTCGGCCTCGCTCGGTGAGGAGATGGCCACTCTGCCCGCTCTCGCCACGCTCCTCGCCGAGGCCCTCGAGGACGACCCGCCCCTCGGTCTCAAGGAAGGCGGCCTCATCCGGGAGACGTTCTCGGCCGAGCTCCAGGAGATCAAGGGGGGCGCCCAGGAGGCGCGACAGTGGATCGCCTCGCTGGAGACGCGCGAGCGCCAGCGCACCCAGATCCCCACGCTGCGTGTCCGCTTCAACCGGGTCTTCGGCTACGGCATCGAGATCTCGAACACGCACGCGGCCAAGGTTCCGGAGGAGTACGTCCGGCGGCAGACCCTCGTGGGGGCGGAGCGTTACATCACCGCCGAGCTCAAGGAGCACGAGGGCAGGGTCCTGGGCGCGGAGGAGCGCATGGCGCGTCTCGAGCTCGAGCTGTTCCAGGAGGTGCGCGCGGCCGTGGCCGCGGAAGCGGAAGCTCTCCTGAGCACGGCGCGCGCCGTGGCCGCCCTCGACGCCCTCGCCTCGCTCGCCGAGGTCGCCCACGAGCGCGGGTACGTCCGGCCCGAGGTGGACGACGGACTCGTCCTCGACATCCGCGACGGACGCCATCCCGTCCTCGACGCGGCGGCCGAGCGGCCCTTCACGCCCAACGACTTGCTTCTCGATCCCGCCCGCGAGCAGGTCCTCATCCTCACGGGGCCGAACATGAGCGGCAAGAGCGTCTTCATGCGCCAGTCGGCTCTCCTGGTGATCCTGGCCCAGGTGGGCGGCTTCGTGCCTGCGCGCTCGGCGCGGATCGGCGTGGTGGATCGCGTCCTCACGCGGGTGGGCGCGCAGGACAACGTCGCCCGCGGCCAGAGCACCTTTCTCGTGGAGATGGTCGAGACGGCGAGCATTCTTCACAATGCCACCGAGCGAAGCCTCATACTGCTCGACGAGGTGGGACGCGGCACCTCGACCTTCGACGGGCTGGCCATCGCGTGGGCGGTGACGGAAGAGCTCCACGAGCGGGGGCGGGGGGCGAAGGTGCTCTTCGCCACCCACTATCACGAGCTGACGGCCCTGGCGTCGCTCCTCCCGCGGGTGAGGAATTTCCACGTGGCCGTCAAGGAATGGAACGACGAGATCATCTTCCTCCACAAGGTTCGCCCGGGGGGGACGGACCGCTCCTACGGCATCCAGGTCGCGCGGCTCGCCGGCCTGCCCGCGGGCGTCATCGCGCGGGCGCGGGAGATTCTCGGCGAGCTCAGCCAGAGCGGCCGCGCGCCCGTCTCCGCCGAGGCCCCGGGCGGTCTCGAGAGCGCCCAGCTCGGACTCTTCCCCTCGGCGCCCGATCCCGTGCTGAAGGAGCTGCTCGCCCTCGAGCTTTCCACGCTCACCCCGCTCCAGGCCCTCAATCTCCTCCACGAGTGGCAGCAGCGGCTGCGCTCCCAGCCATGAGCCGCATCCGCCTCCTGCCCGAGCACCTCGTGAACAAGATCGCCGCGGGCGAGGTGGTGGAGCGCCCCTCCTCGGTGGTCAAGGAGCTGGTCGAGAACGCCATCGACGCCGGCAGCACCGCCATCACCGTCGAGCTGAAGGACGCCGGACGCCAGCTCATCCGCGTCAGCGACGACGGCCTCGGCATGGACGCGGGCGACATCGACCTGGCCCTTCTGCGGCACGCCACCTCCAAGATCGCGGACGAAGCCGACCTCGCCGCCATCGCCTCCCTCGGCTTCCGGGGCGAGGCGCTGCCCGCCATCTGCGCGGTGAGCCGGTTCCAGATCACCTCGTGTCCGCGGGGAGCAACCACGGGCGCGCTCGTGCGAGGAGCGGGCGGGGAAGTCGTCGATCGGCTCGCCATCGAGGCGCAGCCCGGCACCACCGTGGAGACCCAGGACCTCTTCTTCAACACGCCGGCCCGGCTCAAGTTTCTCCGGAGCGCGCCCGCCGAGCTGGCGGCGGCGCTGCGTCTGCTGGAAGGCCTCGCCCTGGCGAGACCAGACCTGCACCTGCGCGTCATCCACAATGGGCGCGTCACCCTCATGGCGCCCGCCGCCCGCTCGCTGCGCGACCGCGTGGGGGCGCTCCGGGGATTCGAGCTGGCTCAGGCCATGCTCGAGGTGGACAGGACGCAGGGCAGTGTCAGGGTCGAGGGGCTCGCCGTCCCCCCGCAGCTCGCGCGCGGAAACCGAGACGAGATGACCCTCATCGTCAACGGCCGCGCGGTGCGAGACACCGCGCTCCTGCAGACCTTGATCGAAGCGTACCGTCCCATGCTCGCCCGCCACGAGTTTCCCTCCGCCGTGCTGATCATCTCCATGCCTCTCCAGGAGCTCGACGTCAACGTCCATCCGACCAAGGCCTGGGTGCGCTTCCGGTCTCCACGGCTCGTCCAGGAGGCGGTCTTCCTCGCCGTCCAGGACGCCCTGCGCTCCCGGCGCGTCGTACAGCCGCAGCAAGGGCTCACCAGCCCCGACATGGACCTCGACCAGGCGCTCACGTCCTCCTCCGAGTCCACGAGCTTTCCCCAGGCCGGGCTCTTCCAGGAGACCCCGGCGGCTTTCGGCTCGGGTGGGCCGGGACGATTCGGCCTCGTGGTGGGGCAGCTCCAGGACACCTTCATCGTCTCGGCGAGCGAGGAAGAAGTCTTCTTCATCGATCAGCACGTGGCCCACGAGCGCGTGCTCTTCGAGCACCTGCGCCGCGACCTGCTCGCGGGACCGCTGCCCTCGCAGGCCCTCCTCTTCCCGCAATCGCTCGATCTCGGGCCAGGGCAGAGCGCGCTCCTCCAGCAATGGGCGTCCGACCTGGGCCGCCTGGGCTTCGCGCTCGAAGAGTTCGGAGGGCGGAGCGTGCTCCTGCGCGGCGTGCCGTCGCTGCTCAAGGGCGAGGAGCCGCGACGTCTGATCGAAGAGCTGCTGGGCGAGGTGGGCGGGGTCTCGACGGGCGAGAGCGCGCCGCTCATCGACCGCGCCCTCAGCTTCGTGGCCTGCCACGCGGCGATCAAGGCGCATGCCCCCCTGCAGCGCGAAGAAATGGCCCGCCTCATCGCTGATCTTTCCGGAACCGACACACCGTACTTCTGCCCGCACGGGCGGCCCATCGTCTCCCGTCTCTCCCTCAAGGAGATCAAGCGGGAGCTTCGTCGCACATGGTGATGAGGCCGCCGCTCCTCGTGATCGTGGGGCCGACGGGCGTCGGCAAGACGGCGGTGGCGGTCCGCCTGGGCCGGCGTCTGGCCCTGGAGATCGTGAGCGCGGATTCCCGTCAGGTCTATCAGGGGATGGATGTCGGCACGGGCAAGCCCACGCCCGCCGAGCGGGCCGCGGTGAAGCATCATCTCCTGGACCTGATCCGCCCCGACGAGCGCTATCACGCCGCGCGGTTCCGCCGGGAGGCCCTCGAGGCGATCGGGGACATCCGCGCGCGCGAGAAGCTCCCCGCGGTGGTGGGCGGCACCGGCCTCTACGTCCGCGCTTTGCTGAAGGGACTCGACGCGGCGCCTCCCGCCGATCCCGAGCTCCGGAGCTCGTTCGAGGCTGTGGCCCGGCAAGAGGGGAACCTCGCCCTCCACGGGAGGCTCGCCGCGGTCGATCCGTCCGCCGCCGCGCATCTTCATCCCAACGACCGGATCCGCATCATCCGTGCCCTCGAGAAGCATGCGGCGCGCGGCCCCGTCGGGGCCCAGGACGGAGGCGGCTGGGGGCGGAGTAGACCGCCCTGGCGCGTCCTCGCCATCGGCCTGTCACGGGAGCGTCGCATCCTCAACCAATCTCTCAAGGATCGGGTTGAAGGAATGGTCGCCCGTGGGATGATGGATGAGGTGCGCGGGCTCCTGGCCGCGGGTTATGATGACGGGTCACCGGGCATGAACGGGATCGGGTACCGGCAATTCGTCGCGGTGGCGAGCGGGCGGCTGGACGAGGCCGAGGCGACGCGGCTCATGGTCCGAGACACCCAGCGCTACGCCAAGCGTCAGATGACGTGGTTCCAGCGGGACGCCGAGATCCACTGGCTCGACGTGGATCGGGCGGGCGGTATCGAGGGCACGGCCGAGGCCATCGGCAAGCTCATCACACGGGAGGGATGGACCGAGTGAACGAATGGAAGTGACGCGACGGGGGGTACGGCAAAGGGAGAGAGCGTTGCTCGCGGCGCTGAGACTGCCCAAGCAGCGGCGCTTCGAGGTCGAGGAATCGCTCGACGAGCTCGGCCGCCTGGCCGAGTCGGCGGGGGCGGAGGTGGTGGGCCGCGTCACCCAGGAACGCGCGGCGCCAACGCCCAAGCTCTATTTCGGGAAAGGCAAGGTCGACGAGCTCAAGACCTCGTCCGAGCGACAGGCCGCCAACCTCGTGATCTCCGACGATTCGCTCTCCCCCATCCAGGAGCGAAACCTCGGGGGGTCGCTCGGCCTCAAGGTCATCGATCGCACCGCCCTCATCCTGGACATCTTCGCCCAGCGGGCGCGGACCATGGAGGGCAAGCTCCAGGTCGAGCTGGCCCAGCTCTCCTATCTGCTCCCGCGCCTCGTGGGCCAGTGGAAGCACCTGGAGCGCCTGGGCGGCGGCATCGGCACGCGGGGCCCGGGCGAGACCCAGCTCGAGTCCGATCGCCGCATGATCCGCCACCGGATCCAGAAGATCCGCGGCGATCTCAACCGCGTCCGCACCCATCGGCGACTCTTGCGCGACCGGCGCAAAGCCTCCGGGCTGCCCGTGGCCGCCCTCGTCGGCTACACCAACGCGGGCAAGACCACGCTGCTCAACCAGCTCACGGGCGCGGGCCACATGGCCGCCGACCAGCTTTTCGTGACCCTGGATCCGACGGCGCGGCTTGTCTCGCGCGCGGGCCATGCGCCCTTCATCCTGACCGACACCGTCGGCTTCATCCGCAAGCTGCCGCATCAGCTGATCGCCGCCTTCAAGGCCACCCTCGAGGAGCTCGAGGAGGCCGATGTCCTCGTGCACGTGGTGGACGCGAGCCATCCCGGGCTCGAAGAGCAGATGGCGGCCGTCGAGTCGCTGCTCACCGAGCTCGAGCTGACGGGGCGGCCCAGCATCGTCGCCCTCAAC